>JALWZT010000195.1 GCA_027002405.1 Anaerolineae bacterium | reverse complement strand
GGTCGCCCTTCGGCGACCCCTTTTGTCGCCGTTTTGGACGGCGGAGGCCGTCATCTGATCCCCTTCCGCTGTTCTCCCCCGCAAGCGGGGGAGATGAAGAAGGGGTCTGGCCGTAGGCCTTAAGTGTTCGACTTCAGTCGATGAGCACAAAAACGGAAACACATTTTTAGACGATTACTATGCCCGTGGCGGTGGCCCGTCGTACGCGATCTCGTCCGCGCTCAAGCGGCGGAAGGGGCGTTCTCGGGTGAGTTCCTCAAAGCCATGCGCGATGAGCCCCACGACCCGGCCCATGATGAAAAAGCCTTTGCCCAGGCGCCAGTCAAATCCCATATCGGAGATAATGGCGGCGATGGCGCCATCCACATTGAGCACCAGGGAGCGACCGGTTTGGGCTTTGAGTTCCGCGGCCATGGCTTCGGCCAACGCGCAATGACGACCATAGAATTGCTCTTCCCGGGCGATGGTGAACATGCGCGCGGTGCGGGGGTCCGCTTCCTTGTAATAGCGATGACCAAATCCGGCCAGGCGTTCCTTTTGGGCCCGGGCCTGAGCCACCCGCTCCCGGGCCAGGTCCGCGACATCCCCCTCCTGGGCCGCGGTTTCTTGCAAAATGCGGGCCGCGGTCTCGATGGCGCCGCCATGGGCTTCGCCAAAGGTGAGGATCCCCGCGGCCACGCCCACATGCAAAGGATTCCCTCCGCTGATGACCACCCGATCGGCCACCACCGAAGGCACCGCGATGCCGTGATCAATGACCGCCACCAGCATGGCGTCCAGCATACGGGCCTGGGCCGGGGTGGGCAGTTCACCCTTCAGGGTCAGATAGGCCACTTCGGCAAAGCTGTGTCGTCCCACCAGGTCTACCAGCCGGTAGCCTCGCAGGTAAGGTTCATGATTGACGTGATCCGTGATCGCGGTGCGCCAACGAGCCTGACTCATCCCAGAACCTCCTTCAGCAGGGTGCCGATCTCATGCTGGACCTCGGCCACCAGCACCCCGGCCTTGCGTAGCGCGGCCATTTTCTTGGCTGGGCTGCCCATGCCTCGCTCGACCACCGCCCCCGCGTGCCCGAATTGTACCCCTTGGGGCATGTGGTCCACGAAACGGCCGGAAATAAAGGCGATGATGGGCTTTTGCAGCCCATATTCCGTGACATACTCGGCCAAGGCCTCCTCATCGCCCCCGCCCGGTTCGCCAAAGATGACAATGGCTTCGGTTTGAGGATCGTTGAAGAACAGAGGCACCAGGTCCACGAAATTGCCCCCTTTGATGAAGTCACCCCCGATGCCCATGGCCGTGGAGATGCCATACCCTGCCTGGCGGATGATCCAGGATGTTTCTGTGGTCATGCCCCCGCTTTTCGAGATCACACCCACCGAGCCCGGTTGATAGACCCGATCCACATTGACACCCCCAATAGGGCCCACTTTGACCCGGGCGCCGGGGTTGATGACGCCCACCGAGGTGGGCCCCACAATGCGGCTGCGGCGCAGGCGGGCATAGGCATGGATTTGGGCCGCGTCCAGCATGGGCACCCGCTCGGTGATGATGTTGATGAAGGGGATATTGTAGTTCAACGCTTCCATGACCGCGTCTTTCACGGCCAAGGGGGGCACGTAGGTGAGCACCACATTGATGGTGGGATGAGCTTCCAGGGCCTGGCTCAGGCTATCGTAGACGGGCACGCCGTGGACCTCCTGGCCCCCTTTCCCGGGCGTGACCCCGGCCACGACCTTGGTGCCGTAGTCCAACATCTCTTTGGTGACTTTCGATGCTTCGCGGCCGGTGATGCCTTGCACCAACACGCGGGAATTTTCGTTGATCAAGATACCCATGAAACTGCCTCCGTAATGACTTTAGGAAAGCTGGTGGTAACTATACAGGTATCCCATACAACGCTTTGCCACGAAGGCTCGAAGCTTTTCGAAGACACGAAGAAAACCTTCTATTTTTTCCTTCGTGCCTTGGTGCCTTCGTGTCTTCGTGGTTTTTGCCTTGCTATGAGAGGGTACGTGTATAGTTACATCTGGTGTTTCTTTTGCCGATAGGCCGCGGCTTTTTCTACGATGATGCGGGCGGATTCGGTCATGGGCAGTTCCGCGCCATAGACCTCCATGTCCAGGCCCAGGCGTTGGGCCAGTTCCCGCATGATGCGCAGGCCCTCCTCTTCGCCCGGCCCGGCCCGACGGATGACAATGGGATATTCAGGCCGGATCTCCTCCAGGGCCCGGGCGATGCCTTCGAAGGTGACGTCCACCCGGGTGTTATTGGCAATGCCCCCGGCGATCAACAGGCCGTTGAGCCCTGGCTTGGTGGCCACCACCTTGGTCAGGCGGTAGACTTTCTCGGCCGGAGGGTTGCCGCCATATTCGGTGTAGTTGGCCGGGCGTCCCCCAAACGCGGCCACCGCGTCCATGAGGGTGATGGACCCCCCGCCGCCGGAGGTGAGCATGCCGATATCGCCATCGAGCTCCACATACTTGCCCGCGACCCCGCGGTAATCCCCTTCGTCAATGGCCTGGGCGATGAGCTCCCGTTCGGTGAGGGGGCGACCTGTGGCCTGACGGGGTGGGAAGTTGGTTTCAGGATGCCGCACCCGGGCATCACCATCCAGCAAGATGGCCGCATCCAGGGCGAGAAGCTTTCCATCGGCGGTGCGCACCAGGGGATTCACTTCCACCAGGCGCGCGTCATTATCCACCATAACTCGCCATAATTTCACCGCGATGTCGGCCACGCGATGCAATTCTCGACCTCGGAAGCCCGCGGCCGCGGCGGCATCTCGCACCACCCAGGGCATGAGTCCCACAATGGGCCCAAAACGCCGCAAAATGAGCCTATCGGGGTGCTCTTTGGCAAAGGTCTCCACATCCACACCCCCTTCCTGACTGATGGCCAGGACAGGCTGGCGCGCGACCGTGTCGTAGGTGATGCTGATGTAGTATTCCCTTTCAATCGCGGCTTTTTCTTCGATGAGCACGCCTGTAACCGTCTCGCCCAACAGTTCGCTCCCCACCATGCCTTCAACCACCTGTTGCAGGGCCTCGGGCGAATCGGCAAAGCGAATGCCCCCGGCTTTGCCCCGCTTACCTGCCAGAACCTGGGCTTTGACCACCACCTCTCGACCACCGAGCTCATCAAAGATGCGCTCCAGTTCGGGGTCTGCGCCCACGGCCCCCATTTCGGAATAGGTGATGTAATAACCTTTTGGGATAGGCACGCCCGCTTTTGCCAAAAGCTGCTTGCCTTCGAATTCGTAAAGACGCATAAACACCTCCCGGGGTTTTCAACAAAAGCGCGCTTCCCGCGGTCAACGCCATGCCACAAAGGGAGAAGGGGAAGACTTGGGTTGGAAATGGATGCTGCATTCGGAATGCCGAATAATTTTTGGCAGCATAGCCTAAAGCCCCTTGGTTTGCAAAAAGATGATGATGCATCAGTGTGATATGGATTTCAATTCTTCACCAAGCGCACAAAGGTACAAGATGATCGATATTGGGTATTGGATATTACGACGCAGATTGACGCAGATGCGACGCAGATTTCCACTGATTACTGATGACTGATCACTGATTACTCATGCTCGCGCCTAACCTCGGCCTAACAATCCTCAATCCTAATCCTGATCCTATTTACGGGACAGCCGGGCACGCCCCCATTGAATCGGTAGACTGGCGGAAATGGGGCATGACTGATTATAATGGAGCCATGCCCAAGAAACGATTGCAACGTGCACGTCACCAGGGACGCCTTCTGGATGTGATCATGACCTGGAAGCGCCAGGAGCTGGCCCGAGAGATGGCCGAGATGCCGGAGAGCGATCTGCAGGCGTTGCTCACCTTTGCCCCGCGCCCTTTGGATGTGATGAACGCGCTGGCCCGACCAGGAGTGAGTCTTCTGGCCCAGGTCATCCGAGCCACGCCCGCCAAAGGCCTGCTGGCACGAGAGTTTGATCCCGTGGACATGGCCCTGGCCTATGCCCGCGGGGGCGCGGACGCCATCCTCTGCACCACCGACGCCCGGTTTTATCAAGGCGATCTGGCCCATCTCACGGCCATCAAGGAGGCGTTTCGGGCGCAAGGGATCGGATTGCCGGTGATCCGTTTCGATATCCACTTTCACCCCTACCAAGTGCTGCGGGCCCGGGTGGCTGGCGCGGATGGGGTCTGGTTGATGATGGCATCCCTCAGCGAAACCCTGTATCGGCAGCTTTTGACCTATGCCTGGGAGCTGGGCATGGAGGCGTTGGTGGCGGTGCACACCCCCCAGGAACTGGAGCAAACCCTGCGGTTTCCCCCTCGGGTGCTGGTTTTGGACCAGCAAGACCCCCACACCGGGCAATGGGTCCCGGACCACGCGGCTAAGCTACGCCCCCAGGTGCCCGAAGGTATCCGGGTGGTGGTGCGAGGGGATGTGCGCGGGCGGGAAGATAGACGCAGGTTGGCAGCCCTGGGCGTGGATGGCGTGGTGGTGGACGAGGTCCTGGCCCGCGCGCGGCAGAAGGAACGCCAAAAGCTCGTGCAACGCTTAACGTTCGAGGATGTGATCACGGATGACTAGATATACTTTCCGGTTTTTCCTGTGGGGGATGATCCTGATTGGGGGCCTGGCACTGACTGGACCCGCTCGGGCCCAGGAGGGGGTGCAATTTTCCCCCACCCAGGTGGAGATGGTGTTTCCGGATCACATCACCTTTGATGCTCGGGCGGTGAGCTCGGGCCAGGAGATCGTCAAAGCCCAGTTTGTCTACGGGGTGGACCGCGCGTTTGGTCCCAATAGTATGACCCGAAAAACGCTGGAGATCGAACCAGGGCAGGAGGTGGCCCTGCATTATACCTGGGATACCCGGGATACAACGGTGGTGCCCTGGTCCCCTATCTTGTATTACTGGCAAGTTGTAGATGCCGCAGGCCACACTTACGAAAGCCCTCATCAGCGGGTGCGCTACCGGGATACGCGCTTTTCGTGGCAGCGTCGGGAAAATGATCGGGTGATTATCTTGTGGCATGATAAGCCGGCCTTGTTTGGGGAAAAAGTGGAATCGATCGCGCTCCGGGCTATTCGGCGCCAACGGCAGCTTTTTGGCGTGGATTTGAGTATTCCCATCCGTATCATCGTCTACAACCATTCTCGAGAATTTTCGGCCTGGCATAACCTGGCCCTGGACTGGGTGGGAGGGGAGGCGTTTCCTGACCTGGCCATCACCACCCAGATCGTCACTTCGCGCTTCCCCGATGCCCATTGGCTCAACAATGTGATCCCCCACGAAATCTCCCATCTCTACACCTATCAGGCCGCGTATAATCCCACAGCCCCATTGCCGGTATGGCTCAACGAGGGCATTGCTCAATAACCCCCCCACCTTCACCGCCATCCCCGAATCTTCGGCCACCCCTGTCCCCACCATGGCCCCCCCGCCCCCGCAAGCCTCCCCCGCCATAACCCCCCACCCTCCCCCACCCCCCCCCCCCCCCACCCTCAAACTCCACAA
>JALWZT010000194.1 GCA_027002405.1 Anaerolineae bacterium | reverse complement strand
CAGCTCTGCCTATGATACAACCTTCTCAAAAATGCTTCAACTCATCATCACCGCCAACGCCGCCAGTGTCGCCAACGCCGCCTATTTTCATCGTTATGTGGTGAGCCATCGCTCATGGTGACTGTTCTGAAAATAGCATCATCAAAGATGAACCGTGCCTAATTCTTTCAGCATGAATACCAAGGGCCATGCCTCGCTCGCCCGTTTTCGCCCCCCTCCTCGTTCCTGGGGATGGGTTCGGCAAGGGCTTCTCGCCCTCATCCCCCTTCTTTTCCTGGGGCTGTTCTTCTTTTACCCCATTCTGAGCATCTTTCAAATCAGCTTGTTTCCGGATGGGCATTTCGACGCGTCGGGGCTGCGGGCGTTGGTGCAAAAGCCTTATTATGCCCGGGTGATCGGGTTCACCCTGTGGCAGGCCGCGGTGAGCACGCTGGGGGCCTGGGTTCTGGGCCTGCCCACGGCCTATCTCTTCGCCCGTTTTCAATTTCCAGGTAAGAAGCTCTTGCGAGCTTTGGTCACCCTGCCTTTTGTCATGCCCACCGTGGTGACCGCGGCCGCGTTTATCGCGCTCATCGGCCCGCGCGGTTTGCTCAACCAGGCCCTCATGGCGCTTTTTCATCTGGATACCCCGCCCATCCGACTGCTCCACACCCTTTGGATCATTCTACTGGCCCATGTCTTCTACAACACCTCGGTGATCATCCGTATGGTGGGCGGTTTTTGGGCCAACCTGGACCCCCGGCTCGAGGCCGCGGCCGCGGTATTGGGCGCGGGGCCCTGGGCCCGGGCCCGGCACATCACCCTCCCCTTGCTCTTCCCTGCCATCTGGGCCGCCAGCCTGCTGGTCTATCTTTTCAATTTCACCTCCTTTGGTGTGGTGCTCATTTTGGGCGGGCCGCACTTCGCCACCATCGAGGTGGAAATCTACCGCACCGCGGTACGGCTTTTCAATCTCCCCCTGGCCGCGGTGCTGGCCATCATTCAAATGGCCTTTACCCTGACCATGATGGCCCTTTATACCCACTTGCAACGACGCATGACCGCGCCCATCGAATTCCAGGCCGCGCGTCGCGGGCAGCGTCCTGCCAAAACCTGGTGGGAGAAAGCCCTGCTGTGGGGCATGATCGCCTTCTTGAGCCTGTTCCTGCTTCTGCCCCTGGCCGCGCTGGCCGTTCAGTCCTTCCGCACGCCCCAAGGATGGGGATGGGCGTTTTACCGGGCCTTGTTTATCAATCGTACCGGCTCGATTTTTTTCGTCACCCCCATCGAAGCCGCGCGCAATTCCCTGGCCTTTGCCCTGGTGACCATGCTCTTTGCCCTGATCATCGCCCTACCTTCGGCCTATCTGCTCAGCGATCCCCGCCCGGGACGGGCCTCCCTCGCCCGGTGGCTTGACCCCATCTTCATGCTCCCCCTGGGCACCAGTGCGGTCACCCTGGGGTTCGGCTACATTGTGGCCCTGGGCAAACCTCCTCTGAACCTAAGAACCAGCCTTCTCATCACCCCCATTGCCCATACCCTCATCGCGTTCCCCTTTGTCTTGCGGGCTATTTTGCCCGTGTTGCGAGGGATGAACCCCCACTTACGGGAGGCCGCCCGGGTGTTGGGCGCCAATGCCTGGCACGTGTGGCGCCACGTGGACATCCCCATCATCAGGCGATCTCTGCTGGTGGGGCTGGTTTTTGCTTTCACCGTGAGCATGGGCGAATTCAGTGCCAGCTTGCTGGTCACGCGTCCCCAATTCCCCACCCTGCCCGTTGCCATTTATCGCCTATTGGGTCAGCCGGGCCGCGCCAACTTCGGTCAAGCCCTGGCGCTCAGTGTCATCCTCATGGCCGTCACCGCGACGGGCTATCTTCTCATCGAAAACCTGCGTGTGGGCAGCGAAGAATTCTAATTTCTCCCTTCAAGGCCGCCCGGGTGGAGGTGTGGTATACTGTTCCGTAAATAGAGCCTCGCGACGTCATTCCGAGGGAGCGAAGCGACCGAGGAATCTAGCGAAGCGCAAAAAACACGGCATGGCGCTCGCTTCGCTCGCTAGATGCTTCGCTCCCTTCGGTCGCTCAGCATGACGAACATCTGCGTCCCCATTTTCGTCGTTATGCGGTGAGCTATTGCTCATGGTGACTGTTCCGTAAATAGGATCAGGATTAGGATTGAGGATTGTTAGGCCGAAGTTAGGCGCGAGTAGGAGTAATCAGTTATCAGTAATCAGTAATCAGTGTTCAGTTGATTCTGTGTCCTCTGCGCCCTCTGCGGTAAGTACCCTTTCCGTAGGGGGTCAGGAATCAGTCATCCAGTGTTCAGTGTTCAGTAGCTCCGAGCAGAAGAAACAGCGCTGCGTGCCTAGCCGGAATTATCCGGCGCCGTTTTATAGCCCGGCGACTTCATCGCCGGGCGGGCGTGGTGGCCCCAGACCTCGGAGGTCTGCGCAGACCCTCCGAGGTCTCATGCTCACCCGCCACCTGCGTCCCTATTTTCATCGTTATGCGGTGAGCTTATTGCTCATGGCGACTGTTCTGTAAATAGGATCAGGATTAGGATTGAGGATTGTGAGGCCGAGGTTAGGCGCGAGCACGAGTAATCAGTGATCAGTTATCAGTAATCAGTTGCGGGGCTAGCCGGATTATGAACGTTTACAAAACAATCTGGTAATAGAATGAGGCCTATGACCCGTTTAATTTGTAAAACTCCATCATCCGGCGCCGTTCTATAGCCCGGCGACTTCATGAGGCTGTTGGCTTACTATTGGTACGCTGGGGATGCCCCCCTCGACCGTTTTTGCAGGAGGGGATGAGTCTTACGTAGCCCCTCTGATCCGGGCGATCACCCCTCCCCCGCTTACGGGGGAGGGGCAAGGGGTGGGGGCCGAACGGCCGGATCACCGCCCCTGCCGGATTGCACAGCGACCGGCTTGAGGTTTGCCAACAGTATCACTTCATCGCCGGGCGGGCGTGGTGGACGCCACTTCGCTCGGCTAAACCACGCCAAATGTCTGAGACGCACACCGTGACCACCTGCGACTTGCCACTTGCAAACCTGCTTGGCGGCCTTTGCGGCTTCGCGTGAGCTTTTCCTCGGTATCGGCGCGGGTGTGGCCCGCCGTTGGACTGCTATGTAAATAGGATTCGGATCAGGATTAGGATTAAGATCGCCAGGCCTACGTTGAGCGAGACGACAACGGGCGTGATGCATGAAACGTAAAACGTGAGAACCTTACGCATCACGCATCACGTTTCACGGCCCGCCGCCCTGGCCGCGAGGCGTTTTCATTCGTATCGGCGAACTGCCGTTCGTGATGACTGCTATGAAAATAGCGTGATCGTCGGTTGCGGAAGGATCGCCAGGCCTACGTTGAGCGAGACGACAACGGGCGTGATGCGTGAAACGTAAAACGTGAGAGCCTTACGCATCACGCATTACGCATCACGTTTCAGGACCGCCAACCTGGCCGCGAGGCGTTTTCATCGGTATCGACGAATAGTCGTTCGTGGCGACTGCGTAAATCAACGTTCTACTTTCATCGCTCCATCTTCATCAAAATCCCTGGCCGTCTATCCGCTACTACCCCATCTTCCAAGGAGAATATCAAAGCGCCTATGTCATCGAACACTCCCATGCAGGTGCGTATCGAAGAAGATAAACATTGGTGGTTTGCCTCGCGTACCCGCGCTATCCTCGCGTTGCTGGATAAATACGCGGGGCCGGGCAAGCGCGGACGCCGCGTCCTGGATGTGGGCGCGGGCGCAGGCAACATGATGCATCATCTCGCGCTTTATGGCGATGAGATCGTGGGCCTGGAATACAACCCCAAGCCCATCCCCATAGCCCATGAACGTGGCTGGGATGTGCGCCAGGGGGATGCCACCCACATGCCTTTCGAAGACGCGTCTTTCGACATCGTCGCCCTTCTGGATACGGTGGAACACATCCCCGATGAAACCGCGGTTTTCCGGGAAACCTATCGGGTTACCAAACCGGGCGGGACCATGATCGTCACTGTGCCCGCGTTTATGTGGCTGTGGAGCCAGAACGATGTGATCAACATGCATCAACGCCGCTACACCGCGCCCGAACTCAAACGCAAACTGGAGGCGGCCGGGTGGCGTGTGCCCTATTGCGGATACAATAACTTCATCATCTTCCCCTTGGGCGCGGGCATCATCCTTTTGCGACGATGGTTGGGCAAAGAACCCGATATGGCTTCGCCTCATTTCGACGACGAAGCGTATCAGGTGGAAATGGAGCCCGCGCCTCCCTGGCTCAACACGATCCTGGAAACCATCGGCAAGATCGAAGTCGCCCTGCTTAGGCGAATGCGTCTGCCCTGGGGGACCAGCATCATCGCGGTGGCCCAAAAGCCCGAAGCCACAGAATAGCCCGATATGAACCCTTCCCCCTCTTCCACCCAACTTCCTATCCCCCCGAACCCGGTGCTGGTCATCCATTATCATGAGATCGCGCTAAAAGGGGGGAACCAGGCATATTTCGAAAACATTCTCAAACGCAACATCCAACAGCGCCTGGCTGATCTGTCTCAAGCCCGGGTGCGCCACATGCGCAATCGCCTGGTGGTGCGCGGGCTGCCTCCCGAGGCCGTGACCCGGGTCATTCCCCGGCTACAGCAGGTCTTTGGCATCGCCAACATCAGCATAGGCACCGAAGTAGACGCGAGCATGGAGGCCATGAAGTCGGCGGCCCAGGCGTTGGTGCAAGGGTTGTCCTTCGCTTCTTTCGCGGTGCGTCCCAAACGGGCCGAAAAGAAGTACCCCTTCACCTCCCAGGATATCGGCCGGGAGGTGGGAGCCGCTGTCTGGGAGGTGTCTCATGCCCGGGTGGATTTAACCCATCCGGAGCTGGAGGTGTTTGTGGAGGTGGTTCAGGGCAAAGCGTATATCTTTGCGGCCAAGCTCCCCGGGCCCGGGGGCTTGCCTGTGGGATCCAGCGGCCGCGGGGTGGTGCTCTTCAGCGTGGGGTTCGACGCGCCGGTTGCGGCCTGGCGCATGATGAAGCGAGGGCTTTCTTTGCATCTGGTTCATTTCCACGGCCAACCCCAAACCGACGATGCCAGCGTGCGCAAGGCCCGAGCCCTGGCCCGGGTCTTGGCCCAATGGCATGGGCGGATTCGCCTCACCCTGGTTGCTTTTGCCCAGGCGCAGGAGATCATCTCGGTGGCTTGCCCCGAACGTTTGCGCACCATCCTCTATCGTCGGATGATGATGCGGGTGGCCAACAAGCTGGCCTGGCGTTATCACGCTCGGGCCCTGGTCACCGGCGAATCGCTAGGCCAGGTGGCCAGCCAGACCTTGCCCAACCTGGCCGCGATTGAAGACGCGGCCGCATTCCCGGTACTTCGCCCGCTCATTGCCTTTGATAAACAAGAAATCCTGGCCGAAGCTCAACGTATCGGCACCCATGATATCAGCATCCTCCCTCACGACGAAGCCTGCACCCTTTTCCAACCTCGCCGGATAGAGACCGCGGCCAAGCTCGAAGACGTCCGGGCAGCGGAAGAAGCCCTGGATATCCCCTGGATGTTGGAACAACTCATGGCCCAGGCCGAGACCGAGATCATCCTCCCTGATTGGGATACACGCAACTCCTAACCTATCATGACCCCATCCGCCCCCCTCCCATCCGTCCGTCATCTCCAATGCCTCATCTGTGGCAAAACCTATCCTCCCGAACCCGACCGCTACGTCTGTCCTGATCACGGTCGCGAAGGGATTCTGGATGTGATTTACGATTACTCGCACATGGCCCGGGCCATCAGCCCTCAGAGCCTGGCCGCCACCCCTGACCCGACCATCTGGCGCTACAAACCCATGCTGCCGGTGACCTCGGATGCGGTCGTGCCTCCCCTCACAGTGGGTGGCACCCCTCTCTATCGTACGGAGCGGCTGGCTCAATGCCTGGGCCTGCAGCACCTGTGGGTGAAGGATGACGGCCGGGAGCCCACCGCGTCCTTCAAAGACCGGGCCAGCGCCATGGCCCTGGTCAAGGCCCGGGAAGCGGGCGCCCGGGTGATCACCACGGCCAGCACGGGCAATGCCGCGGCCGCGCTGGCGGGCCTGGCTGCCAGCGTGGGCTTCCCCACCGTGATCTTTGTTCCTGCCAGCGCGCCCCAGGCCAAAATCGCACAATTACTCACCTATGGGGCTCAGGTCATGCTGGTGGAAGGCAGTTATGACGACGCGTTTGACCTATGCCTGGAGGCCGCGGACGCGTTTGGCTGGTACAATCGCAATACCGGCTACAACCCCTACATGTCGGAAGGGAAGAAAACCGTCAGCTATGAAATCAGCGAGCAATTGCACTGGCAGGCCCCGGACGTGGTCCTGGTCAGCGTGGGGGATGGTTGTATCATTGGCGGGGTGTACAAGGGATTTTACGACCTCTATCAACTGGGATGGATCGATCACATCCCCCGCATCATCGGTGTGCAGGCGGAAGGAAGCAATTATCTGGCCGAAGCCTGGGCCAAAGGGGAGGACGTGCTCACCAAGCCGCCCATCCAGGCACACACGGTGGCCGACAGCATCAGCGCGGGGCTGCCCCGAGACCGGCTGAAGGCCATGCGCGCGGTGCGAGAAAGCGGGGGCGCGTTTGTCACCGTCAGTGATGAAGCCATTTTGCGGGCCATCGCCGAACTGGCCCAATACACCGGGGTTTTTGCCGAACCCGCGGGCGCGGCCGCGTACGCGGGCCTGAAGCAAGCCCTGGATCAAGCCCTCATCGCCCCTCAAGACCGGGTCGTGGTCATCAACACCGGCAACGGATTGAAGGATGTGGCCAGTGCCATGCGCGCGGCAGAACTCCGCCACGCGCGGGCCTATCGCATCCCTCCCACCCTGGCCGCGGTGCAACGCGTGCTCTCCGGGGAGGGGGATATGCTTTAGATATTGGGTACTATCTGATTTGACAAAAAAGCGCGATTTGGTGTAGGCTGGCAGGCGTCGGATAGGAATACCCGACACCCGCTGCGACCAACACAATGGCGTGTTTGGCCGCAGCAAAAGTCACACCTCAATCACAGGGGGACTGGTTTCATCTACGGGACCTTCAACCCAGAAATCTCCATCAGGGGTCACTTCCTTCTTCCAGATAGGGGCCACATGCTTGATGCGATCAATGGCGTAAGCACAGGCATCAAAGATGCCATCCCGATGCGCGGCTGCGACCGCAATAACCACCGCGGATTCACTCACAGGCACCCGCCCGATGCGGTGCACCATGGCGATGTCTAAAATCTGAGGCCACTTGGCCCGCACCTCCTGCGCGATCTCGGCCAGCTTCGCTTCGGCCATTTCCACATAGGCCTCATATTCCAGATATTCGGTATGGATATCCCCGGTGATGCCCCGCACCGTGCCCGAAAAGAGGGCGATCCCTCCCACCTCGGGCGCGGTCACCCGGGCGGCCACCTCATCCAACGAAAGGGGCTCGGTGCTGAGCCAGAATTTTTTCACCTCCTGACCACCGCCCACGGGAGGGAAGATCGCGACCTCATCCCCTTCATGCAGCACCGCATCCATATCCACAAAATCCTTGTTGATGGTCACATGAAAACGCCCGCCCCGGCCCAAATGAGGCGCGTCTTCGCGAATGACCTCCACCAAGTCTGCAACTTTGGCGCCTTCGGGGAGTTCGACCTCCAGATAGGGGCTTTTGAAAATCTCTCGTAAGGAAGCAAAAAGGCGTACACGAACTTTCATTATCTTATATCCTCAAAGGAAGTGTGTGTGGGAACGGTCGTCATGAGCAATAGCTCACCACATAACCACGAAAATGGGGACGCAGATTGACGCAGATGCAACGCTGATTTCTACTGATTACTGATAACTGATGACTGATTACTCTAACCTTACGGGCCATCCTCGGCCCGGAATTCGCCGCTTTTGCCGCCGCTTTTATAAACCAGATGCACATCTTCGATGCGCATGGTTTTTTCCAGGGCTTTGGCCATGTCGTAAATGGTCAGTGCGGCCACCGAAGCCGCGGTCAGGGCCTCCATCTCCACGCCGGTTTGGCCCTGGGTTTTCACCGTAGCCCGAATGGCAATGCCATCATCCACATACTCAAAATCCACCGACACATGGGTGATGAGCAGAGGATGACACATGGGGATCAACTCGTGGGTGCGCTTGGCAGCCATGATGCCCGCCACCCGGGCCGTGCCCAGTACATCCCCCTTTTTGACATTGCCGGCGCGGATCGCGGCCAGAGTCTCTGGCCGCATGACCACCCGGGCCGCGGCGATCGCGGTGCGATGGGTCACAGGTTTGGCGCTGACATCCACCATACGGGCCGCGCCCTGTTCGTCTAGATGGGTGAGTGTTGTCATGACAAATAGGATATAGGATCAGGATTAGGATTAGGATTAGGATTAGGATTGAGGAGTGCCAAGGCAGCATTGAGCGAGGCAACAACGGGCGTGATGCGTGAAACGTGAAACGTAAGAATCTTACGCATTACGCATTACGCATTACGCATCACGTTTCAGGACTGTCAGCCTGGCCGCGAGACGTTTTCATTCGTATCGGCGAACTGCCGTTCGTGATGACTGCTTTGAAAATAGAGTAATCAGTGACCAGTTATCAGTAATCAGTAGAGCCTTGCGACGTCATTCCGAGGGAGCGAAGCGACCGAGGAATCTAGCGAAGCGCAAAAACCACGGCATGGCGCTCGCTTCGCTCGCTAGATGCTTCGCTCCCTTCGGTCGCTCAGCATGACGAATATCTGCGAAATCTGCGTTGCAGAGCATCGGCGCAAATCAGCGTCCTAATCGATGAGCGGTTGCTCGTGTCAACGGGTGCGTCCTATTTCGGTTGAGGCTGTACTCACCGACTGAAGTCGGACACTTAAGGCCTACGGCCAATGGACGGCCTTCGCCGTCCAGTCGTCCGGTCGACGGAGGTCGACCGTCGGCGCGAAGCGCCTAAAGAGTCCGAGTTCACTCGGATAGGAGGCTGGCGCCAACTCATTTAGGACGCACCTCATGTCAACGGCTTATTTTACCGGAAGAACCATGTCATAGGGAAACTGGGAGAGATTGCGTATCGATCCATCCTCCTGGAAGGCAATGGTATCCTCGATGCGCACCCCCCATCCTTGATCCGGGAAATACAGGCCCGGCTCCACCGAAACCACATGCCCGGGCCGCAGAGGTGTCTGCCGCCCCACAGTACTGAGCCGCGGGGCTTCGTGAATATCCAGCCCCACGCCGTGCCCCAAACTGTGAATATACCCCACCGTGGTTTGGGGGTCCGAACACACCGTGGGATACCCCATGGCCTCAAAGAGATCGCAGGTCATTTGCTGGAATGTGCCCCCAGGCTCGCCCACCCGGATCGCGGCCATGACCTGATCAAACACCTGTTTCACATCTTCCCATTTTTGGGCCAGGGCATCGGGCGCGTAGCCCAGGAAAAAGGTGCGGGTGATGTCATGAAAATAACCGGTGGCCCGGTCCCGGGGGAAGATATCGAAGATAATGGGCTGGCCCAAACGCAAGGGCATCTCCGGCCGCCCGGCATTGTGAGGCACCCCGGCATCCCGGCCCTGGCTGAAAATGTGCCCATGGGTTTCTTCCAGATTACGCCTGGCCAGCTCCAGCCGGATAAAAGCCTTCACCTCCCCGATGGACAGGGGTTGCCCATCGGCCCGGACCAGATAATCGCCTCGGCCGTGATGGCTGCTGAGGAAATCGAAAACCTGGGCGATGACCTGGGTGGTCGCACGCCCCACGGCCTGCATCATGGCCAGCTCTTCCGCGTCCTTGGTTTCTCGGGCCTGGGTGAACACATTGGGAGAGCCTTCCCCCACGACCGTGAGTTCGGGAATAGAAGCCGCCAATTGAGAAAGGAGACGATAGGCATACCCCATATCTTGCAGGCCATAGAATCCCACCCGGCCTTGCACGCCATGTTCGGCGAAGATGTCGCGCCATTGGGCCACGCGCGCGGCCAGCATATCCCCCTGGGTTTCTTGCAAATACCGCTGCAAAGGCTGTTCGCTCCACAGGCGCACCTGCACGCCCGCGGCCAGCGCGTTCTCCCGCTCCAACGCGCTGACATAAAGCACCGGGTCCCCCTGGCGGGGGTAAAGATACATGGCCCGCTCCAAATGCGCCCCGCGGGTCAAATACACCAAATCACTTGAGGTGTCGGTATCGCCATAGACGACGATGGCATCCAACTGACGTTGAGTCATCAAGGAAGGAATATCGGATCGCATGAAAAACTCCCTTAATCAGTGGCCCTTTTCCATCGGTATCGACGAGCCGTCGTTCGTATCGCCTGCGACAGTCTTGGCCAAAAGCCAATCCATCAAGCGGGGCGCCAGCACAGAAGCTCCGACAAACACCCGATCAAAAAGGGTGGGATAAGCATCCCGAGGTTCCTTGATCGCGGCCCGGACAATGGCCCGGCCCACGTGTTCGGCCGAGCTGACTTTGGCCAGCCCTCGTCCTGCTTCGGGCACGGGCCCCGTGAGAAGATTGCGATGGAAATGGGTGGCGGTGACGCCCGGGTAAAAGCTTACGACCCGGATATGATCCGGCCTAAGCTCCACCCGGATGCTTTCGGAAAAGGCATTCAGCGCGAATTTCGACGCGCAATACACACTCATGCCCGGCATGGCCCGCCTGCCGACAATGGAAGAGACATTGATAATAAGCCCATCCTTCTGGGCACGCATCCCTGGCAACACGGCCTCCGTCATCATCAAGGCCCCCCAGAAATTGATGTCAAAAAGACGACGGGCTTTTTCATAGTCCATCGCGGTAATAGGGCTTTGCATCCCCACCCCCGCGTTATTCACCAAAATATCGATACGGCCAAAAGCATCCAACGCGGCAGCCACCACGGTTTTCACGTCCTCCGGCCGAGATACATCCCCCACCAGGGGCAGAGCATGGACATCGGGTTGCTGGTTCAGTTCCTGGGCCAGGCCTTGGAGCAAATCTTTGGAACGGGCCATCAGGGCCAGGTTTACAGGGTATGCTGCAAAAGCCCGGGCTGTGGCCGCGCCAATGCCTTGTGACGCGCCTGTGATCAGGATTGTTTTACCGGGTAGTTTCATGATAGGTGATATGGGTGAGAACCGCGGTGATGATCACGCGGTGGGTGTTGGTATGGGCGGGCCAACAGGTGATGAGGGTGAGCTGAGGAAAGGTGGTTGGAGCCAGATACGCGGCATTTTCTTTGCGCAAAGCCAGGGAAGCATGCGGCTCGGGAAATCGTCGCCAGCCCGTGATGCGATAGGTGAATTCCCGGCCCAAGGCATCCACCAAAAGGATTTCATCGCCCAACTGCAAAGGCGTGTTGGGTTCGCCGATGGTCGACAGCTTCGCAAAGACCGCGGCCCCCATGTTATGATGCCCGGAGATCACCACGTTGCCCGCTTCACCCGGAAACGCGCTGTCGATGTGGTGCCCCGCGGCGCGGAGAGGGACATCCCAAACGGTGCGAACACCGGTGGGACCCGCTTCTTCGTGCCAGCCCATGGGTTCCACGGGGACATCCAGGGCCAGGGCGGGGATGCGCAGCCGCACGGGAGAACGTCCGGAGCCTGGAGGTAAAGACTGAACCGTGGGGATGGACAACGGGCCCGCCGCGTCGATTCGCCCGGGGAAGGGAGAGGGCGTGGGGGAAGGATGCCCCTGGGGCCGCGTTGGCACAGGGCGGGCGTAAGGCGATGGCGTCGAAGTTGGGAAGGAGGAGGGGGCAAGAGGCGTCGAGGTGGGCGTCCAGGTGGGCAGAGGCGAAGCCGGGGTGGGAGAGGTGCCGGAGTTCGGGCCCGACGGGCCACCGGGAGCGGCACAGGCGACGAGCCAGACCATGAGGAGCAGGTAAAGACCACGACCCAGGCGCTTCCGATCCACGGGCATGCTTCCGATGCAAAAAGGGTAAGCCTGCTAATAACGACGAAAATGGGGACGCAGATTTACGCAGATGTTCGTCATGCTGAGCGACCGGAGGGAGCGAAGCATCCAGCGAGCGAAGCGAGCGCCCATGCCGTGGTTTTTGCGCTTTGCTAGATTCCTCGGTCGCTTCGCTCCCTCGGAATGACGTCGCAAGGCTCTACTGAACACACTGAACACTGATGATCTTCCCGGCGCGGGCGGATGCACGCTGATGCCACAGTTTACCACGATTTGGGCCCAAACATGGGCTCGTGCTATCCTTCAGCCATGGATGATCATGCCTTGCGTGTGTTGGAATTCGATAAGATTTTACACCTTGTGGCCCGTTATGCAAGTTTCGAGCCGGGACGCCAGCGTATCCTGGCCTGGCGCCCCACCTCGGACCTGGAGGAAGCGCGATTGTGGATGGAAGAGACCGAAGAAGCGCGGGCCCTGCTCGGTATGCAGCCCGATTTGCATCTGGGCGGGGTGTATGACTTGGGCCCCGCTTTGGACCAGGTAGAGCGCGGGGGCGTGTTGTCTCCCCGGGAATTGCTCCAGGTGAAATCCACCCTGCTGCGAGCCCGCAAGCTGCGCGGGCTCTTGCTCAGCCACCATGCCACCGCCCCCGCGCTGGCCGATTGGGGTGAACGGCTTGTGGACCTGGAGCATGTGGCCGCCGCCATCAGCCAGGCCATCAACGAACGGGGCGATGTGCTGGATAGCGCCAGTCCCCGCCTGGCCCATCTGCGGGCCGAAATCCGCACCTTGCAAGACCGCCTGGTGGACCGCATCCAACGCATTGCTCGCCATCCCGACAACGCGCCCTATCTGCAAGAAGCCATTGTCACCCAACGTCGTGGGCGGTATGTGGTGCCGGTACGGGCAGAATTCAAGGGGAAAATCCCCGGCATCGTCCACGATCAATCGGGCAGTGGCGCCACCTTGTTTATCGAACCGTTTCCTGTGGTGGAACTGAATAACTTGTTGCGTCAGCGGGAAGCCGAAGAGGAAGAGGAAGTCGCCCGCGTTCTGCGAGAGCTCAGCGAACTGATCGCGGATGAAGCCTTGTACGTGCACATCACCCTGGATGCCCTGGCCGGTTTGGATGGGATCCTGGCCCGGGCCCACTATGCCAATGAAATCCAGGCTCATGCCCCCGAGCTTTTAGGCTTTCATCGCGACGACACCTTCCGGCCCGAACAGCACCCAGGGGTGATCCTGGACCTGCATCAGGCCCGACATCCCCTGCTCGACCCCCAAACCGTGGTCCCCATTGATTTTCATTTCGGCTCGGACTACTTCATCATGGTCATCACCGGGCCCAACACCGGGGGCAAAACCGTGACCCTTAAAACCGCGGGCCTGCTGACCCTGATGGCCCAGGCCGGTATGCCTATCCCTGCCGCGGAAGGCTCCCGCCTCACCCTGTTCCAGGGGGTCTATGCGGATATCGGCGATGAACAAAGCATCGAGCAAAACCTCAGCACCTTTTCCAGCCACATGGCCCAGATCGTGCACATTCTGGCTGAGGCCACCCCCCACAGCCTGGTCCTGCTAGACGAGTTGGGCGCGGGGACGGACCCCGAAGAGGGCAGTGCGTTGGCTCGGGCCTTGCTGCAACACCTGCGCGATGCGGGGATCCCCACCGTGGCCACGACCCATTATTCCGAAGTCAAACTGTTTGCCCACACCACGCCAGGGATTGTCAACGCGTCCGTTGAGTTCGACCTGGAAACCCTGAGCCCCACTTACGAGCTCACCATCGGTCTGCCCGGAGGTTCCAACGCCCTTCTCATTGCCCGACGGCTGGGCCTGCCCAGTGCAATTGTGGACCAGGCGGAAAGCTACATCCAACCGGAAAGCCTCTCCGCGGATGCGATGCTGACGGAAATCCGAGAAGCTCGAGACGCGGCCAAACGCCGGCTCAAACGCCTTGAGGCCCAGGAACGGATGCTCCAGGCACAACAAGCCGAACTGCGGGAACAGTTGGCGCATATCGAAGAAGCCCGTCGTGCCGTCTTGAATGAAGCCCGAGAAGAAGCACGGGCCGAACTGGCAGCCCTGCGGGAAACCATTCGGCGTCTCCGTTCCCAATGGGGCAAGAGGGGGCCCAGCCAGCATCAGCGGTTCTTACAGGAGGCGGAAAAAGCCCTGAAAGCCCGGGAGGAAGCAGAAAAAGCCCTGCCCGAACAGATCGAACCCGAACCCCAGGGCATCCCCGGACCTCCCCAACCGGGGGATGTGGTTTGGGTCCCCAGCCTTTACAGCCAGGGCGAAGTGGAAGATGTGTGGGATGAAGAAAGGGAGGCCACCGTGCGCGTGGGCGCGTTTCGGGTAAACCTCCCCTTTGATGCGTTCGAGATCCGAGAACGTCAGCCTCAGGTTCCAGAATCTCGGGAAAGATTCGTGGCGCCGGCCGCGTCCCCGGGCATGGAGCTGGATCTCCGGGGCATGCAGGTGGACGAAGCCTTGGAGGCGTTGGATGATTATCTGGACAAAGCCTATCTGGCCGAATTGCCCTGGGTGCGCATCATCCACGGTAAAGGGACCGGCACGTTGCGCCGCGTGGTGCGGGATTTTCTACGCAACCATCCCTTGGTGGCCCGTTACCGGGGTGGCGAAGAGGGCGAAGGCGGGGATGGGGTGACTATCGCGTATTTTCGCACTTAGCGACTGCACAGGTTCTACTCCAACCGCTGGCGTTTGGTCCCGCAATAGCGGCAGAAACGGTCCTCGGGCCCGAATTCCCGGCCGCAATTCCGACAGAAGCGATCCAGTTTGCCTTGCGGCAGGGGAGCCACCTCTTGTTTTTTGCGTCCGCGCCGGGGCGCAGGGGGCGCCGCGGGGAGCTCTTCCTCGGATTCCCGGGTGAGCCACAGGCCCACCGCGCCTCCCACAATGAACAGCACCGCCACGCCAGCCAGAAGCAGCATCCAGGGATTGGCCAAAAGCCTGGATGTCAGAGAAGACGCGGCGGGCTCGGCCGCGGGTTCAGGGTTCGGGGCCGGGGCGGGATTGGCCGCGGGCGCGCTGGCCTGAGGTTCAGGCGCGGTCAGGGCGCCGCTGGGGTTTTTGTAGACGATCTTCTGATGCCATGGCTGGTCAGCCGCCAATGCCCCCAGCTCTTTTTGGTAAAGATGGGCTTCATCCTTGGCCGCGCCAGATTCCTCCAGAGAGGGATCCAGCTCCACATCCTTACTGGAAGGGGGCAATAAAACCTCGACCGACATGGTTTTGGCCTGAAACACCCCCGCGGGCAGTTGAAAATCAATGATGCGCTTGTCACCATCCATGGCCAGGGCGGTGTAGTATTCCACCCGAAAGGCAGGAAATGCCGGGGTGAAGACCAGCCAGCGTTGACCCTGGTCATCCTTCTCTTCCTTCCACTCGTTGGTCAACAAGCGTCCCTGTTCATTGGCCGCAGCCACCGCGTTGACATCGGCATCCGCGGGGATAGGCAGACGAACCTCTTGGTCAGGGGTGCTGAGCTGGCCATCCAGGATCACCAACAAGCGGGGGTCATCGTATTCGGGCCAAAACTTGAAGACCACCCAGGCCAGGTCCACAGGATTCTGTGCCCGAGCCCCACCCAGGATGGTCGAAGTCAAAAGAAAAGCGATGATGATGGAAATCAAGGATGATCGTTTCATAGGAGCAAGTATACCAAAACCGGGGATCATCCCTGAAGAACGCGCAGGTAGGTTTGGGCGGTGCGGCGGGCAACCTGGGGCCAGGTGAATTGAGCGGCCCGGGCCAGGCCCGCCTCCCGAAGCTGGCCCCGCAAGGACTCATCCGCCCATACCGCGATCAAAGCCCGGGTCATCGCCTCCACATCCAAAGGATCAAAGGTGCGAGCCGCCTCGCCCGCGACCTCGCTCAGCCCGGGCGCCCGACTGCAAACCACCGCCACCCCGCTGGCCATGGCCTCCAACACCGGGAGGCCAAACCCCTCATACAAGCTGGGGAAAACAAAGAGACGGGCCGCGGCATAAAGCCAGGGGAGGTCTTCTCCTGGCACCGGGCCCAGGAAATGCACGTGGTGGGTAAGCCCCAGGTTTTGGGCCAGAACCCGGGCCTGCGGATAACGAGGGTCCCAGTGCCCGGCAATAACCAGATGGGCCTGGGGATGGGCATCCACCACCTCCCGCCAGGCTTGCACCAGGCGGGACAGGTTTTTGTGAGGTTTATTGGCCCCCAGATAAAGGGCATAGGCCCCGGGCAGCCCTCGCCGTTGCCGGAACGCGGCTAAGGCCGGGGCCGGGCGGGGATGGAACCGGGGATCGGGCGCGTAGGGGATGATGGTGACCCGGTCCAGGGGCACGTGATAAAAATGGGCAAAATCATGCGCCGCGGCTTGGCTCGCGGTAATAAAAGCCTGGGATTGGCGGATGGCCAGGCGTTGGATGATCTCGATCTTCCAGCGGGTCAGGCGGGGAAAGTACTGAGGAAAACGGCGGGGGATGACATCGTGGAGATTGAGGAGGGTGGGGCCAGGTCCCCGCAAGGGGCGCACATAATAGGGAAAATGGATCAAATCGGGCGCCAGCTCGGCCAAAAGCCGGGGAAGGTGGGTTTGGCTGCGCCAATGGAAGATGCCCAGGGAGGTGGGGATGAGATGCAGGTTCGGGTGTCGTTCCAAAAGGGCCAGGTCGTAACGGGTGTTCACCGCCTTGGGATTCACCAGGGCCAGCAGGTCCCCTTCCCACAAGGGCGGCAAGGCATCCAGAAGATGAAAGGCATAACGTCCAATGCCCGGGAAGTGGTCCTGGATCACCCGGGCGTCGACAAGCACGCGCGGCATGGCGTCATTGCCCCTGGATCATTCCGGTCATGACCTCGATGGCCTTTTGCAATTGCACATCAGGCTCTTGCCGCAAGCCCCATTGGCCCAAAGGAACGGTGACATCGGGCGTCACCCCTTTGCCTTCCAGGGTGGAGCCATCGGGCAGGATGAGGGTTTGCACGGCCAGGCGGATGACAGAACCATCGGGCAAGTTGAAGCTGACAATGCCTTCGGTGTTCCCCGCGGTGGGCATGCCCACCAGGGTGGCCCGGCCCGATTCTTTGATCGCGGCCGCGAAGTATTCGGCCGCGCTGTGGCTGGCCCCATCGGTGAGCACCACCATGGGCGTGGTCTCGTTCCATTTGACGGGCCCACGGATGCGCCAAATGGTCAAGGTGGCACCTTCGCGTAGTTTGCCGATCTTGCCAAATGTCCCCTGGGTGAAGATGGCAATGGATTTATCTGCGTTGCCGCCGGGATTGTGGCGCTCATCGTAGATCAGGCCATCCAGAGGACGGTCCTTTTCCAGGGCTTCGAGCATGGTCAGGATATTGGCTTCTGCGTCGCCGCTGTATTCAGGCACCCGAATGTAGCCGATGTAGGGGTCTTGGGAGATGACGCCGAAATTCCAGCCATCGCAACCGGACGCGCCGCCATATTTCACGGTGACATCTCTGGGTTTTTCGTCAGGCCCTTGCCAGACCGTCAGGTGCACCTGGCCATCACCGTTGTAAATTTTGCGGATCAATTCCCGATCAAAACCATTTTCGCCTCGCTCCACCTTTTCTCCTTCAATGGCCAGGATGATGTCCCCGCGATGCAACCCGGCATCGTGGGCACCGCCCGCTACGCACACATCCCAGATGAAGAGATACTCGTCTTCCCGCGCGGGCCAGACGATCATCCCGGGCCATGGCTTGCCCTGGCCGGGAGATGGCAGATCGAACTCCGCGGCAAAACGGTTGGGAGGCACAAACCGGCTGTGATCATCGTGCAATTCCCCGATCATGGCGGTCATGAGGTCCCAAAAAGCCTGATGATCCTGAATCTTTTGGGCCTTGGCTTCGTAGGTCTGGCACACCGCGTCCCAGTCCACGTGATTGAAGTTGCCCCGTACGTAATTGGCTTTCACAATCTCGCAGGCCATGCGCGTCATGCCCACGTAATCGTCGGGGTCTACACTGCTTTCTCCCCCCATGGGGGTAGGGGGCACCAGAGTTACTTGTTTTTTCAGGGCTTCCAGGGTGGCCTGGATAGGGCTCAAAGTTGGGGTGGCCTGCTCAGAGGAGGTGGGGGATGGGGCCGGGGGAACAG
>JALWZT010000193.1 GCA_027002405.1 Anaerolineae bacterium | reverse complement strand
TCACCCCCAGCGGGTGCTGGGGGTTGATCATCTCACACCGGGCCCGCAGGATCACGAGATCATCCACTGGCTCAACTACCTGCGGACCCAGGTGCGGGAAGCCGAACTGGCCGCGCTAGACGCGTTTGCGCCCCCACCCCTGTTCGAACCCACCCGCCCCGATCTCATCCGCGCGCTCAACCGCCTTAGCAGCGCGGTCTACTACCTGGCCCTCCTCTACAAAGCGGGGAAATACCCCTGGCGTTCACCCTAAGCCCCTCTCGTGTCCACCTTCTACACCCTGACCGATATCGACAACCTGGCCCGATCCGGGACGCGCGTGGTGATCCTGAAGCCCGGCACCCGCCTGACCCCCCTGGCCCGCGACCGGGCCCGGGAACTAGGCCTGGAGATCCGGGAAGAAGCCGCGCGGGGGCCCCGAGTGCCCCCCGGCTACACCTATCCCCCCGCGGATCAGGCCCATGCCCTCTTTCTGGAACACCTGCGCAGGTTCCGAGACCACCTCGCGCCCGCGCCCATCCTGGCCCAAGTGGTGGATGATCTGATCCAGGCCGCTTCGGGAGGCCCGGCCATTCATCTTCCCTCGCGCACCCAACTGGCCATGCACGGTCTGGCCCTGACCAAACGCCGAAAGCTCCAGGATGAGTTGATCATCCTCACCATCTGGGCGCACCGTCTTTACGGTCCCCGCGCTTCCCAACGTCGATACGACATCCTTTGGGCCCTGGCCGAACTGCAACTATGTCTCTCGACGCCATTCTAGACGCGGCCACCAGGGCCCTGACCCACACCCCCGGGGCTCCGGGGTCGGGTCCCTGGCACGTGGGCGTGGACCTGGGCACCGCTTACACCGTGGTCATGGTTCTGGATGATGCCATGCAACCGGTGGTCGCGGCCGCGCAGGCCGCGCAGGTCGTGCGCGATGGTGTGGTGGTCGACTTTATGGGGGCCATCGACCTGGTGCGTCGGCTCAAAGCCCAGGTAGAAGCCCGGCTGGGGCAGGAACTCACCTCCGCGGCCAGTGCCTATCCGCCGGGCGTGCCCCTGGCCGAAGTCCGGGCGGTGCCTTATGTGTTGGAAGCCGCGGGCCTGATGTGCACCCAGCTCATCGACGAACCCACCGCGGCCAATGCTCTTTTGCGTGTTCAGAACGGCGTGGTGGTGGATGTGGGCGGTGGCAGCACCGGCATTGCGGTCATCGAAAAAGGCCAGGTCATCTACACCGCGGACGAGCCTACAGGAGGGATTCATTTCACCCTGGTCATTGCCGGGGCCAAAGGCATCTCCTTGCAGGAAGCCGAGGCCCTCAAGCTCGATCCTCAGGCCCAACCTCAGCTTCTGCCCCTGGTGACCCCGGTCATGGAAAAGGTCGCGACCATCATTCAACGCCACCTGGCGGGCTTTCGGGTGGACCACATCACCCTGGTGGGAGGGGCGGCTGCCTTCCCCGGGTTCACCCAGGTGGTGGCGGAGATGACGGGTATCCCCACCACCGCGCCCTCCCACCAGGGT
>JALWZT010000192.1 GCA_027002405.1 Anaerolineae bacterium | reverse complement strand
GGGTGGGACTGGGCGTGGCAGAAGGGGTGGGGGTGGCCCGAAAGGCCAGAAGCCCTGAGCCGCGGGTCAGAAAGAATCCCCCGGCCACAAGAAGGAGGAGCACCAACGCCCCCACACCCAAAAGCAAAGGTTTAATGTTTCGGGAGGGGGCAGTATCCACGTCTTCCAGAGCCCAGAGAAAGGAGACGATATCGGGGTAGCGCTCCCCAGGCTTCTTGGCCAGGGCTTTGTTCAGGACCTGCTGGGCACCTTTGGGGATGTCCTGGCGCTTGGGCAAAGGACGAGGGGGTTTATGGACGATATGATAGGAGAGGGCCGCGGTGGTGGAGCTGTCGTAAGGGGGGGAGCCGGTGAGCATGTAGTAGAGCACCACGGCCAGTGCGTATTGGTCCGTGGCCGGGCTCACACGCTGCCCTTCCAGTTGTTCCGGAGCCATGTAGGTGATGGTCCCCGGCTGGAAGCCAGCCAGGGTCAGGGTGGTGGCATCGACTTGATGGGCCACGCCGAAATCGGCCAGGTACGCGTTGCCCTCCTCATCGAAAAGGATGTTGCTGGGTTTGACATCTCGATGGATGATGCCTTCGCTGTGAGCGAAATCCAGGGCTTCGCCGATTTGTTTGGTGATGCGCAGGGCCTCCGGCCAGGAAAGCGTTTCATCCTCCAGCAGCCGGTCGGCCAGGGAGCCCCCGGCCATGTAAGGCATGACCATGAAGAGGGCCTCTTCGGTCTCGATCAGCTCGTAGACAGGGACAATGCGGGGATGTTTCAGGCGCTGGCCGATCTGGGCCTCGCGTTGAAATCGCTGGCGTAGCACGGGCACGGCAGCCAGATCGGCATGAAGGACTTTGAGGATGACCTGGGGGGCATCGGGGTCGTCGAGTTTTTGGCCGAGATAGATGTCGGCCATGCCCCCGCTGGTCACGCGCCATTGGAAGTGGTATCCGCCGATGAATTGGTTGGTCAGGTCAGTCATAATCGGGCATCGTCAAGGGGGCAGTGGGATGGAGCAGATTCCCACTGATTACTGATAACTGATTACTGATTACTCTGTTTTCGGACGAGGGGCAACCAGAGGCGATGGTTCTGCGGCCAGAAGAGCGGTAGGGTGTGGGCCTCGTGGGGCGTTCCCTGGAAACTCCAACTGGCCCGGGCCCCTTCGTTGAAGATCACGGGCAAGCTCGCCTGAGTTTGGGCAGGAAGGGCCTGCTGTGCTTGGGGCGTGATATAAATGGTCACCACCGCCGCGTTGTCGGAATCTGTGGTTCCGTCGTTGGCGACATAAGTGAACATATCCACCACCGCGTCATCGCCGTTGTGGATATAGGTGAAAGAGCCATCCTTACGGAAGATAAAGCGGAGGGCATGGGAGGGATCTGAGGTCTTGCGGGCGGTGAGCGCATCGCCATCAGGGTCGGTGTCGTTGGCCAAAACCCCCGGAGCAGGAACATCCAACACCTCCCCCTGGTTGACCGTATAGGTGTCGTTTTGAGCGGAAGGGGGGTGATTGGCCGAAGA
>JALWZT010000191.1 GCA_027002405.1 Anaerolineae bacterium | reverse complement strand
CTCCTGGGACCCCGGTTCAGGCCACCCCCTCTCCTCAGCCCGAAACTTCGGACCACCCCACCTCGGTCAACGGCGTCCCTTACAGCGACTTCATCATCCTGGACCCAGACACCACGGCCCATGTGCGGGAAATCTACGCCCGGGGCCAGACCTTGGGCCGGGACCCCCACGCGTTCTCCAAACTGGGGGATAGCCTCATCGCCAGCAAGCACTTCTTGCGGGTTTTTGACCAAAAGGATCCTAATCTGGGACCTTACAACCTGGGTGATTACGCGTATTTGCAAGAGACCATCAACACCTTTCGGGGGTCTTTTCATCGGTATGGCGTGGCCGTGCGTGTGGGCTTGAACACCCGCATGGTGTTTGACCCCAAATGGGTGAAAAAGGATGCGTGTGAGCCCTATGAAAACATGTTGGAATGCGAAGTGCGGCTCCATAACCCCAGTTTCATGTTCGTGCAATTGGGGACCAATGATCATCGTTCCATCCTCACCTTCCGCGAAAATTACAGCCGCATTGTGGAACGGCTCATCTATCTGGGGGTGGTGCCCATCCTCTTTACCAAGGCCGACCGCCTGGCCGACCCCCTGGATCAAAACAACCAGGTCATCCGCGAGATCGCGGCCCAATACCATGTGCCGCTCATCGATTTCGACCGTCTGGCCGAGACCTTGCCGCAGCGGGGTCTCAAATCGGATCATATCCACCTCAAACCGCCCAAAGGGTACGATTATACTCAGCCCGAAACGCTAAAATCCGGCGCGGCCGTGCATAGCCTGGCCGCGCTCATCATGCTCGACCATCTACGGGAGATCGTACAAAAGACTCATGACTGACCTGATTCTCGACGGCCTTAGCCTCACCATTCCCGATGTGATCGCGGTAGCCCGGGCCCAGCCCGGGACAATGTCGCTGGCTCTTTCGGATGAATCCCAGGCCGCGGTGCGCCGGGCCAGCGACGCGGTGCAACAGATTATCGCCGAAAACCGCGTGGTCTATGGGATCAATACGGGGTTTGGCGCGTTCAAAAACACGCGAATCCCCCCAGACGCCCTGGCCCAACTGCAAATGAACATCGTGCGTTCCCACGCCGCGGGGATGGGACCTCCCTTGGAGACCGAGGTGGTGCGGGCCATGATGCTGGTACGGGCCAACACCCTGGCTTCGGGCTATTCCGGAGCCCGGCTCGAAACGATCCGGCTCTTGCTGGATATGCTGGAGCGAGGGGTGCATCCGGTGGTGCCTCGCCAGGGGTCCCTGGGCGCCAGCGGGGACCTGGCGCCTTTGGCCCATATGGCCCTGGTCCTTATCGGGGAAGGACGGGCCGAAGTCCAGGGCACCATCCTGCCCGGGGATCAGGCCCTGGCCCGGGTGGGGTTGCAGCCCATCACCCTGGCCCCCAAGGAAGGGTTGGCCCTGACCAATGGCACGGCCTTCATGGTGGCGTTGGGATGCCTGGCCGTGGAAGAGGCGGAAAATGTGGCCTTTGTGGCCAATGTGGCGGGAGCTCTCTCTCTGGAGGCTCTGAACGGCACCCAGGCAGCCTTCGACCCTCGCATCCACGCGGTACGCCCTCATCCTTTCCAGATCGGGGTGGCCGAACTTCTGCGCATGCTTTTGGAGGGTTCGGACTTCACCCGTGACGCGCATAGCCCGGACCCCCAGGATGCCTACTCCCTGCGCTGCATCCCGCAGGTGCATGGCGCTTGTGCGGACGCGGTGGAGCATGTACGTCGGATTTTGGAAATCGAACTGAACAGCGTCACCGACAACCCCCTGCTCTTCTGGGAGGAGGATGGATCGGTGGTTGCTCTCAGTGGTGGGAATTTCCACGGCGAGCCTCTGGCCATCGCGTACGATCATCTGGCCCTGGCCATGACCGAGTTGGGCAACATTTCCGAACGTCGTTTGAACCGCCTGACCGACCGGGCCAGCAACGGCGGCTTGTTGCCCGCGTTTCTTACGGAAAATGGCGGTCTCAACTCGGGATTCATGCTCACCCAATACACCTCCGCGGCGTTGGCTTCGGAAAATAAGGCCCTCTCGTTCCCGGCCAGCGCGGATAGCATCCCCACCTCGGCCAACGTGGAAGACCACGTCTCCAACGGTCCCATTTCGGGGCGTCAGGCCCGGCGCATCCTGCGGAATCTGGAGCGCATGTTGGGGATTGAGCTCATGGCCGCGGCCCAGGCCATTGATTTCCGTCGTCGTGAGCTCGGCTCTCACGCCCGTTTGGGCCGGGGCACCGGGCCTGTGTACCAGCTCATCCGCGAGCACATCCCCTTCATCGAAACCGATGTGGAGATGGCGCCCTACATGGCCAAGGCCGCGGAACTGGTCGCGTCGGGTGCGGTCCGCCGCGTGGCCACGGACGCGCTGGGACTGAAATGGAGTAATCAGTGATCAGTTATCAGTAATCAGTAGGAATCTGCGTTCCCCCCACCTGCCACCTGCCACCTGCCACTTGCCACTTGCACCCCATTTTCATCGTTATATGATGCGCCAATGCTCATGGCGACTGAACACTGCACACTGAACACCGCACACTGAACATTCCCCACTCCCCCTGGAGGCAATCATGGACCTTGCGGAACTCGTCCGATATGCGCGAGGCGATGAGCCCGCCCATCTTCTCCTCAAAAATGCCCGTCTTGTCAATGTGTTGAGTGGTGAAATCCTGCCCCAAACCGATGTGGCCGTGGTGCGCTCCCGCATCGTGGGCGTGGGGCAGGGCTATGAGGCCGAGGAGGTCCTGGACCTGGAAGGGGCTTATCTGGCCCCCGGCTTCATCGATGCCCATGTCCACATCGAAAGCTCCATGGCCCCTCCTTCGGAATTCGCCCGCGTCGTGGTCCCGCGGGGCGTGACCACGGTCATTACCGATCCCCACGAAATCGCCAATGTGTTGGGCCTGGACGGCATTCGCTTCATGTTCGAAAGTGCCAAATACGGCCCCCTGAGCATGTATGTCATGGCTTCCTCCTGCGTCCCTGCCACCTCCATGGAAACCAACGGCGCGACCCTCCATTGGTATGACCTGGTCTCCCTCAAATCCGACCCCTGGGTGCTGGGCCTGGCCGAGGTCATGAATTTCCCGGGCGTGATTTACGGAGATGATGGGGTGCTGGACAAGCTCCGCATCTTTCAGGATGAGGTGATGGATGGACACGCCCCAGGGGTGAGTGGCAGAGCATTGCAAGCCTACATCGCGCCAGGCATTGGCTCGGACCACGAATGCACCACGGTGGAGGAAGCCCGGGAAAAGCTACGCGCGGGGATGATGATTTTCATCCGCGAGGCCACCAATGCCCATAACCTCAGAACCTTGCTGCCCCTGGTCAATGAACGAAACCATCATCGCTTCTGTTTTTGCACCGATGATCGTCAGCCCGCGGACCTGCTGGACCAGGGGCACATCGATTACATGGTGCGGGTGGCCATTGAGGAGGGGTTGGACCCCATGATCGCCATCCGCATGGCCACATGGAACCCGGCCCAGTATTTCCGTTTGCATGACCGGGGGGCCATCACCGCGGGACGCCGGGCCGATATGATTGTCTTCGATGATCTGCACGCACCCCGTCCCCGTTTGGTGTTCCGCGGGGGTAAGCTGGTCGCTAAGGATGGTGCCATGACCATTCCGCCCCGCGCGCTCCCGGATCGCGCCCTGCGTCACACCATGAACGTGGCCTGGGACCAGGTGAATTTCGACATCCCGGCCGAAGGCACCGTGGCCCGGGTCATCGGGCATATCCCCAATCAGCTTATCACCGACCATCTGCACATGGAGGTGCCCATTCGGCAGGGGCTGGCCCAGGCAGACCCCCAACGGGACATCCTGAAGATGGCTGTCATCGAACGGCACATGCATTCCGGCCGGGTGGGCAAAGGATTCATCCACGGCATCGGCCTGAAGCGGGGCGCACTGGCTTCCTCGGTGGCCCATGATCACCACAATATCGTGGTGGTCGGCGCGGACGATACCTCCATGATGACCGCGGCCCGCCGGGTGGCGGCTTTGGGCGGCGGTCTGGTCGCGGCCGAAGGCGACCGGGTCCTGGCCGAAGTGCCCCTGCCTCTGGCCGGCCTGATGAGCAAAGAGCCCATGCCCGTGATCCGGGACCAGGTGGACCAGGTGATCCAGGCCGCGCATCACCTGGGCTCCCCCTTGCATGACCCTTTCATGGGCATGAGCTTCATGGCCTTGGAGGTCATTCCCAGCCTGAAACTGACCGACCAGGGCTTGGTGGATGTGGACGCGTTCCAATTCACCTCCCTGTGGGTGCGGTAGGTTAAGCCCGGCCGGCGATGAAGGTCCCTCAGACCTCGGAGGTCTGCGCAGGCCTCCCAGGTCTCATACCCGACGCGCCCGAGCACGGGGCGACGAATAGGCGGGCGGGCGCAAGGGGCCGTTCGCGAACAGGTGATTTCATAGCCCGAAGACTTCAGCGCCAAGTTGTGCTGTTGGCCCGACTGGTTCATTCACCCAAATAGCCCGGCTCGCAGTTCTCTACGGATATTCTGGCGCTATTCCGATCTTCTGGCCTCAAAAATTGATAACGTTCGTACTCATCATAAACAACTTCAATACGTACTGCCTTATCGTCTTCCTTCCTGAAAAAATAGTAAATTTCACTAGGTATGGAATCAGTTCTACATCGGTATCCTGCTTCATGTTTAGGAATAATTTGATGCACCTCTTGGGCTGACATCCCAGGCGTTAGTCGAGCTCTCAGATACCCCCACGGGAACCTGATAGCTGGGCCATAGTCTTCTATCTCTACTCCTAATTCCTGGGCCATCAGCTCCTGTTCCTTTCTCAGCTCACGAGGATAGGTTTCGATGCATGATGAGAGGAATAATACCATCAAAGTGAGTGCACTCAACAATCGAATCGTCATGGATTCCATAGTAAATCTTAAGGGTACGTCCTAAATGAGTTGGCGCCAGCGTCCTGGCCGAGTAAACTCGGGCGTTTTAGGCGCAGGCCTCCTCCTTTGGTTCCTTCCCCACTCCGACACGGGCGGGGGAGGAAGCAGGGAAGGCGGATTCGATGGCGCCGGTGGTTGACCTCCGTCGACCAGAAGTTAGGACGGCGAAGGCCGTCATCTGATTCCCTTCCGATTTAGACGATTACTAAGCCCGTCCGGCGATGAAGTCCGGCGATGAAGTCGCCGGGCTATAGAACGGCGCCGGCTGAATCCGGCCGGTCCCGCCGGGGCGCTGTTTTTTAGCCGGGGGAATTATCCCCCGGCGCTGGCGGCTGATCCTCGCGTCGCCACCCGCGGGGCCAATGCCAGCTCCAGACCTTGAAGGGTCTCCCAGACCTTCAAGGTCTTTGCCGCCCGGCCGGCGATGAAGTGATGCTGTTGGCAAACCTCAAGCAGGTTGCCGAGCAATCCGGTAGGAGCGGTGATCCGGCCGATTGGCCCCCACCCCCTGCCCCTCCCCCGCTTGCGGGGGAGGGGTGATCGCCCGGAACGGAGGGGCTACGTAAGACTCATCTCCTCCTGCAGAAGCGGTC
>JALWZT010000190.1 GCA_027002405.1 Anaerolineae bacterium | reverse complement strand
CCCCCCAGCCTTCTCCCAGCCCCACCCCCGTGGCTGTCACCCATCTGCTCATCAGCGAAGTCCTGGGCGGGAAAAAGGGCAACAACAACTTCGAATTCATCGAGCTGTACAATCCCACGGCCAACCCGCTAGACCTGCAAGGGTTTTCTCTGTGGTACCGCCTGACCGATAGCCAGGACCCTGTCCGCGTGGCCCGCTGGCTCGACAGCGCGTTGGTGCCCCCTCACGGTCATTTTCTGCTGGTGCGTGCAGGCCAGGATGTGGGACTCCCCGCAGACGATACCTTTGACCAGGCCATCAACCTGACTAAAGGGGGATTGGAACTGCGGGATCAAGATGGAGAACGTGTCGACGCGGTGGGCTGGGGCGAAAAAGCCCCTGCTTCCTTCACCGAAGGCACGCCCGCGGCCAAACTGACCAACGGCCAATCCTTGCAGCGGCTCCCCGGGCAGGACGGGGGCAATGGACAGGATACCGACAACAATGCCGCGGACTTCATCCTGGCCGATCCCTCTCCCCAGAACACAGCCAGCGACCCGGTGCCCCCTATCGCTCAACGGCTGATCCTCACGGCCCAGGCGCCCGAAAGCGCGGAACCGGGCAGTGATTTTGCCTACACCTTCATCCTCACCAATCGCACCGGGCAAACTGTGCATCAACTCCAGACCCTGATCCACATGCCCAAGCTGCTCAAAGTGGGGGACTTGCCACCCCAGGTGGTCAAGAAGGATGGCGTCTGGGCGTGGCAGGTGGATGAACTCGCGGACGGAGATTCGGCGCAAGTCACCATTCCTGTCACCGCGCCCTGGACCTACTTCGACGCCCGGTTGCAGAGCTATCAGGTCCGGGCCCAGGACTGGCCCCAGGCAGCCTCAGGTCCCACCGTGGTCACCCGCATCGAAGGAGGCGTGATCCCCATTGCCACGGCCCGCACCCTCCAGGGGGCTCAGCTCACCGTGGAAGGCGTGGCCACCATGTATACCAGCGGCTTCTACGCCGGGGGCGGGAACGTCAAATTCTATCTGCAAGATGACACCGCGGGCATTCAGATTCAGGTCTTTGGTGGGGATGGTCTGGTGAGCGTCCACATCGGCGACCGGGTCCGGGTCAAAGGCACGGTGGGCGCGTACCGGGGGGCGACCCAGATCGTGCCCGATGTGGTCCCCGATGACGTGCAAATCCTGCAAAAAGCAGACCCCGACCATCTGCCTCAGCCCCAACCGGTGAGCATTGCCGACGCACTTCACGACGAGAGCCTATGGGGCCGCCTGATTCAGGTGGAAGGCCAGGTCACTCGCAACGAAGAATACACCTACAGCTTCGGTTTGGATTTGGCCGATGATCAGGGCAACATCCTGACCCTCTACATTGACAAAGGCACCCACATCTCGCCCGAAGCCATCGAAGTGGGCCAGCGCTACCGGGTCGCGGGCATTTTGGAGGTGCGGGATGGCCGTGTGCAGCTTTACCCCCGGGTGCAATCCGACCTGCAACAGGTCTTCCCGCCGGAATTGCGGGTCGAAGCCGAAGCGCCCCTTTCCGCGGGGCCAGGTCAGCCCATCACCTACACCGCGCACATCTTCAACCACACCGCGGAGCCCATGACCCAGGTGGTGGTTCAGGCCCCCATCCCCCCGGGCACCGAACTTCTGACCGCCTCTCCAGAAGGCCAGACTCAGGGCAACCAAATCGTCTGGACCTTACCCCAACTGGAGGCCCAGGGCGGTCGCGCGGATGTGTGGTTCACGGTGCAGGCGCCGGCCACCACCGGTCAGGCCATCACCTTCGCGGGGTTCCAGGCCACCGCGGACCAATGGCCCCAGCCCGCATCCAGCCCCGCTCTGCTCACCTTCATCAGCGACACCGTGCCCATCTGGGCCATCCAGGGGCCGGGGGACCGCTCCCCCTATGTCATGAAATGGGTTACGGTAGAGGGCGTGGTGACGGGCGTCTTCCCGGACCTCGAAGCCATCTTTATCCAGGATGAAACCCCGGACCAGGACCCCCACACCTCCGAAGGCCTTTACATCAACCTTGCCTACCTGGATGCGTTCCCGCAGGTGGCTTTGGGGGATGTGGTGCGAATCGATGGCCAGGTGCGAGAAAAATCCCAGCAAACCCAGATCATGGTCGAAGAGGGCGAAGATATTCAGGTTATGGCCCATGATGCCCCCCTGCCCGATCCCATCCCCTTGGATCCCCCCCGGTCCAAAGAAGAAGCCAACGCCTATTACGAATCCCTGGAGGGCATGCTCACCGCGGTCGAGGAAGACGCGGTCGCGGTTTCGCCTACCTCCAAATATGGCGAATATGTCCTGGTGCTGGCGAAACATGGGGTGAAGCGATTGTGGCGGCGCCAGCATGACCAAAACGGCATCGCCATCATGGTGGATGATGGCTCTTTCCAGCGCTTCCTCACAAGAGAGGGGCTGCCCTATGTGGTGGCCACGGGGGATCACGTCACCGACCTGGTCGGGCCTTTGGCTTTCACCTATGGCAACTATAAGATCGAGCCTATCCACCCCCCGACCGTTACCCCGGTGGACCACCCTCTGCCCGCGTTCTCGCCCTTGCAGGAAGACACCTTCGCGATCATGACCTGGAACGCGGAGAACGTCTTTGATCCCAAGCCTCCTCATCCCAGTGACCCGCCCTTGCCCTCCCCTCGGGAATATCACCTGGCGCTGAAGAAGATGGCGGATACCATCCGCCGGGCCGGTTTCCCCACCATCATCGCGTTGCAGGAGATTGAAAACATCGACGTGCTCAAAGACCTGGTCCAGGAAGACGTTTTGCTGGAGCAGGCCTACCAGCCCATCCTCGTCGAAGGCCACGATAGCCGAGGCATTGATGTAGGCTATCTCATCCGCGGAGACGTCCAGATTGAAGAGGTTCAGGCCTACGATGCGCCCGAAGGTCTGACCAGTCGCCCGCCCCTTCTGGTCAAGGTCACCCTGAACCTGGGGGGTCGGGCCCAAACCCTGTACATTATCAACAATCATTTCACCTCCATGAGCGCGGGGGTGGCGATCACCGAACCTCGACGCACGGCCCAGGCACAGTGGAACGTCCATATCCTGCAGGATATCATCCAGGCCCAGGACCCTCACGCGGCCGTGGCTATTGTGGGCGATCTCAATTCCTTCTTTGATTCTCAGCCCATCCAGACCCTGCGCGACGCGGGCCTGGCCCACGGGCTGGACATCCTCGATGAAGGCCAACGCTACACCTACATCTTCCAGGGCGAAAGCCAGGTCCTCGATCACATCCTCCTGACCCCCAACCTGTTCCAGGCCCTGCAGGAAACCCGCATCCTCCACGTGAACGCGGACTTCCCACCACCCAAGCCGGATGATCCTTCGGCCCAGCGCAAATCGGATCACGACCCCATCGTGGCTATCTTCCGCGTGAGCGCACCCTAGAATGATGAACCTCGCCATCATCTGGCACATGCACCAGCCCCTTTACCGCCAGCCGGGCAGCGATGTGGCCATCCTGCCCTGGGTGCGGCTGCACGCGGTCAAAGATTACCTGCACATGGCCCAGGTTCTGGCCCGGCATCCTGCCATGCGGGTGACGTTCACCCTCACCCCCTCCTTGGTGGAGCAATTGGAGGATTACGTGGCCGGTCGGCTCACCGACCGCCTGATGCAACTGGCAACCCGGGCGTATTTCCGTCCCGACGAAAAACAATACCTGCTGGACATGTGCTTCAGCATCAACCCGGCCATCATTGCTCGCTATCCTCCTTATCAGGCCATCCTCGACCGTCGCCACCTCGCCCGGCTCAACCCCGACTACTTCTCCACCCAAACCTATCGGGATTTGCTGGTCTGGTTTAACCTGGCCTGGACCGATCCCAACCTGCTGGAAAAAGACCCCTTTTTGGCGGGGCTGGTGCAAAAGGGGAAGCAATTTTCGGTCGCGGATGCGCAAAAGCTGATGGAAAAGCATCGGGCCATCATGGCCCAGGTGTTGCCCACCTATCGAGAGCTTGATCAGCAGGGGCAATTGGAGCTGATCACCGTGCCTTTCTATCATCCCATCCTGCCCCTGCTGGTGGATAGCCGCATTGCCCAACGCCCCAGCCCCGGTCTCCCCATCCCGGACCCGCCTTTCCAGGCTCCGGAGGATGCCCGGGAGCAATTGGAATGGGCTGTGCGCAAACACCGGCGGGTGGTGGGCCACGCGCCCAAAGGCCTGTGGCCCAGCGAAGGCGCGGTCGCGCCCGAGATTTTGCCCATGGTGGCCCAGGCAGGATTCCAATGGCTGGCCACGGACGAGGCCATCTTGGGGGAGAGTTTGAACCTCTATTTTGACCGGGATGAAAGTGGTCTGGTGCGCCGCGGGGACCTGCTGTATCGCCCCTGGCGGGTGACTACCCCCCAGGGCGATCTGGCTATCCTCTTCCGGGACCACGACCTTTCTGATCGGATCGGCTTTGTCTACCAACATCTTCCCGCAGTCCAGGCGGCTGAAGATATGGTGGTACGGCTGGAACGCATCGCTCACACCTTTGGCGATCAGGAAGATGGTCTCATCACCATTGTTTTGGATGGTGAAAACGCGTGGGAATACTACGAGCATAACGGGGACCCTTTCCTGGATGAGCTCTACGCCCGCCTGTCTGCGCATCCCGATCTGCAACCTGTCCATCCCAGCCATCATCTGGCTCAACACCCACCCCAGAAGACCTTAGAGCATCTCGCGTCGGGAAGCTGGATCATGGGGGATTTCACCACATGGATAGGGGACCCCGAGCATGTGGAAGCCTGGTCCCGGCTTCGGGACCTGCGGGAGGCCTACCGCATCTGGCAAAAGGAAGCCGCTCCGGATTCCAGAACCTTCCATTTGGTTCAACATTATCTTTTCGCGGCGGAGGGGTCCGACTGGTTTTGGTGGTATTCCCATCGCAACACCAGCGCCCAGGACGCGCTCTTTGACCAACTCTTTCGCGATTACCTCGCGGCGGCCTATCGGGCCATGCAGGTGCTTCCCCCCGAAGAACTGACCCAGCCCATTACAGGCATGGCTCAACAGCCCCCACCCCCGCGTCATCTATTTACCCCGCGGCTGACAGCCTCGCCCGATCCCTCCCTGCACTGGGCCCAAGCGTATAGGCTCCGCCCCGAAGCTTCCACAGGCACCATGCAACAGGCGGGGAGTGTGATCCAGGCCGTGCGTTATGGCAATGACCAGGATCACCTCTACATCCGGGTTGAGCTGGCTGCCCCTCTGGCGCATTTTCAGATGGAGCTCCATTTTTACACCTTCCAAGGTCATTTCCTGGTACGGCTGGGGCGGGCCCAAAGCACGGCCTTTCTTTTGCGCATCGAAGATGGCTCTGAAATCCACCAGAGCCCGGTGACCAGCGCGTTGGGCGAGAAAGTCGCGGAATTCGCCATCCCCCTGACCGGAATCGGGGTGCATCTGGATCGGGATGAGATGGTCCTGTTCCACTTGACGTTACAGACAGCCGGGGGCGAGCTCACCCGCTTCCCTCTCTCGGATGAGCTGGAGGTCCCTTTGGCTTCTTAACTGGATGATGCCAGCCACAGGCGCCACGAACGATGGTTTGCCGATACCGAGGGAAATGGGAACGCTGATTTGCGCCGATGCTCCGCAACGCAGATTTTCGCAGATGATTTTTTATTTTGATTTTATCTGCGTGAATCTGCCTTTATCCGCGTTCATCTGCGTTCTCTATTTTCATAGCAGGCGCCACGCTCGGCGGCGCGCCGATACGGACGAAAACGCCTCGCGGCCAGGTTGGCGCGGGAAGCCGAGCACGTGATACGTAATGCGTGATGCGTAAGGCTCTCACGTTTTACGTTTCACGCATCACGCCCGTTGTCGCCTCGCTCAACGTTGTCCTGACGACCTCAATCCTAATCCTGATCCGAATCCTATTTTCATAGCAGAAAAAGGCGCCGTCCGGGCAGAGACGGCGCCTGAGGGGAAAAGAAAGGGGGCGCTGTGGCTAGAGAATACCCAGCTCTTTGAGCTTGGATTCGGGCACGACGCCGTTTTCCCAGCCGCGGGCCTTGTAGTATTCCTCCAGCATCAGGTCTAGTTCACAGACATGCCCTTCGGAGCCGGGCACGGTGCTGGGTTCCTTCAGGAAGCGTTCAGGCAGATAATCGCTGCCTTCCCGGAAACCGACCAGGTTGTTGTAGTAGCGCTCCAGGTTGTAGATGCGTTCACCTGCCTTTAGCAGCTCCTCCGCGGTGAGGTTGGCGCCGGTGAAGGTGTTGTATTGCTCCAGATATTCATCCACGCCCTCGGCAAAGGCGCTGAATTTGCAGATGTCGAAGCTATCGGAAATGGCGTGGATATCCTGGAAGACTTTGGTGAGTTCACCCTTGCCCTTCCATTCCAGGGGGTCCACCTTGAGGGAGCCAAAGGGCATGACCCCGAGTTCGGCCGCAGGGGTGTATGCGCGCAGGTGACAGGCCCCGCGATTGCTGGTGGCATACGCGATGCCCATGCCCTTGAGCCCGCGAGGATCGTAAGCAGGAATGGCCATGCCTTTGACGCTCATGGCGATCTCAGGATGCCCCAGCTTTTCTGCGGCTGCGGCCGTACCCTGGCCCAACAGTTTGCCCGCTTCGCTCTTGGCGTAGGCGATGTTCTCAATCATCTCAATCATCCCTTCGGGATCACCCCACTGCAAGGTCTCGCCATCCAGGTTCCAGCCGTTTTCCGTGGCTTCCATGTACATGGCCAGGGTGTTGCCCAGCTCGATGGTGTCCATACCAAAGCGGTTGGCCATGTCGATCATATACGCCGCGGCTTCTTTGTTGGCATTGCCACACATGGCGCCCAAAGCCCAAATGGATTCATACTCCACGCTTTCCATGTGGACCTTGAATTTGCCTTCAGGCACTTCCACCTCGATCTTACAGGCCACGGGGCAGGCATGGCAGGTGGGGTCCCCGACCAGAATCTCTTCTCGCACCCGTTCACCAGAGATCAGCTCATACAGTTCCTGACCATCGTCGGTGACAAAGGATGCTTTCTTCCCGTTCCATGCGGGCAGAGCCCCGATGCTGCCGGTGATGTTCATGAGCACGTTGGTGCCGTAGACGCTCAGGCCGCCTTTGCGGGGCGCGGTGATGTTGGCTTCGGCCATGATGGTGGAAAGGGCTTTCTTATCGGCTTCCTTGAATTTTTGCCGATCCGCGGGCTTGGGTTGATTCTTCTTGTCGCCCACAAAGACGATGGCCTTGAGGTTTTTGCTTCCCGCCACGGTACCCGTTCCAGTACGTCCGGAAGCCCGGTCATCTTTGTTGATCCAGGCCGCAAAGCGTACGCCATTTTCCGCGGCCGGGCCCACGCTGATCACATCCACATATTTCCCGGGATGGCGTTCGCGCAAGGTTTGGATGGTTTCGTGGGTGGTTTTGCCCCACAGATCGCTGGCATCATGGATGCTTACCTCCCCGTCCTTGCACAGCAAGTACACGGGGTTTTCCGCTTTCCCGGTGATGAGCAGGGCATCGAATCCAGACCATTTCATGTAAGCGGCAGCCCATCCCCCCATATGGCTATCGGTGATGGTGCCCGTAAGGGGACTTCGGGTGACTGCACACAGCCGCCCGCTCATTTTCACCTCACTCCCGGTTAAAGGCCCGGTCATGATGGCCAGCATGTTGTCGGGAGACAACGGATCATGGATGCCATGGTCAAACACATATTTGACCCCCAAACCACGCCCCCCAAGATACTTGCGGGCCAGCTCGTCTTCCACTGGCTCGTAGGCAATGGAGCCTGTTGTCAGATCGATGCGAGCGACACGATTATGAAATCCTGCAAGAGTCGTAGCTGCCATAGCTTAAGCCTCCTTTGGCGAATGGGTTCTTGATGCAGAACCGGGTTGGGTGGGAACAAAACGATGGAGCAAAACAAAAAACGCCATGCCATATGGGCATAGCGCTCGGGGTTAACCAGGGAGCTTGTTCCAGGCAATGGAACAAGAAGCCACCACGTGGGATGAATAGAAGAACCGCTCTCTGGACATAGCCATTCTTTCTAATTGTAAGACAAAAACGGCTTCATGTCAAACTTGTTTTTCGCAGGCCTGATTTGACATTTCGGCCATAATGAACTATACTTAGGGATGTTGTCGGGGCGTAGCGCAGCTCGGTAGCGCGCTTGAATGGGGTTCAAGAGGTCGGGCGTTCAAATCGCCCCGCCCCGACCACGCCGGGCCGATGGAACCCACACCATCGGCCCGCTTTTTTTCATGGCATCCCCTTCATGATCGAAGAAGATCATCGTGGATCTCCCTTATTTTGAGCTCGATACCACCCTATGGGAGGCCTTGACAGCCTCTCTGGAGGCGTCGGACCAGGCACGCTTAGAACGCCTTAAGAACGCCCTCCCCATTGCCGCGGATATCTCCCGGTCCGATGTCTTTTTGTTTTATCCGCAAGAGAACGCGTTCTGCGTGGTCATCCACGCCCGTTCCCACGCCATGGCCACCCTCTTCCCCAAGAGCCAGGTGGGACGTTGCCTGGATGCCGAGGACCGCCCCTGGATATGGGATGCCCTACAACGGGGCGACCCCCTTCAGCGTACCATGAAGACGGTGGCGGACGCGGTGGGGCAGGTGCAGCAACAAATCTGGCCGGTGAAAGATTCGCAAAATCGAGTCATGGCCGCGGTAGGGGTCTATACCAACGCGGTGGAGTTGGAACGACATAAGCGCCGATCCACCTCCTTCCAAAAAGCCCTGAAACATTTCTTTCGGGTGTTGGTGCAAGGGGAGATGCAAGGCTGTGAAAATCTGCCCCCCTTCACCGACCGCAGCGGCATCCTTTTTATTGATGGCCTGGGACGATACCGTTACCTCAGCGGCATCGCGGCCAATATCTACCGTAAATTGGGATACCTGGACGATCTGCGATTACGCACCCTGGAGGAAGTGGCCGCAGGGGATCGGGAGCTGGTCCACCAGGCCTGGGAAGAGCGTCGCTGCCTGGTGGCCGAATCCACGGTACGCAATCGCATTTTGCAGCGCAGTGTCATCCCCTTATTCGGCCCTCCCGAATCCCTGACTTTTTGGGAGCGCATACGCTGGGGCGAGAAAACCCGGGGACGATATGGGGCGTTGTTGCTGGTCAACGATATCACCGAAGCCCGAGAGGCAGAAATCGAGATCAAAATCAAGACCGCGATGATCAAAGAGGTGCATCATCGCCTGAAAAACAACCTGCAATTGCTCATTTCCATCATGCGCATGCAGGCCCGTCGCGCCCGAACCCGAGAAGCCCGAGACCTTTTGCAAGAAGCCATGAATCGCTTGCGCAGTATGGCCGTGATTCAGGATTCCCTCTCATATGGCACCAGCGAGACCTTGAGCCTCACCGACGTGCTGACTCAAATCGCGGCCCAAACCCAGATGAGCATGGTCGGACCCCACCGTCATATCCGGATTCGCTTTTCGCATATGGAAGATATCCAACTGCCCGCGAATCAGGTGACGACTTGTGCACTGGTTTTCAACGAACTGTTGCTCAATGCGGTCAAGCATGGATTCGATGAACGGGAATCGGGTGAGATCCGTATCCAACTCCGGGAAAAAGAGGAACAAAACCAGATTGAACTCATTCTAGAGGATACCGGTCGGGGATTGCCAGAAAATTTTTCACCCGAAGCAAACGCCAGCATCGGGCTTGACATTATTCGCACCTTGGTGCAGGATGATCTAAAAGGACACATCGAATTCACCACCTTGCCCCAAGGGGGCACTCGCGCCCAACTCACCTTTCCCCGTCAGACCCCTGGAGGCCGAACACCATGACTGGCTCACGACGAACCCGTATCATCATTGCCGACGACGAATCCATCATTCGACGGGATTTGCGGGAAATGCTGGAAGCAGAAGGCTATCTGGTCATCGGCGAAGCCGGCGATGGCCGCACCGCGGTGGAAATGGCCCGCAAACTCAGGCCCGATTTGGTGATCATGGATATCCGCTTTGAGGGAGATGATATCGATGGCATCGAAGCAGCACGTATTCTGACATCCGAAGACATCTCGCCCGTGCTCCTGCTCAGCGCTTACAGTCAGCGGGACCTGGTGGAGCGCGCCAAAGAAGCGGGGGTCGTCGGATATCTGGTCAAGCCTTTCTCCGAAGCGGACCTGGTTCCAGCCATCGAAACGGCTCTGGAGCGATTTCGTGAATTCCGGGCCATCAAGAAGGAAGCCGCAGACCTGAAGCGGGCCCTGGAAACCCGCAAAGCCGTGGATCGGGCCAAGGGATTGCTGATGGATAAAGAGGGCATGACCGAGGCCGAAGCCTTTCGTCGCATCCAAAAGCTTTCCATGGATTCCCGCAAACCCATGCGCGTGGTGGCCGAGGCCATCATCCTGGCCCATCAGATCCGAGAGATGGAAGATTGAGGCCTCATGTCCCCGCGCGATGACATTCGGGCCCGACTGAAGCGACTACGTCAGGCAGGGCGTGCGCGGCATCCTTCTGCCCCCAAAACGCGCCCCGCGCGATCTCCTTCAGCCTCCACCTCCCCATCCGGACTGGATCAACTCCCAGGCGCTCGGGAGGTGGTGCGCCCCCAAGGGCGTTACCTGCTGCGCGAGACCCGCTATCCTTTGGATCATCGGCAAGGGAAGTTCGCCCTGCAAGAGGTTCTCGGCTTGCCCCGGGAAGCGGTCGCGTTGGTGATGGAGCAGATGGAGCACGCGCCTTTTGATTTGCGTCGGGCGGTTTTTCTGGATACCGAAACGACGGGGTTGGGGGGGGCAGGGACCATTGTGTTTCTGACCGGGATCGGTTTTTTTGAAAAAAAGGCCTTTGTGGTGCAGCAATACTTCGCCCGCCATCCTGGCGAAGAACGCGCCTATCTGCCGGACCTGGCTCAAAAGCTGGCTCGGGCCCTGGGGCTCATCACTTTCAATGGGCGCTCCTTTGATTGGCCCCTGCTCCGTTCTCGGTTCGTGATCCACGGCATGCGTCCTCCTTCCGAACCCCCTCATCTGGACCTCCTCCCGCCCGCGCGGCGGCTGTGGCGAGCCCGGTTGGGCGCGTGCCATTTTGGCCATCTGGAGCAACACATCCTGGCCTATCAGCGGCCAGGTCCTGACGTGCCCTCCTGGCTTATCCCCACCCTGTGGATTCAATTTGTCCAGGGCCAGGGGCAGGTGGAAGCCATGGAGCAGGTGCTGTATCATAATCAAGAAGACATTGTAAGCATGCCTCCCCTTACCCACGCCTTGCTGGCCACGCTGGTTCAGCGTTTGGACCCTCATCCCCATGATTGGGGCGCCCTGGCCCGGGTCTACCAGCGGGCGGGGAAATGGGCCGAAGCCGAAGCGGCGTATCGTCGGGCCCTGGAGCATCCGTTACCCCTTGAGCAGCGGGCCCGGGCCATGCGCGAACTGGCTTTCTTGCTGAAACGCCAGGGCCGACGGCAAGAGGCCGCTCGCTGGTGGCGAAGCCTGGCACGCCTTTTACCCCAGGATATCGAAGCCCTGGTGGAACTGGCCAAATACTACGAATGGTACCAAAAGGACATCAAAAAAGCCCGGGCTATGACCGAAGAGGCCATCCGCCGGGCTGAAGATTGGGCGCACTCTCCTGCTCGCCAACAGGCCCTGGCCGAGCTGGAACATCGGCTTGCGCGCTTGCGGGGCAAGTCATAAACTCAAGCTTCTTGCACATGGACGGTCATGATGACCGGTAATTCGTCCTGAAATGCTTCCCGGTCTATGGTGATCTCGTCGATAACAGAAACCACGCCCGGGGTATGACGCACCACATCCAGGATGATGTCATGCACCGAGCGGCTGGGCACCTGGCCCGTGACCGTGGCAATGCGGTTTTTCACCAGCACGTCGACCGGATAAAGACTGGCCACCGCGTCGGACAGAAGTCGTTCCTGGATTCGGACCGCAAGCTCCTCATCGGTGGTGATCTCATTGGTCACACTCACCACGCCCTCTACCGCGCGGGCGGCTGCCCCAATGCGTCGGCGATCCGCCCGGGTGGCGCTGTGCCCGCGCAGCAGCACATGCCCTTTATCCACAAACACGCTCAGATCCTCCACCGGGATTCCCAAGGCTTCGATGGCTTCGCGTACAAATTGGGCCAGGGTCTTATCTTCCTTCCGGGGCACGTAAGGGGGCAAAGCATACAGGGCATCTCGGTCCAGATTCAAAATCACCCCGTCATGTTGCCATTCCTTGACCTGCGAACCGGCCACCACGACCCGGCGGCGACGGAGCCCTGGTAAGCGGACCACAAGATAGAGCAACACCTTCGTGTCGGGGTCCACAACCACGTGATCCACGGTGCCAACGCGTTCCCCCAGGGCCGTATAGACCCGGGACCCGCGACCAATGAGGACATGCTCTTCATCCACGCCCCGGTCGATATGAACTCGCTTCATGGGCTGGGGCATCTCTTTGACCACGATCCCATAGCTGTCATTCCAGATGAGTAATGCTTCGGAAAGTCCGGCTTCTTTCCATGAAGGTGTTTCGAATTCCTGGTGATCAAACACACGGAGCTTTTGAACAAACGCTTTATCCACCTTCAAATGGATGTCGCCTTGCTTATCCACATGGTCTACATACCGGCTCGAAACCACGCGCGAGCCAATGGCTCCATTTCCTTGCACAATCAGATCGCTCACTTCTCGAGTAAGGGGATTGAGAACCAGATATCGTACCGTGCCGACGCGTCCATCGGTCGCGTAGACATTCGAACCAATGCGAAACATGGTTATAACCTCCTGGGATAAAAGGATAAGGCAGGCTGTTCAACCTGCACACACATCTTTCCCTATCATACGCCAGCCCCCATTAGAATCCCATAGGTAGAACATGAGAGATTTATATCAATGGCTCCACTGCAAAAAGGTTTTTCAACACGGAGACACGGAGGACACAGAGAAAAATAAGGGGATTCACGGAGAAAATTCTCTCCAAACCTTATCTTTTTCCTTCTCCGTGCTCTCTGTGTCTCCGTGGTTAATGTTTTTTCAGGAAATCCATCAATGGCTCTTCAGCCATTCCCGGGCGGCCTGCAGGGCCTGGTCTTCCTGCGGGGAAAGCACATCCCGCCAGCGTTGGTCAATGAGCACATCGGGGGTGACCCCGCGGCCTTCGATGTTCTCCCCGCGGGCCGAGATGTAGCGTTCCACGGCAATGAGCGCGGCCGCGCCCGCGGGCAGGTCATAGCGCCGGGTGATCTCCACATTGCCATTGCTGGGCCGGCCGAAGACCCGGGCCCGGCCTGCCTCCTGCAAGGCCAGGGCGAAGACCTCCGCGATGCTGCTGGTCCCTTCATCCACCAGAATAGCCAGAGGCATGTGCTGAGAACCGTTCACATCGCGAGAGCGATCATGAATGAGCAGGGGCGCGTCATACTCACGGGATTGGAAATAGCCGTATTCTCCCTCGGGCAGGAAATAACCCAGGATATCCACGGCCTCGAATTTGAACCCTCCGCCATTGGTGCGCAAATCCAAAATCGCGCCATGGGACGCGCCCGCGCTCACCTCCCGCCATATCGGGTCGAAATCATCCACCAGATGAGACTTGAGAAAGGTGTGAATGCTCACATAGGCGATCCCTTCGGGTAAGCGATCCCCTTCCACCACCTGTTGCAACAGGAGGGGCTGGCGGGTCACGACCACTTGCCTGGGAGCCTGGCCGTCGGTCTGCACGGTCAGGGTCGCCTGGCTCCCTGCCTGGTCCAGAAGCAATGATTCAAAGAGATTGCCATGGGCATCACAACAGAGAGGCTGGCCATCCACCGCCAGGATCAAATCTCCGGAACGGATTCCCGCGTTGGCCGCGGCATTGCCGGGGATGGCCCATTGCACCAACGCGGCCTGCTCCTCGGGCAAAGGCAGCAGACTGATGCCCAAACCGGCCTGACCTTTATGGCCCCGGGAAAGCTTGAACGCGGCCCAGGCTTCCTGGGGGGTGTAATAGGCCGAATGGCGATCCCCCAGCTCCCCCACCATCTCCCGCATCAATTCATGAAACGCCTCATCCGAGGAAGCCTGTTTCACCTTGGCCTCGTAGGTCTTCCGCACTTTTTTCCAATTCACCCCATTGAACTTGGGGTCCACATAGTGTTGATCCACGGTTTCCCACAGGGTTTGGAAGATGGCCTGGCGGGTCGCTGGATCGAGATGGGATTCCTTTTGGCCAGCGTTTTCCTGGCTGCTTCCATGCGAAGGGGTCGTGGCCCGAGGCTGAACCGTGACCTGGGATGTGGACCAGGATGGGGTAGGAGAGGCCTTGGCCGCGGGTGCGGTGGGGGTGACAGAGGGCGCGGGGGCCCGACACGCCAAAACCACGGCCAAAACGATCAACGAGAACAGGAGACGGCGGATGGTTGTCGAGGGGGTCATGGTTCACTGCTTTGTAAATAGGATTCGGATCAGGATTAGGATTGAGGTCGTCAGGGCAGCGTTGAGCGAGGCGACAGCGGGCGTCAAACGTAAAACGTGAAACGTCAGGTCATGACGCATGACGTTTGACGCTTGACGAAATCGGCTTCCCGCGCCAACCTGGCCGCGAGGCGTTTTCCTTGGTATCGGCGAACTGCCGTTCGTGGTGACTGCTTTGAAAATAAAGTAATCAGTGATCAGTTATCAGTAATCAGTAGAGCCTCGCGACGTCATTCCGAGGGAGCGAAGCGACCGAGGCATGCCCTGAGCGCAGCCGAAGGGAATCTAGCGAAGCGCAAAAACCACGGCATGGCGCTCGCTTCGCTCGCTAGATGCCCTTCGATTCCTCAGGGCAGGCTTCGCTTCCTCCGGTCGCTCAGCATGACGAATATCTGCATGCATCTGCGTTCCCTTTTCCTCGGTATCGGCGAGCCTTCGCTCAGCTCACGCGAGGGGAGTTTCCGAGATTTATGGAGCGGGCGAAGGGGGAGTATCCAGGGACTTGAGCATGTAATACTGCCCCAGCCGGAATCCCAGGCGGCGATAGTAGTTCCGAGTGCCAATGGCAGCAATGACCGCCAGTTCCCGGTATCCTTCGGCCCGGGCCAGGCGTTCCGCCTCGGCGATCAGCCTGGAACCCAATCCCCGATGCTGGGCTTCGCCCTGGCTGGCGCGGCCCAGGCCCAACGCGGGCCCATACACGTGCACTTCACGGATCATGGCCGCGTGTTGGATCTCTTCGATGGGCACCACCTGGGGACCGTGGGGCAAAGAAAGCCGCAAAAAGCCCGCGACCTTATCCTCGGGCGTGACAAAACTGATGAAAAACTCCCGGTTGATATCGGTCTCATAGGGGAGGATGTCCAGCCGCAGGGAGGTTTCCTCTACCTTCTGGCGACGTACCTCGCGGCAGCGCAGGCACTGGCATGCGGGTAAGCCCTGCTCCTGCATGTAATGCTGGACCAGTTGCCGCAGGTTGGTTTTCTTGTTCCCCGCCACGATGTTGGGCGAAGGGATGTCGCGGAAGATGCGATTGATGCGTGTATAGCGGGGCGTGTGGCCCTTGCAACGGGCGATGAGATCGATCAGCGTCGCCTCGTCATAGGGATGATACTCTCCCCGTTGGTAATACTGATAAAGCTCCGCCTCCTTCAGCAGCGAGGTGGGGTAAATTTTCAGCTCATCGGGCCGGATTGCGGGGTCCTCAAAGAGCCGCTGAAAGTCTTCGTAGTCTGATTCGGGCGTCGCACCGTAGAGATTGGCCATCCAATGGGCCACGATCTTAAACCCGGCCCCTCGCAACAATCGGAAGGCCCGCCGGGTATCCTCTACCGTGTGGCCTCGTTTATTCAAAGCCAGGATGCGATCATCCAAACTCTGCACGCCCAATTGCACCTTGGTCACCCCCAGCTTGCGCATGTGAAGGATCTCCCGGACGCTCACCGCGTCGGGCCGGGTTTCCACCACCAGCCCCACGTTGCGATAAGCTGCGTTTTCGTTCAAGCGCTGCGCTGCTTCCAGGCTTTCCGAATCCACCCCATTCATGGCATCCAGACATCGCTGCACGAACCATTCCCGATAGTTTCGGGGATACGCGGACCAGGTGCCGCCCAAAATCAAGAGCTCCACCTTGTTCGCGGTGTGGCCTGTGGCCTCGAAACTACGCAGCCGCGAGGTGACCTGCCGCCAGGGATCGAAGTCATTTTGCAACGCGCGCATGGCACCGGGCTCATCGGGTACATAGCTTTTGGGCATGCGCACAAAGGTAGGGCAAAAAATGCATTCGCCCGGGCAAGTGTAGGGCTTGGTCAGGACTGTCACTGGAGCCACGCCCGAATGGGTGCGCACAGGCTTGCGCAATAACCGGGATTCCAGCTCCCTATCCGGCTCCATCCAGCCCATGGCCACCAGCTTGCGATAGCCATCCAAAAGCTCGGTTTTGGAAAAGAGATGCCCGGTTTCTTTGGCATGGGCGTTGACAATGGCCAGATAGGTTTTATGATTCCAATCCGAGGCCGCGCGAATCCGGGCCAACACCTGCATCAGCTCCCGCGCATCCGTGGGGATGAGATGGGTGCGGCCTTCGGCATCGGACCATTTGGCCAAGGTAATCGTAGGCATGGAGGAGGGGTGGGATAGGGGGATGAGATATTGGATATTGGGGTTTGGGTATGATGAACGCGGATTTGCGCAGATGGGTGCTTTGTTTTATGCTTCGTGATCATGATGCGCGCCGCGGTCCGTCAGCGTTTGTTGACCATCAATCGTACCTTTTATCAACGTTTTGCCTCGTCGTTTTCCCAGACCCGATTCGGCGCACAACCAGGCTGGCACCTTATTATACCTCATTTCCCTTCAGAAGGGACCATCCTGGATGTGGGGTGCGGCAACGGTCGATTTGCCCTCTTCCTCGCGGCCCAATCCCGTGGGGCTTCGGCCTCATGGCGATATGTGGGGGTGGATTTCAGTTGGCCATTGCTTCTTGCGGCCCGAGAAAAAATCCAGGCCATCCCCTGGCTTCCTGCCACCTTTGTGCAAGGGGACCTGGCTCAAACGCCCTGGCCCTTGGCTTCAGCCACCTTTGAAAGCGTGGTCGCTTGGGCCGTGTTGCATCATATCCCTGGCTTTACCCACCGGGTTGCCTTTTTGCGCGAGGCCCGACGGGCCATGAAGCCTGGCGCCGCCCTCTTCCTTTCCACCTGGCGATTCACCCACAACCCACGCATGCGTCGCAAAATCCTCCCCTGGAGCCGGGCGGGGCTTTCGGAAGCGGATGTGGAGCCGGGGGATTACCTTTTGGATTGGAAGAAAGAGGGTATGGGGATGCGCTACGCGCATGAAATCACACCGGAGGAACTCGAAGCCCTGGCCCAGGCTGCGGGATTTCGGGTGCAACAAACCTGGGTCGCGGATGGCCGCGAAGGGGATTTGAGCCTATACGCCATTTTGACCCCATGAGCGAGAGCTCACCGCATAACGACGAGAATAGGGCACAAGTAGCAAGTGGCAGGTAGCAGGTGGCAAGTGGCAGGTGGCAGGTAGCAGGTGGCAGGTGGCAAGTGGCAGGTGGAGAGAACGCAGATTTGCACAGATGCGACGCAGATTTCCACTGATTACTGATGACTGATGACTGATTACTCCTGCTCGCGCCTAACCTCGGCCTGACAATCCTCAATCCTAATCCTGATCCTATTTACGGAGCAGTTTACCCCTTTCCCCATTTATGGGTATAATGGAGTTATGAATCCGAGAACATGTCCCCGCTGCGGGGCATCGATCCCCGAAGGGCATACTGTATGCCCCACATGCGGGGCCCCCGCGCCCCGAACGCCCCAATACGTGCGATGCAGTCATTGCCATCGCCGGGTGCCCGCACATCTCACCGTGTGTCCCCATTGTGGGCGAGAGCTCAAACCTTGGCGTGCAGACTACTGGGTTGCTGGCATCAGCATCGGAATCCTGCTGTTTTTGTGGTTGATTTGGGGTTCGGGCCTGCAAACCCTGGGGCAGGTGGGGCGGATGGCTCAGGCATTGGTGCCCCCGGCCATCACGCCCGTTTCCGTGGCGGCCATGGTCCCCACGTCCACCCCCACACGCCCTGCTCCCACGGCCACACCCCTGCCACCTTCTCCCACCCCTACAAGCCCTCCCACTCCTACTC
>JALWZT010000189.1 GCA_027002405.1 Anaerolineae bacterium | reverse complement strand
ATGGTGGGCGTGGGGGTAGGTGTGGGGGTCTCACACATGAGGCCCTTTTCCCGCAGGATGAATTGGTTCCCTGACAGAAGCTCGATGCCGGGGAAGTCAAAGCGGATGTGGTCCGGCCCAACCACGACCCCTTCGGGCGCGATGGTGCTGATCACCTCCATATCCGAGGGCACTTTCAAGAGGAGATGGAAGTAGTCGGCCAGATAGCTGGGGAGAATGTGGAAGTTGAAATATCCGGCCGCGTCGGAGTTGCGGCTTTGCACCAGGCTATCCAGGCTGTCGGGCAGGGAACTGGACCACACTTCCAAGAGTGCGCCTTCGTAGGGAATGATCCCATCGCAGGTTTCTTCGTAGACATACCCATCGATGCGCGTGGCCGGTTCCGGGGTGCCCCCGGGGTTGGTCCCTTGTTCCAATTTGAACAACACGGTGACACAGGAGGCGCTGGTGGCGTAGACGTTGTCGATGGGGTTGGTAGTTCCAGGGTAGAGAACCCAGCCGGTGGGGAGATCCACCCAGACCTTGTAAACGCCACGGGGCAGATTGCGGAACAGGAAATACCCATTCCCTCGGGTGAGCGCGTTGTAGACCGGCCCCGTGCCGTCTCGTAATTGAGCATGGACGGTCCAATTGCCCAGGCCAATATCGTACCCATTGACCACCGCGTAGACGTACCCATCAATACAGCCGTCACTCGTTTGGGCAAGCCCTAGCGAAGTGCCTTTGGTGGAAGGGGTAAAGGATGCTTGTGTTTGCCACGCGGTACCTAATGCAGCGACAAGCATCAATGCCAGGATTACCCCAAAAAGCGCGATGCGATGGCGCTTCATTGATAACAGAACCTGGATTGAATGTTGCATGGCGTACCTCCCAAATGCGAAAAGAGTAGGGAATGTGAAAAGAGAATTGCGCGGGGAGACGGTGGCCTTTTTAATTTTCGCTCATATCGATGCTGCAACAGTAGAAGACCCAGACGTCGTTTGCTTCTTACAAATGTTGCTTTCCATTATAACGCAAGAATAATTTGCAGCAAAATCCTTTTTGAGGGACAATTTAGGAAAATCAATCCTGCGCGCGAGGGGGTTGCCCCTTCGTCGCCAGACAAAATCGCTCTGCGAGGCTCTCATGGATAAACCCATCATTGCTGTTATTCAGCACAAGTTGTTGGTCACCAAAACTCTGGAGGAGCTCCAGGATTACTTTCATCGTTTTTTGCGCCTTGCCAAGACCAAGGGCGCGCACATGGCCGTCTTCCCGGAATACAGTGGATTGGCGGTGGCTGTGCCCATGTTGCCCGGCTGGCGCAACGCACTGCTGAAGGAAGCGGCCGCGCCCCGAAGGGGGATTTTACCGCGGCTAAAACGGGCATTGGCAGGGAGCGCGGCAAATGTGGTCCGGGCCGATTTGAAAAAGTCCCTTCTCATGGTGCTTTCGGAGATGCCCGAGTCCCTTTATCAGGTTTATGCCGATTTCTTCGGGGGCCTGGCCCGGGACTATGACATGACGCTGGTCGCGGGAAGCCTCTATGTGTATGATGTTCAGGCCGGGGCTCTGCGCCATCGTGCCCATATTTTTGGCCCTGATGGTTCCCTCCTGGGCCGCCAGGATCACATCCTTTTCGATGCCCACACCCTCTCCGTGGTCGAAGCCGGTTCAGCCTGGGTTCCTATTTCCACCCCGGTAGGACGGGTGGGATTGCTTTTCGGGCCGGAAGTGCTCCTCCCCGAACCTGCCCGGGCCCTGGCTTACCAGGCCGCGGATATGCTCATCACCCTGGCGGCCACCCAGCGCCCGGCCATGTATCACAAAATCCACCAGGCCGCCCTGGCCCGGGCCCAGGAAAATCAGCTTTATGGGGCCATCAGCTTTTTGGTGGGGGACGATCCCCTGGCCGGGGCTGAAGCCGGGCACTTCCTGGGCCGCAGTGCCATCTTCGCTCCGCTGGAATTCACTCCCCGCTTTACCGGCGTGATGACGGCTTTGGGAAGCTCTCAGGCAGAGGGTGTGGTCACGGCCGAATGGGATTATCCCGCGCTTCGGGCTTTGTGGGATGGGCCGGATGGCTTGCGCAGGCAGATGCCTTTCGCTCAACTCGATACCTTGATTCAGGCCTATGCCCAAGGTCTCACTCTGGACGCGGCCGCGTCTCGCCTGGCCTTGCCCGAGGCCGAATCCCAGGCCCCTGCGCTCCCTCCGCCTGAGTCCTTCGATGAGACCGAGGCGGTGATGGCTGACCTTCCCGCTCCGGCCCCTTCCACCGAAGCCCCATCCATCGAAGAAGTCACCCCCGCGCAAGAGGAAGAAGAGCTCGCCCTGTTCGCCCCTATCCTCCCTACCGAGCCCCCTGTGATCCCGTTGCCTTCTCCTGACGAAGAGACCACCGATGATGACAATCAGGAGGAAGAGGCCCCTGATTAGGGGCTGCTTTGTAAATATCAGTAATCAGTTATCAGTAATCAGTAGGAATCTGCGTTGTATCTGCGCAAATCTGCGTTCCCATTTTCATTGGTATCGGCGCGGGCGAGCCTGCCGTTGGACTGCTTTGGAAATAGAGTAATCAGTGATCAGTAATCAGTAATCAGTGTTCAGTTGACTCTGCGTCCTCTGCGCTCTCTGCGGTAAGTACCCTTTCCGCAGGGGAGTCAGGGATCAGTCATCCAGTGTTCAGTGTTCAGTAGAGCTGTGCGACGTCATTCCGAGGGAGCGAAGCGACCGAGGAATCTAGCGAAGCGCAAAAACCACGGCATGGCGCTCGCTTCGCTCGCTAGATGCCCTTCGGTTCCTCAGGGCAGGCTTCGCTCCCTTCGGTCGCTCAGTATGACGAACATCTGCGGCAATCTGCGTTCCTGTCAGGACTGAGATTCCGGAGAGGTCAGGATATTCGCTATTTGTCGCAGCAAAGTCACCACGGTCACGGTGAGACCGATCCATTCCCTCACCGAGGGGCGGAATGCGACGATAGCGCTCTCTTCCCCGTGCTGTTGTTCCAAGGCTTCATCCACGCTTTGAGAGGCAACCAGGCCGATCAATAACCCAATAAAGCCGCCTAATACCGCGGCGGTGGCAATGATCCGTGTCCGTGATGATGTCATGAAAGGGCTCCTGTGGTTAGGATCAGGATTAGGATTAGGATTGCGAGAGATTTTCATCGTGATGGGGTGGGCCATCGCTTATGGCGACTGTTCGGGATGACGGGAAGCGCCCAGGGCATGGAGGATGCTTTTTGTTCGGGAAAGGAGCATGTCCGCGCGGGCGAAAGGCTGGGCCACCTTGTAGCTGTAGTGCTGGGTATACCGCTTTATCAAGCGCGTGTAACGGCGCCCCAGGGGCAGGCCGATGGCGCTGAGCCAGCCGTGGGCGATACGGGCACCTTTCCACAAATAGTAGAAGATCACGCCGTAAATCAGGCCAATGAGCATGGCCTCCAGGGCAAGCAAGATAAGGGAGACGTCGCGCCAATCACCGAGATTCATGAAGCCATTGTAACAAATCTCTTGTTCTCTCTCAAAATCTGCTTTGTAAATAGGATTCGGATCAGGATTAGGATTGAGATCATCAGGACAACGTTGAGCGAGGTTAGGCGCGGGCAGAAGGCGACTTCATCGCCGGGCGGGCGTCAAAGACCTTGAAGGTCTGGGAGACGCTTCAAGGTCTGGGGCTGGCGTTGGCCCCGCGGGTGGCGATGCGAGGGGCAGCCGCTAGCGGTGGGGGATAATTCTCCCGGCTCGAAACAGCGCCCCTGCGGGCCTAGCCGGATTCATCCGGCGCCGTTCTATAGCCCGGCGACTTCATCGCCGGGCGGGCGTGGTGGACGCCACTTCGCTCGGCTAAACCACGCCAAATGTCTGAGACGCACACCGTGACCACTTGCCACGTGCCACCTGCCACCTGCCACCTGCGACTTGGTGTGAGCTTTTCATCCGTTAACTCTGCGCCCTCTGCGTTCTCTGCGGTAAATGATCTTGTTATCTGGAGCTCTGGGGCGCACCCTGACTGGACCGGCAACTTGACAGGACCGCACCGGGCATTTACACTTGCGCCAGGAGCGATGCCATGTCTCAACGTCACGCCCGGCGCAAGGCCGATCATATCCGCATCAACCTGGAAGAGGATGTCTCCTTTCCTCACCTCACCACGGGATTGGAGCACTATCGTCTGATGCATCAGGCCCTGCCCGAAGTGGACCTGGACCAGGTGCAAACCGACACCGAGTTGTGGGGTAAAAGGCTTCGGGCCCCTTTGCTCATCTCCTCCATGACCGGCGGCACCGCGGAGGCGGAGCGCATCAATCTCCATCTGGCCGAGGCGGCCGAGGCTGCGGGCGTTGCCATGGGCCTGGGCTCCCAGCGGGTGGCTTTGGAGGACCCTTCCCGGGCCCGAACCTTCCAGGTACGGCGGGTGGCTCCCCATATTCTGCTTTTCGCCAATCTGGGCGCGGTGCAACTGAATCTTGGCTATTCGGTGGACCATTGTCAGCGCGCGGTGGAGATGGTGGAGGCCGACGCCTTGATCCTCCATCTCAATCCCCTGCAGGAGGCATTGCAAGCGCATGGGGATGTGCATTGGGCGGGCCTGGCCCGGAAGATTGAGGCTGTGTGTCGGGCTTTGCCCGTGCCCGTGGTGGTGAAAGAGGTGGGATGGGGGATCTCTCCCCAGACCGCGCGGCTGCTGGCCGATGCGGGGGTGGCGGCTATCGATGTGGCCGGTGCCGGGGGAACCTCCTGGGCCCGGGTGGAGTATCACCGGGCGCAGGATCCTGCCTTGCGCCGCCTGGCCCAAGAATTTGGGGATTGGGGGATTCCCACTGCGGAATCTCTGGTCGCGGTGCGCGAGGCTTTGCCCCACGTGCCCCTCTTTGCCAGTGGGGGGTTGCGCACGGGCATCGATGTGGCCAAAAGCATCGCGTTGGGCGCGGCCATGGCGGGTATGGCCGGGCCGTTCCTCAAGGCTGCCAATGAGAGCGCCCAGGCGGTTTACGATGAAATCCAGGCTGTGGTTCGTGGTCTACGCACAGCCATGTTCCTTTCCGGTGCAGCCCATCTCGCGGCCCTGCGGGAGCCAGGGCGCCTGGTACGGGTGGGTGCACCCCCTTCTCCATAGGGAATTGCCATGAACACCATGGATGCTTTTCGACGCGTCTGGTTGCCTCGCATCGAAGCCGAGATGCGCGAGTGGTTTCAGCAGGAACCTGCTCCTTTGCGTCCCTTGTATCGCATGATGCGGTATCATCTGGGCTGGGAAGACCTGGAAGGGCGATCGTTGGACGCGGCCAAAGGGAAACGTTTGCGGCCGTTGTTGACTTTGATGACCGCGCAGGCGGCCGGGGCCGACCCCGCGCGCGCCCTGCCCGCGGCCGCGGGCGTGGAACTCATTCACAATTTCTCTCTCATCCATGACGATATCGAGGACCGGAGCCCCACCCGCCGTCACCGCCCCACCTTGTGGAGTCTTCTGGGCGAGGCCCAGGCCATCAACGCCGGGGATGCCATGTTCGCCATCGCGCATCTGGCTTTGCTAAGGCTACGCCAGACGGGGCTCCCTCCGGAGAGCGTCTTGGACGCGATGCATATCTTTGATGATACATGTTTGCGCCTCACAGAGGGCCAGTTCCTGGATATGGATTTTGAAACCCGGCTTGATGTGGATTTGGAGGATTACCTGTTCATGATCGCGGGCAAAACCGCGGCCCTTATCGCCACGGCTGCGGAGCTGGGCGCCATCGTCGCTCAGAGCCCTTATCGCCATGCCTACCGTACCTTTGGGCACGAGTTGGGGATCAGTTTTCAGATCGAAGATGACATCCTGGGCATTTGGGGCGAAGAGGCCCTGACCGGTAAATCCGCCACGGGGGATATTTTAACCCGCAAAAAGACCCTGCCCGTGCTTTATGCGTTGGCTCAGCCCGGCCCGGCCGGGGACCAGCTTCGCGCATACTACGCCCGCGAGGCCCCTCTTACCCCTGCAGACCTCCCCCCCATCCTGGAACTCCTGGCTGAGCTCGGCGCCCGCGACTATGCACGCGAGCAAGGGCGGCTTCATGCCCAAGCCGCCCTCGACGCACTTGTCAGCACCCAGGGAGACCCGCAAACCCTGGAGATGCTTTCGGTTTTGGTGAAGGCTTTGATAGACCGTGCTTCGTAGCTGCTATGTAAATAGGATTCGGATCAGGATTAGGATTGAGATCATCAGGACAACGTTGAGCGAGGCACCAACGAACGTCAAACGTCAAACGTAAAACGTGAAACGTCAGATCATGACGCATGACGTTTGACGCTTGACGAAATCGGCTTCCCGCGCCAACGTGGCAGCGAGGCGTTTTCATCGGTATCGACGAATAGTCGTTCGTGGCGCCTGCTATGAAAAAATAGAATGATCGCTGGTTGCTGAGGAATCGCCAGGCCGACGTTGGGCGAGGCGGCAACGGGCGTGATGCGTGAAACGTGAAACGTGAGGTCATTACGCATCACGCATTACGCATCACGGGCTCGGCTTCCCGCGCCAACCTGGCCGCGAGGCGTTTTCCTCGGTATCGGCGAGCCGCCGCGCGTGGCGACTGTAGCGTTCTACGATTGGCCAAAGGCTTCGCGCGTGCTGGGAAGCATGATGTAAGCCAGGATCACCGCGTTGATGAGGAAATTCAGACTCACATCACTCCATTCCGCCACGCCCAAGACCAGCACGAAGTCAAAGATAAGGTTGAACACCGAGATCACGGCCAAAAACAGCCAGGCCTGAGGATCGACACGCCATAGCATTTGCACGAGCCATACCCACACCCAGATCATCAAGGCCCACATGATCGCGTTCCACAGACTAAACCCACGAATGGCGATGGGGCCTATCATGTAGGGGATAAGGCCGATGGCTTGTAAAAAGTGAATGACCGCTAAGACGGCAGCGATGCCTGCCAGGATGGCCAGAACCGTGGCACCGAGGGGACGTTGTTTGGTTTCCATCAAGATCACTCCTTTGTTGAGTTGGGGGAAAAGAGAGAAGTGCTAACGTAGCCGGACTCAGAATCACTATTATCCTATCAAGTTATGTCATGGCTGTCAAACATGGTCGTATAGGGTGCAGCCGCGGCCTTGTCCGCGCCCGGCATGAGACCTCGGAGGCTGGCGCAGCCCCCGAGGTCTGAGTCTGCCACGCCCGCGCTTCATCCGGCGCTGGCCGGAAGGCCCCCATGGCTCAGGGCGTGGGGAGCCGGAACACGGGCAGGTAAAGATGGTAGGTCGGTGGCGTAGGTCGGGGATTCAGGGTGAAGTCGATGGCCAGTTTGGGCCGTTTGCTGTTGTCTTCGTTGTAATTGCTGCTATAGGCTTCGATGTAGCGTTGGCTGTTCTGGCCCACCAGCAGGATGCCGTAGTTTTCATCAGGATGCTCTCGCCAGTAGGTCACCGCGTCCCCGATATCCCAACTGAGCCATTGCCCAGCGGGATTGGCGGGGATGGTCAGGGTATCCAGGGGAGTGGGATCGTAATCCTGGCCCGGCTGCAAGGCTCCTGGTTGGGCCCAAGGGGTGGTCTGATCTGCCTGATACCATGTCGCGGTCTCCGGGTCCCAGGGACGCAGCAATCGGTACGCGGCAATGGCGAAGTCCGATTCTGCGCGGCCCGCGGTCACATAAAGGGATACTCGCGCCCCTTCCACCGTCGCATCTTGCAATAGGGTGGGGAGTTTGAAGCGCAGCAGCGCGTTGCTGAAGGCACGTCCCCAGCCATAGAGAACCTGCAAGGTTTCATCCCCACCATGCGCGGTTTTGCCATCTTCCCCCCAGATGCTGAGGAAGGTGTCTTGGGTGCCCTGGTAATTATCCAGGCCATTTTGCAGGGTGAGAGTAGATCCCATCATGCGCAAGGTGCCCCACACCGCAGGGTTGCCGGGGAATTCCCGGTCTTCCATGATGAGGGTGTGTTGGCTTTCGCCGTTGGTGAGGGCCGCATTAAAGCCCACGGTGTCATCTTGCTGCCAGGTTTCATGCCCCAGGAGCGAGGCAGGGATGCCCAGCTCCACCATCCAGCCCTGGTCCCGCAAGGTGACTGCATGGGCGATAGAGGCATCTGGGACATTGGCTTTGAAGTCGCCGTTGGGTTGGACGCGCAGTTGCAGATCGTCTTGCCCGCCCCATTGGTCGTCGTTCAGACCATCCAGAGCCAGTTGGAACTGATCGCCCGTGGCGATTTCGGTATCGGTGATGTTGACCCAAAGATAGAGGGTGTCGGTCACCCAACGGCTGGTGAGGGTGAATGCCAGGTCCTGAGGTGAAGGGGTGGGTTCGGGGCCTCGCACGGTGGTGACGTTCTCGGCATCGAGGGTCATGTCACCCCCATAATGCCAGTCGTAGAATGCCCCATCCACCTGAATGGGGGTGGACTGGGTGAAGCTGTTCATGAGGCGGCCCGCGCCGCGGAAGCGGAAGATCTCCCCTGCATAGGTGGTGGCGAATCCGATCTTGTTTTTGTAAAACGCGAGTTCGGTGATCAGCGCCCGGGTGGGCAGGTTGACCCGGACCCAATGCACGCCGCCGTTTTCGGTGTAAAGCAGGGTGCCTTCTGCGCCGCCAATCCATCCATGACGAGGGTCGATCATGGTGATGGTGTAAAGTTCAGGGGTACCGGGGGGCAGGGGTTGGGATACGCCCGCATCGGTATTGTTGGTGGCGAAGTAAACCACCCCCGATTTGGCCGGGCATCGTTCATCCACCAGGGGGCCCTGGCATCCTACCAACCACCCCGCGTCGATTTCCCCATCCTGGTTGGTGTCTATGACATGGGTGCCGAAGAAATAGATGCCCACCTGTTCGGCATAGGGCATGGTGCGGCGCCAGTTATGCCCCGCGGTGGTGGTGTAGCGGTGTCCCAACTGGCGCTGTGCAGTCCATCCTTGCATCTCATTGGCCATGGAGATTTCGACATTGGCTGTGGAGCCTTCTACGATGCTGCGTTTCCAGCTTTCGCCGCCATTGGTGGTGTAGTACATGTAAGGATTGGCCGCGGCATGGCCATTCCGCAGATCGACCATCTCCACATCGTAAAGCCAGGGCCATTGGACGCTGTTGCTGGTTTGTTTTTGCCAGGTTTGCCCACCGTCGTGGGTGACATAAAGAAAGCCTGGATTGCTGGGGACCTGGCCCGCGACCCAGCAGTCGGTGGCCGTAGGGCAGGAGACAGCCGCAATGATGGGAGAGGCGGGGAATTCGGTTTGGAGATGCATCCAATGCCAGGTTTCGCCGCCATCCATGGTTTTGCCAATGGCGCCGCCGGACCCGACCACATAGGCCACCTCTTGCGTGGGCGCGGCCGCTTCGTGGAACACGGGGTGAGGGCCGTAGTCCCCGACCACGGGTTGAAAGGCCTGGTCCTGGCTGCCATGGGTGACAAAGAAGGCCGCGCCTTTCTCATCTTTCACCGCGCCCACGGCCCAGGCGCTATCCGGGCCCGTGGTAAAGACGCCATGCACGTCGCGCACATCCTGCTCTACCGAATCCCGCACGGTCCAGGATTGGCCCTGGTCCTGGCTGGTGGCCACCACGCCCATTTGGCCGCCCAGGATGGCGTAGCCGTTTTGGTAGTGGATGGCGTAGATATCGGTGGCGATGCCCGCGTCGCTTTCCTGCCAGGTCTGGCCGCCGTCGCTGGTGTAGCTCACATGGCCTGCCTGGCCCGCAATGAAACCATGCTGCGTATCTGCAAAGCTCATGTCGTAAATGGCAGCCCAACGGGGGAAGTTGGTCTCCACCCCGGTCCAGCTCTGCCCGCCATCCGTGGTTTGGAGGAAGGTGGCTTTATCCCCCACCACATAGCCGGTTTGCGCGTCCAGGAATTGCACGGCGAAGAGGTGATGATCCACGCCGCTGGATTGGGTGTTCCAGGTGTCGCCGCCATCGCTGCTGTGGAGGATGAGGCCGCGGTCCCCTACGATCCAGGCGTGGCCATCGGAAAGCAGGCTCACATCCCGCAGGGTCGCGGTTGTGGAGGCGGAAAGGGCTTCCCAGGTGCGGCCCCAATCCCGGGAGCGGAAGATGGCGCCCCGGTTCCCCACAGCCAGCATGGAACCATCCGCGTTGGCGTCCACACTCAGCAGGTCGGGCCGGGCTTCGATCTGTTCTTGATGCCAGGTGAGGCCCTGGTCTCGGGTGACGAGGACCAGGCCGTTATCCCCTACCACCACACAATCCTGGGCGGTGGGGCAATCCATATCGACCAGAGCGCCGATACTACTCCACACCGGGCCCCAGGCGCCCCCGCCCACACCGGTGGGTGCAGCCTGGGCCGGTGCCCACAAAGCAAACAGGGTGAGAAGAAGCAGGGAAGTGAGAGCAAGGAAGGTGATGCGTTTTTTCATGGGTTCATCCTCGGAAGTTAGGGAGAGATTCTGGGGTCAGTTATCAGTAATCAGTTTTCAGTAATCAGTAATCAGTGGGAATCTGCGCTGCATTTGCGTCAATCTGCGTTCTCGTTTTCATCCGTTTCATTTTGTTTCGGTTGCCCGAAGGCCCACCACGAAATCCTCTTCGCCACCGGTGCGCCAGGCATGGGGCAGATGCCGGGTTGTATGGGCGATGCCTACGCGGCCCTGGGCGTCCAGCAGGATCCATCCCGCCTGCCCCTGGGGCACCCGTTGCAAGAACAGGGTCGTGGCCCGGGATGCCGCCTGAGGTGCCGAAAACCCCGACGCGATCAGGTCCCGCAATAGAAACGCGAGGCCAGCCCGGATGATGTGTTCGCCCTGGCCTGTGGCCGCGGCAGCCATGTGGGAATCGGCCATATAGCCCGCACCAAGGATGGGGGAATCGCCTATGCGCCCCGGGTATTTGAAGCTCACGCCGCCCGTGCTGTTAGCCGCGGCCAGATGCCCCTGGGCATCCAGGGCCACCGCGCCCACGGTATCCCCCGCGGTCGAGACAGCCTTGCGGTGGTACTGCTTCAGGCGATAGGGGGTGATGAAAAAGTCGTTTTCCACCAAAGCACAGCCTGCCTTGGGGGCCAGGGCTTCGGCCCCTTCCGCGCCTAAGATCAAATGAGGCGTGTGGGCCATGACATAGCGGGCCAGGGTGATGGGGTGCCGAACGTGTTTGATCAAGGTCACCGCGCCGGCCTGACCGGTATGGCCATCCATGATGCCGGCATCCATTTCCACCTGACCGGCCGCGTTGAGCACGGACCCGCGACCAGCATTGAACGCGGGATCATCCTCCAGCACGCGCACGGCCGCCTCCACGGCATCCAGCGCGCTGCCGCCCGCGTGTAAAATTTCCCAGCCCGCGGCCGCGGCAGCACGACAACCTTCCAGCGCCCGTTCATACTGTTCGGCGGGCAGCATGCCTGCGCCGCCATGGACAATGATAGAGATGGTGTTTGAGGCATGTTGTGGCATAATAGCTCTAATCCTACCATAACTGAGGCCATCATGCCTACCTCGACAGCTTCTTCCAATCCCTCCCCTGAAACTTCCTCTTCTGGAACCAGCCTCCGCACCTGGATCATCTCGGCCGCGGTCATCATAGGGTTGCTGGTCCTTACGGCCCTCTTTGTGGATGTAGAGGCCATGTGGCAGGTGATCCGCGGAACCCATCCTTTGTTGGTCTTGGCGGGCATCTTTTTCTTGCTATTGGGCATTGCTCTGATTGATGTGCGTTGGTGGTATTTATTGGGCCGCCCTCGCGCCTGGCGCCGTTTGGTTCATGCGACCCACATCAGCTACCTGGTTCCCATCCTCACCCCTATCCCCAACTATGTGAGTCGGGTCGTGCTCACCCCCGCGGCCACCCCGGTCTCTTTGCCCCAGGCCACCACCGGCATGGTGGTGGAGCGGATGATCGCGCAGATCATGCGCATTGCCACCCTCATCCTGGCCATTTCTTTAGGCGTGCAATCGGAGATGTCCATGGCCTCCATGGCCCGGAGCGTGGGGCTTTCCCTGCTGGTGTTAGGGGGCTATCTATTGGCCATTCGTTATGTGGATGCCCTGACCCGGGGAGTTGCCCGCGGATTGCTGAAGCTGAGGGTGAGCCAGGCCTGGCGAGACAAAATCACGGGCATGCTGCAAGATGCCCTGAGCATCGACGTGGGAATGAAAGAGCTCATCCTGGCTTTGCTCATGACGGTGGTCATGTGGACCTTCTTCTTCCTCTTCCACTTCCTGGTCATGCTGGCCATGCCCCTGGGATTGGACGCCCACGCCCAGGTGACCATTGCCTTGGGGGCCCTGGCCCTGACCCCTCCTTCCGCGCCGGCCATGTTGGGCATTTATCAGATTTCCCAAATCGGCCCCAACCTGATTTTGCGACTGGGTGAGTTCGAGGACTTGCTTCCTTATTCCCTGATGCTCTATTTCCTGCAACTGCTGGTGTGGTTGCTTTTGACCTTGTGGGGGGTGCGGGTTCTGAAAATGCGCCTCTCCGACATCTTTCGTATCAACCGCTCGTTCAAGACGGAAGGTTGATGCCCCATGGGAGTCATCCTGTTGCATCTCGGCCGCTGGAGCCTCGTTTTGTGGGTCTTGGGCTTGTTGGCAGCCAAGGCTTGGGCCAGGGAGGCTCCTTCCCATTCTCTTTTTCTTCCCTTCACCACCCATCAGGCACCCCCTACAGTTTCCCCTCTCCACATGCTGCTGGTCGGGTTGCTGCCCGATGGCTATGCGAGGGGAGACGCGGATGAGGGATTTGCCATCCAAAATGTCGGAGATACCCCCTCTTTTGCCGGTGGGTGGCGTGTCACCGATGGGGAAGGGACCATCACCCTGCCCGATCTCCCCCTGGCGCCCGGGCAGATCCTGTGGTGTGCCCGTCAGGCCCGGGCCTTTCGCCAAAGCTGGGGCCGCCTGCCCCAATGTGAATATCAGGCCGATACCGACCCCACCATCCCCAATGCCCAGGGCACAGCCCCGGCTTTTCGGAATAGCGGGGACGAGCTTCAGCTTCTGGCCCCCGCGGGCCAGGTGGTGGATACCCTGGTCTATGGCCAGGGGGATGTCACCACGCCCGGTTGGCAGGGGCCTGCCCTGGTTCCTTATCATCCTACCAACGCCTTCCCTCGGGAAGGGCAGGTTTACTATCGCCTTTTCGATCCCCTCACGCAACGCCCCTTGTCCTATGAGCATACACGAGAAGCCTGGGCCCAAGGAGCATGGGACCCCCGTTTGGGCCGGCGTACCGCGTACCCCGGTTGGGAGCTCCATCGATTGAGCCAACCCCGGCAGGTCACCTGGTCCCGGCCTCATCCGGCGCAACTGCTGGTCGCGCCCGATAACATCCTGGCCCCCATCCTCGAGCGCATTCGTGGCGCCCAATCCAGCATCCTGGTGGAAATGTACGAACTCACCCAGCCCGATCTGGTAGCCGCCTTGGCGGATCGAGCCCGGGATGGCGTTGCGGTCCAGGTTCTGCTGGAGGGCGCGCCCGCGGGGGGACTCACGGACGATGGGCGTTGGGCCGCGGGGCAGCTCGCCCAGGCTGGCGCGCAGGTGGCTTTTATGGTCAATGATGTAGCCGATGCCCATGATCGCTATCCTTATCTCCACAGCAAATTCGCGGTTTTGGATGGCCGCATCCTGATCCTCAGCACGGAAAACTGGAAACCCACCAGCATGCCCGCGGATGTGGAGGATGGCGACACCCTGGGGCGGCGAGGATATGGGGTGATCATCGAGGATGACACCCTGGCTGCTCGGGCCCAGACCATCTTCCACCTGGACGCGGACCCCGCGCATACCGATATCTTCCCCTGGCAATCCGACCATCCTCAGTACGGCCTCCCTCAGGACCCGGGGTATCAGCCCCCGGCAAGGGAAGACCTGGCCGGGTATCGGGTGCGTTTCCCTCGGCCCTTTGAGGTTGGGGATGGGGTGGCAGCCACCCTTTTTTCCGCGCCCGAAGCCGGCTTTTCGCCCCTTTTGGCCCTGGTGGACCAGGCCGGGCCGGGGGACGTGATCCTCACCGAACAACTCTACGAACATCCCTACTGGGGGCCCACAGAGAGCAACCCGCAGGATGATCCCAACGTGCGCCTGGAAGCCCTCCTCGCGGCCGCGCGGCGCGGGGCCCGGGTGCGCATCCTGTTAGACTCCTTTTTCGATGATCCCTACCGCAGCCGGGGCAATCGCCACACGGCGCTCCGCATCAATGCCATCGCCCAGGCCGAGCGTTTGGACCTGGCCGCGCGCCTGGGGAATCCTACCGGGGCCGGGCTGCATGCCAAGCTCCACCTCATCGCCCTGGCTCAGGCCCGCTGGGTGGTGGTGGCTTCGATGAACGGCGGAGAAGCCAGCAACAAACTCAATCGCGAACTGGCCCTAGCCCTGCAAACCGACCAGGGCTATGAGGCCCTGGCCCAGGTCTTCATGGCCGACTGGGATGTTTCCTCTGCACCGTGATTAAAGTAATCAGTCATCAGTGCCCATGTCCAAACCATCTTTCAAAACCACCTTTGCCTTACGGCCGGGGCATCCTACCTTGCAGGAATTGCACCGCATCCTTCTGGAGCAGGCGGATCTGGCCTTGTTCCAGCTTACCACGCCCGAGCTCGACCCGGATAAGGCGGTGCACGAGGCCCGCAAAGCTTTCAAACGCATCCGCGCGGTGTTGCGTTTGGTGCGGGACGAGATCCCCAAAGACACCTACCGGGCTTTGAACCTGTTGTTTCGGGACGCGGGTCGGGCCCTGAGCGAGGTGCGCACCAGCGCGGTGCTGGCCGAAACCCTGGAAAAACTCGCTCAGCATGCTCTGGGTCAGCTTTCCTCCGAAGATGTGGACGCGGTTTTGGTCCGTCTGCGCGCCTACCACGAAGCTCAACGGGTTCAGGCCATGGGGACCCGGCAGCTTTTGCTGGAGGTCGCGGGGCAGGTGCAAGAGGGACGGGCGCAGCTTCGGGATTTGCCGTTGGAAGCCCATCGCTTCCCCACGAAAGGATTGCAGCGGGTTTATGCTCGAGGGCGGCGGGACCTGATGACCTGTGAACATCACCCCACGGTAGAGGCTTTGCATGAATGGCGCAAGTATGTGAAATACCTGCGCTATCACATGCGCCTCTTCACTCCGCTGTGGCCTCAGGTCCTGGGCTGTGTGACCGCCAGCCTGGTGGACCTTTCGGAATGGTTGGGGTTGGACCATGATCTGGCTGAGCTCGATGCCACGTTGACGGTCCATCCCGAATTGGGGCTGCCAGGGCCCCGACAGGGCATGTTGCGCGCGTTGATCCAGACCTATCGCGCGGAACTGGAAGCGGACGCGTTGCGCGCGGGGCGACGATTGTACGGGGAGCGGCCCAAGGCTTTCACCCATCGCATGGAAGCCTATTGGCGGGCATGGAATCTGGATGGATGATGTGATATACTTGAATCCATGCGAATCGTGATTCAACGTGTCAGTCAGGCTTCGGTCACTGTCGATGACCAGATCGTGGCCCAAATCGGTGTGGGCTATCTGGTGTTGGTGGGTATCGCCCATGAAGACACCCCGGCCCAGGCCCAGTGGCTGGCCCGCAAGGTCGCCACCCTGCGTCTGTTCGAGGATGATCGCGGGCTTACCAATTTATCCCTAGCCGATGTGGGGGGCGAGGTCTTGGCGGTTTCCCAATTCACCCTGTATGCTGACGCGCGTAAGGGACGTCGACCCTCTTTTGTGCATGCGGCCCGGCCCGGAGTCGCCCGCCCTCTTTTTGAAGCCTTTGTCGATTTTTTGCGCGGGGAAGGCGTTGCGGTGCAGACGGGCGTTTTTGGTGCCCACATGCAAGTCGCTTTGATCAACGATGGCCCTGTCACCCTTCTTTTGGAGCGAGAACCATGAGCTGGTTACAAAAACTTTTTGGAAAACACCCCTCTTCTTCGGTTCCTCCCACCGATTCTCCCCCCGAGCTGGCTGCCAGGCTGCTGGAAGCGGAAGCCATGGCCGATGAGTTAGAAGACTATCTGCTCAGCGACAGGCTCTTCTGGCAGATTTCGGTGGAGACCCCTTTGGGCACCCGGCAGCCCAAAATGACCCTGGGCTCCCTTTACGAGCGCATCCAGACCCTGGAAGCCCAGATCGATCAACTGGGTCCCAACGATCGGGCCCGGCTGCAGCGCATCAAACAGGCCTGGGAAGAAGCCCGTCGCCGTTTCCCTGCTCAATGGAAGGAGAAGCTGCGCCGGGAATACAAAAGCTACCTGCACAACTGGCGATACTTTTTGGAACAACGGGCATCCAACCCTGAGCGGTGGGCTCAGGAATACCGCTTCGAGGTGCGCAACCGGGAACGCGCCCGACTGGTCCTGCGTTTGCTGGGGCCCGACGCGGCCGACCTGGCCCGCGAGTTCCAACGGGTGGAAGAAACGCTGGATCCCAACTGGCAGGATGATGCCGATACATCTCTTAAGGAGTGATTCATGACCGAACCTCTTTCGATCCACATGGTGTTGGCCCACTTCGCCCAGGAAGAAGCCGCACAGAATGCGCTCAAGGCCCTGGCCCGCGCCCACAAAAAAGAAGGGCTCCCCTTGGATGGCGCGGCCCTGGTTTATCGAGATGAGAAGGGGCATGTCCATCTCAAGGAGATCGACGATGCCCATGCCAGGGAAGGCGCGGTGAAAGGAGCGCTTATTGGCGGGGCTTTGGGCTTGCTCTTCGGGCCTTTGGGTGTTTTGGGTGGAGGCGCCATCGGTGCTTATTACGGTGGCATCGCGGCCGAGGTCATCAACGGGGGCGTGCCCGATGCGGCGCTCCATGAGATCGCGGCACTCCTGCCCAACGAGGTGTACGCGGTGGTGGCCCTCACCACCGAAGAGCGGGCCGCGGATGTGGAAGCCCTTTTGGCCTCCCTGGGCGGAGAGGTGATCACCGAAGGAGGGCAGGCGGCCCAATTGCCCCCGGCACCTGAATAACGACGAAAATGGGGCGCAGGTGGCAGGTGAGCATGAGACCTCGGAGGGTCTGCGCAGACCTCCGAGGTCTGGGGCCACCACGCCCGCCCGGCGATGAAGTCGCCGGACTACAAAACGGCGCCGGATAATTCCGGCTAGCCCCCCAGGGGCGCTGTTTCTTCTGCTCGGAGCGAAACCTCCGAGCTACGAATGCGAAGCCCTGCGGGCTGGCCACGGGAACCCCGACGGGGCGCTGTTTCTAGCCGGGGGAATTATCCCCCGGTGTTGGGTGATGACGCGAGCCTGTGGCATACAGAATGCCGTCGGGGTGCGCTAGCCGCCACCCGCCCGGCGATGAAGTCGCCGGGCTATAAAACGGCGCCGGATAATTCCGGCTAGCCCCCCAGGGGCGCTATTCCCAGCCTCGGCGCTACTGAACACTGATTACTGATGACTGATCACTGATTACTCATGCTCGCGCCCAACCTCGGCCTGACAATCCTCAATCCTAATCCTAATCCTAATCCTAATCCTGATCCTATTTACGGAACAGCCAACGAACCCCATGTCCCCTGATCTCTCCTCCTTAGACCAGATTTTTATCCGGGACCTATTGGTGCGCGGTATCTTGGGCATCAACCCGGAGGAGCGCACCAAGCGCCAGGATATCTTGGTGAATCTGACCATGTGGGCCGATACCCGCCCTGCAGCCCGGAGCGATGACATCGCGCACGCGGTCAATTATCGCACCATGGCCAAGGCCGTTATCGCGCATATCGAAGGGGGCCGTCCTTATCTGGTGGAGCGTCTGGCGGATGAGATCGCACAACTGTGTTTTGAGCTCGATCCCCGCATTCAGGCTGTGGAGGTTTCGGTGGAAAAACCGGGTGCGTTACGGTTCGCTCGTTCCGTGGGGGTGCGCATCCGCCGTTTTCGAGCAGAATAACAGCATGGTTCGCTTTTGATGATGAAGACCTGACAAATGATGCCGGGCCTTTCCCAGCAGGAGAGTCGATATTTGGTATTGGATATTGGGTATTTGAAGCGCCCTGAAACAGTCACCATGAGCGATAGCTCACCACATAACGATGAAAATAGAACGCAGATGCACGCAAATACAACGCAGATCTCCGCAGATAATCTTTAACCACAAAGAACACCAAGAGCACACAGACACCAAGAGACAGCCAACCTACTGAACACTGAACACTGAACTAGCTACCTGACAGTTTTGTGAGCGTCCATAAATAACTTCCCTTTTTTGCCGCGACACTGACCGAGTAAACTCGAGCTCTTTAGGCGCTTCGCGCCGATGGTCGACCTTCGTCGACCAGAAAAATG
>JALWZT010000188.1 GCA_027002405.1 Anaerolineae bacterium | reverse complement strand
AAGATTGGCTGCCCGCGCGGGTGCCGGGCAGTATCCATCGGGATTTGATGCGAGCAGGGCGCCTGCCCGACCTGTACGCGCTTCTGGACCCCGAGGAAGCCTTGGCATGGATCCATGCCAGAGATTGGTGGTACGAAAAATCCCTCCCGGCCATCCAACCTCAACAACGGGCCTGGCTTGAATTCCACGGGGTGGATTATCAGGCTGCGGTGGTGATCCATGGTCAGGAGTTGGGCCGGGGCGCGGGCATGTTCCATCTGCGCCGTTTTCCTGTGACTCGATGGCTACGCCAGGGGCCCGCCACCTTGCACGTGCGCATATGGGGGGCATGGGCCTTGCCCCGCTGGCCTCGCACCTGGGGATATCGCTGGCGCCGTTGGCTGGCCAATCGCTTGCAAGAGGGCAATCTGGAACCCTTTTCCGACCGCCTGCTTACCCTCAAATCGCCCGTGCATTTCGGCTGGGATTTCGCCCCGCGCCTGTTGCCGGCGGGGATTTGGGATGAGGTGTATCTTCATGTGGCGGGGGCTGTGGCCCTGCGTCATCTCTGGGCCCGGGCGGATTGGGGACCGGACTATGGGCTGGTGGTGCGCCTGGGGCTGGACGCGGACCCCCCTCAGCCAATTCAAGTGCAATTGTATCTGGACCCATTGCAGGGGGACGCCCCGCGGCAGGCCGCGCGTTTCCGGTTATCCCTGCATCGCCCTTACGAAGTGCGCCATCTCTGCTGGCCCGATGCCGAACTTCTGCCCTGGAACACCCACGACCGCGGCCATCCCCACCGCTACCGACTCACGGTCATCCTGCTCGATGACCAGGAACGCCCCTTGGACCAATGGGATCAGGTGATCGGGTCCCGGCGTTTTGGATGGCGGATGGACCAGAACATCCCTTATCCCCAGCTTAACGATCAGCCCCTGCGCCTACGAGGGATCAACTGGGTGCCCCTGGACCTGCTGCCCGGGGACCCCGAGGCCGAAGCCCGCTATCGGGCACGACTCCAGGCCGCGGTGGATGCCGGGGTGAATGCGGTGCGGGTGTGGGGCGGTGGAGGTCGGGAACAGCGCGTTTTTTATGACCTGTGCGATGAGCTGGGGCTGCTGGTATGGCAAGAGATGCCCATTGCCTGTGTGTTTTTTGAACGCTTGCCTCAGGACCCGGGCTTTTTGCGCCTGGTACGCCAGGAAACCCAGGGGATCATCCGATCCTTGCGGCATCATCCCAGCATCTTCATGTGGGGCGGGGGCAACGAATGGGGACCCGGCCGCTTCCCCAAAATCGCCCGGGCCATGAGCGAGATCGCGTCGCGCGAGGACCCATCACGACGCTGGGTGCCCGCGTCCCCAGGGCCCCATGATAGCCACAACTGGCTGGTGTGGCACGGCAAAGCCTCCCCCGCGGTCTATGCCCAGGACCCCGCGCCTCTGCTCAGCGAGTTTGGCCTCAGCGCCCCACCGGATGTAGACACCTTGCGGGCCATGCTCCCGGAGGATGGGTTATGGCCTCCGGGGGAAGCCTGGCGGCGGCGTCAGG
>JALWZT010000187.1 GCA_027002405.1 Anaerolineae bacterium | reverse complement strand
GGCAGCGCATCTTGAAGTTCATCGACTACTTCAACCGCACGATGGCCAAACCATTCAAATGGACTTACACCGGTCGACCATTGAGGGCCTAAAGTGCCGAAGGATTTAGGCCGCGGTGTACTAGGCATGGTTCATTTTTGACTACGTGGTCACGGTGTGCGTCTCTGACATTTGGCGTCGTTTAACCGACCGAAGTGGCGTCCACCACGCCCGCCCGGCGATGAAGTGATACTGTTGGCAAACTCCATACAGGCTGCTGGGCGCCTTGGCCCCGCCGACTCGAAGTCGGGGCTGGGGGCCTTTGGCCGCCTGTCTGCCTGCGCAGACAGGTCCAACCGGGCGGAAAACATGTCCCCGAAGGGGGACATGCGGCGGAACGCCCTCAGACCTGAATTTATTCGGCGTACTCGCGCAGTAAACCAACAGTATCATGAACTCGCCGGGCTATAAAACGGCGCCGGATGAATCCGGCTAGCCCCGCCGGGGTGCTGTTTCTAACCTCGGCGCTACTGAACACTGGATGCCTGATCCCTGACCCCCTGCGGAAAGATGACTTACCGCAGAGAGCGCAGAGGACGCAGAGTCAACTGAACACTGATTACTGATAACTGATCACTGATTTACTCATGCTCGCGCCCAACCTCGGCCTGACAATCCTCAATCCTCAATCCTAATCCTAATCCTAATCCTGATCCTATTAACGGAACAGCCTCGCCAGGTTCTCCTCGAAGGGAGGGTAGACCACGCCCTTTTCGGTGATGATGGCGGTGATGTAGCGGGCCGGGGTGACGTCGAACGCGGGGTTGGCCGCGGCCGCGCCCGCGGGCGCGATGATACATTCGCCCAGCACATGGGTGACCTCCTGGGCCGGCCGCTCTTCGATGGGAATGGCCTCGCCGTTGGGGGTGGCCATGTCGATGGTGGTCGTGGGCGCGGCCACATAGAAGGGCACGCCGTGCGCGTGCGCGGCCAGGGCCAGGTTGTAGGTGCCGATCTTGTTGGCGGTGTCGCCATTGGCCGCCACCCGGTCCGCGCCCACCACACACAGGTCCACGCCCATGGTACGCATGAAATGCCCCGATGCGCTGTCCACGATGATCTGGAAGGGCACCCCATACTGGATCAGCTCCCAGGCCGTGAGGCGAGCCCCTTGCAGCCGCGGGCGGGTCTCATCGACCAGGACGAAGAGTTCCTTGCCCTGTTCGTGGGCATAGCGGATGATGCCCAGCGCGGTGCCGTAATCCACCGTGGCCAGGCTGCCCGTGTTGCAGTGGTGGATGACGGTGGCTTTATCGGGGATGAGGGGAAAGGCATGCCGGGCGATGGCCATGTTGATCTCGACATCTTCCCGCGCGATGGCGTGAGCTTCGGCCAACAGCGCGTCCCGCAGCCTGGTCACCGTATCCAAACTGGGGTCGGTCCAGCGTTGTTTCATCCGGTCCAGAGCCCAGAAGAGGTTGACTGCGGTGGGGCGAGATGCGCGCAGGACCTCATCCGCGCGGCCCAGCTCCGCCCGCACGGCCTCCACATCGTCGGTGCGGGCATGCCAGGGCACGAGGACCAGGCCATAGGCCGCGGCCGCGCCAATGGCGGGCGCACCGCGGATGACCATGCTGCGGATGGCCTCGGCCACCTGATCGGGCGTGGTGTAGTCGTTGTACACCGTTTCCGCGGGCAGTTTGCGCTGGTCCAACATGCGGACCACGCCGTCGATCCATTGGATGCTGTGAAATGGGTTCATGGTTCTCTGTGTGGGTGGCAAATGGTGAGGAGCGAACGGCTCGTGTGACCAGGTTGACGGGAGAAGCCAAGTCCATAATGCGTAATGCGTGATGCGTAAGGCTCTCACGTTTTACGTTTCACGCATCACGCCCGTTGGTGCCTCGCTCAACGTTGTCCTGACGATCTCAATCCTAATCCTGATCCGAATCCTATTTACAAAGCAGTCCAACGGCGGGCCACCCCGCGCCGATACCGACGAAAATGCCTCGCGGCCAGGGCGGCGTGACTCGTATTCCGTATTGCGTATTGCGTAATGCTTTGACGGAATACGGAATACGCAATACGCCCGTTGCCGCCTCGCCCAACGTCGGCCTGGCGATTCCTCAGCAACCAGCGATCATTCTATTTTCATAGCAGCGGCCTCGCGTCCGCGGCCAGTTGGGTCAGGTCCTCGATGCGATGCACGCCCTGGCGGTGTTTGATCCAGCGCAAGGCAATATCCAGGCCCAGGCTTTCGGCCCGAGCTCGCAGGGTTTCATCCTCGATGGTCCAGAAGTCGTGGACGTGGGCCATGCCGATGAGGCGGCGCATCATCTCTGCCGCGCCGAACCCGGCCACGTCTTGCAGCAGTTGGGCCAGGTAGCGCTGTTTGAAGCGGTCGGAGGGCCAATCCTCGTTGCCCTCCCTCTCCCACAGGGCCAGGAATTCCCGCTCGAACACGTGCCAGGTCTCCTGGATCTGGTCCAACAGCCAGGCCCGATAGCTGGCCCGGGCGCTTTCTTCGGCCGCGTGGGCCTCCTGCGACGCGTAGCTGAGGGCCAGGTTGGCAAAATAAGTGCCGATGTCATGGGCCATGGGCCCGAAGAACCCGAATTCAGGGTCGATGACTTTGGTCTCCTCCTGGTTGAGCATGATGGAGCCGGTGTGCAGGTCGTTATGGATCAGGGCCTGGGCGTGGGTCATGTAGCGCTCTTTGTAGTGAAAGATGTCGGCCCGCAGGTCGTCATCGGCGTACACCAACTCCTCGACCAGGGGCTTGAGGGGTGGGGTGACGCGGTTGTTGGGATGAGGGATGTAGGGTTGGGTGAAGACCAGGTCCTCCTGCACCTTGCAAAGGACAGGGTTGATGAATTGGGGAACCAGGGCTTTCTTTTCGCCCGAGCTCAGATAAAGGTCCGAGGTGTAGAAGAGGGTGCGGGCCATGAAAATGCCCATGTGTTGGGCCACGTGGGGGTAGCGGCGCTGGCGCATCAGGGCCTCGCGCATGACCAGGTGCCGGTTCAGGTCCTCGATGACCATGATGTGGTTGGTCTCGTCGTAGTGATAGACCTGGGGGACCTGGTCCGGGCAATAACGACCTTCGATGCGGAGGATGCCTACCTCGATGCGGGCGCGGTCCACGGGCATCTTGAAGTCGGGATAACGCCAGGCATAGGGTAGGGCCTGTTTGAGCAGCAGGGAGCGAGTGGGTTGGGTCTGATCGTAGACCCGGAAGATGAGGTTCACATTGCCTTCGGTGATGGGCTCGGCCGCGAGGGGGGCATCGCCGAAGAAGTCCCGGGCCAAAGGCAGGCTTCGCACGTAGGTGACGGCGGTTTTGGGGGTGAGGGGCTCGGTCATGATGGGATGGCAGGGGATCAGGCTTCTTCCTGTTCGGCGCGTTCGCCGAGTTTCACCGAATAGACGTTGAGGATGAGGGCCAGGAGGAGGATAAGACCGGTGACAAAGGTTTTGAGATAGATGTTCAGGTTGATGAGATTGAGCCCGTTTTTGAGCACGCCAAAGATGAGGAGGCCGATGATGGTGTTGGGGATGCCACCGACGCCGCCAAAGAGGGAGGTGCCGCCCAACACCACCGCGGCAATGGCCGAAAGGAGCATATCTTCGAAGCCGCTGGCCTGGGCGCTGCCGATGCGCCCGGTGTTGATGAGCCCGGCCAGGCCCGCGGTGGCGCCGCCGATGGTCAGGGCCAGGGTGGTGATGCGCTTGGTGTTGATGCCCGAGAGCTCCGCGGCCTCCTTGTTGCTGCCCACCATGTAGATGTAGCGGCCAAAGCGGGTGTAAGCCAGGACGATGTGCCCGATGACCAACACGACCAACGCCACGATGGTGATGGTGGGGATGGTCCCCGAACCGCCCCCCAGCCATTTGGTCAGGGCCGGTACTTGAAAGATGGGACGTCCCTTCGTGAGGTAGATGGAAAGCCCGTTCGCTACTTCCAGCATGGCCAGGGTGGTCATGAAGGAGGGCAGGCCAAAGTAGGTGGTCACCCAACCATTGATGAAGCCCAGGAAGGTGGCCGCGACCAATGCCAGCAGGACCGCGAGCCAGCCGGGCAGTCCGGCGCTGACCAGGAGAAAGGAGGCCAATACACCGGCGAAGGTGGCCATGGCCGCAATGCTCAGGTCGATCTCCGCGGTGAGCAGCACGAAGGTGACGCCCGTGGCCATGATAGCCAGCGCGCTGGCCTGCATGAGGATGTTGCGGAAATTGAGGAAGGTGAGGAAGCGCCCGCCTTCGGAGGCGAAGGTGAAAAAGAGGATGAGCACCGCCAGGGTGAGGAAGGGCGCCACGAATCGGGCGTGCGCACTGAGCCAGTGGCGAAGGGATGTCATGAAATTGCTACCTCCTGCTGTGTCGATAGGATTTGGATCAGGATTAGGATTGAGATCATCAGGACAACGTTGAGCGAGGCACCAACGAACGTCAAACGTAAAACGTGAAACGTCAGCTCATGACGCATGACGTTTGACGCTTGACGAAATCAGCTTCCCGCGCCAACTTGGCCGCGAGATGTTTTCATCCGTATCGGCGAGCTGCCGTTCGTAATGACTGCCTTGTAAATAGAGTAATCAGTGATCAGTTATCAGTAATCAGTAATCAGTAGAGCTCCGCGACGTCATTCCGAGGGAGCGAAGCGACCGAGGAATCTAGCGAAGCGCAAAAACCACGGCATGGCGCTCGCTTCGCTCGCTGACCGGAAGTTAGGACGGCGAAGGCCGTCCATTGGCCGTAGGCCTTAAGTGTCCGACTTTAGTCGGTGAGTACAGCCTCAACCGAAATAGGACGCACCCGCTCGCTAGATGCTTCGCTCCCTTCGGTTGCTCAGCATGACGAACATCTGCGAAAATCTGCGTCGCATCTGCGTGCATCTGCGTTCTCTCCACCTGCCACTTGCTACTTGCCACCTGCCACTTGCCACTTGCGTCCCATTTGCATCGTTATGGGGTGAGCAGCCATCGCTCGTGGCCGATTGGCGGAGAGGGTTTACGCCCACTGCATGAGGCTTTCCTTGGTTTGGCCGCGGTTTTCCATGGTGTGGGTCAGGCGACCTTGCGACATGACCAGGATGCGGTCGCTGTTGGCCAGGATGATCTCAGGCTCGGACGAGATGAGCAGGATGGCCATGCCCTGGTCCCGCAGCTCGCGGACGATCTGCATGACTTCTTCCTTGGCGCCCACATCCATCCCCCGGGTGGGCTCGTTGAGGATGAGGAAAACAGGGGCTTTGACCAGCCATTTGGCCAGGATGGCTTTTTGCTGATTGCCGCCGCTGAGATGTTGGATCTCTTTGAAGGGATCGGGCGGCTGCACGCCGGTGCGCTGGATGACCTGGCGTGCCACTGCCACCTCGATTTTCTTGCGTAAGACCTGACCGAGGATTTGATCCAGGTAGGTGACGGTGACGTTTTTGTAGACTTCTTTGCCGGGGAAGATGCTCAATCGCCGATTGTTGGGCACATAGGCCATGCCCTGGCGTCGAGCGGATTCGGTGTTTTTGAGATGGAGAGGTTTTCCTTCCAGGCGAATCTCACCCCCGTCAGGCTTTTCATGGCCGAACAGGGTGTTGGCCAACGCGGTCTTCCCCGCGCCCATGAAGCCATACAGGCCAACGATCTCTCCTGCCCGCACCTCGAAGCTGATGTCCCGAAAGTCGCGGCCTTTGTTCAGCCCTTTGACTTCAAAAACCACTTCGCCCGCCTGGGCGCAGCAGTGCTCCTCGGCCGAGACGTAAGCCGCGAACAGGGTTCCCGATTCCTCCCCGATCATCTGTCGGATGAGGAAGGCCTTGTCTACCTCCTGGCTGGCATAGGTGCCCACCCGCCGGCCATTTTTCATCACAGTGATCCGGTCAGAGACGGCCAGCGATTCTTCCAGGAAGTGGGAGATGTAGATGATGGTGGCCCCGCGGGCCTTGAGGTTGGCAATGAACTGGAACAGGCGCTCTGCTTCGGGAGGGGAAAGGGCCGAGGTGGGTTCATCCATAATGATGATGCGGGCGCCAGAAAAGAGGACGCGCGCGACCTCGACCATTTGCTGAACGCCGATGGGAAACAGACCCAGAGGGCGCCGTACATCCACATCCAGCCCAAGCTCCAGCAGGTATTCCCGGGCCTTGCGATTGATGTGTTTCCAATCGACCAGTTTGAACCGATTGACGGGTAGGTCTCCCATGAAGAGATTTTCCGCTACCGAGAGATGAGGCGCCACGCTCAGTTCCTGGTAGACGGTGCCGATGCCGCGGTGTTTGGCATCGGCCGGGGAATGAAAGCGCACCGGCTCCCCTTCAAAAAACATCTCCCCTTCGTAATCGGTGTGCACGCCCGAGATGATTTTGATGAGGGTGCTTTTGCCCGCGCCATTTTCGCCCACGATGCTGTGGACTTCACCCCGACGCAGGGTGAAATCCACGTGATCCAGGGCTGTGACGCCGCCGAAATGTTTGGAAACGTCGCGGAATTCGAGGATGAGGTCGCTCATGGTGACTGTTCCGAAAATAGAGGCCTCACGCCAAGGCGCCAAGGGCGCAAAGGGAATCAGGTAGCAGGTGGCAGGTAGCAGGTAGCAGGTGGCAGGTGTGAGGATCCCTTGCCACTTGCGACTTGCCACTTGCAAACCTGCTTGGCGATCTTTGCGTCTCTGCGTGAGCTTTTCATCCGTATTGGTGAGCTCTCGCTCATGGTGACTGTTCCGTAAATAGGATTAGGATTAGGATTAGGATTGAGGATTGTTAGGCCGAGGTTAGGCGCGAGTACGAGTAATCAGTGATCAGTTATCAGTAATCAGTAGAGCCCCGCGACGTCATTCCGAGGGAGCGAAGCGACCGAGGCATGTCCTGAGCGCAGTCGAAGGGAATCTAGCGAAGCGCAAAAACCACGGCATGGCGCTCGCTTCGCTCGCTGACCGGAAGTTAGGACGGCGAAGGCCGTCCATTGGCCGTAGGCCTTAAGTGTCCGACTTTAGTCGGTGAGTACAGCCTCAACCGAAATAGGACGCACCCGCTCGCTAGATGCTTCGCTCCCTTCGGTCGCTCAGCATGACGAACATCTGCGGAAATCTGCGTTCCATTTTCGTCGTTATTATGGATGGCGATCCGGCCCGGGGCCGGACCGCCAGAGGGGGAAGGGATTAGATGAGGAGATGGGTGGAGAGGTAGAGAATGCCGGGGGCGATGTTTTTGTCGATCAGGGGACCATCCGCCCGAATGAACTTAGGGATGTCCTCCATCTTGTCTCGGCCAGAGACCAGGAAATAGCCGATCCAGGTGGCATAGCCGTGGATGCGGCCGGTGGGATTCACCGCGGTGGCCAGCAGCTTGCCATCGATGACGGCCTGGAGGGCGTGGGGCATGCCATCGATGCCACCGATGACGATCTGGCCTTCCTTGCCCGCGGCCTTGATGGCCTCGTAGCCAGCCAGAGCCATGTCGTCGTTGTGGAAGAACCCGGCCTTGATGTCGGGGTATTTGACCAGCAGGTCTTCCCAGATCTGGCGGGTTTTGTCGGTGCTCCAGTCGGCCGGGGTTTCATCCACCACCTCGATGTCGGGGTATTGATCCACGATGTTGTGGAAGCCTTTGGCCCGGCCCTGAGCCCCGGTGTGGGTGAGCATGCCCTGGGTGTGGACGATCTTGCCCTTGTAGCCCATGGCCTCCACCAATTTCTTGGTGACCTGCTCGCCCATCCACACGTTGTCGGGTTCAATGAAGGTGACGATGTCCAGGGTGCTGAGGTCGTTGGCCAGTTTCGTGTCGATGTCGATGAGGGGGATGCCCCGGGAGATGATCTGCTTGGCCGGATCCACATAGGCTTCCACGGCCAGGGGATGGACCGCGACGAAGTCCCAGTCCTGGGCCGCGATGTCCTCCATGTCCTTGCGTTGCTGGTCCACGCTGAAGGCAGGGTCATAGACCTTCCATTCGATGCCCAGCAGGTCGCCGAAGAACTTCATGGTGTCTGCACCTTGGGCCACCCAGGTGGCGGCCAGGCCCACCGACGAGTAAGCGGCCTTGTATTTCTTTTCGGCCGGCTGCACCGTCTCTTCGGCCTTTTCCACAGTGGCTTCGGAGACCGCGGCTTCTTCCGTGGGTGCGGCCGTGGGTTTGGGGCTGCAGCCCAACACGGTGAGGGCCAGGCCCGTGAGCCCCAGGGCCGAGCTCACCTGCAACAGTTCGCGACGAGTGAGCTTGCCCGCGTGCAGGCGCTCGCGTAGCTCTTTCATGTCAAAGTTCGTCATAGCTCTTCCTCCTATGGGAATGAAAAAGGGTGAGAGAGATGAGAGTGGAGATGAGAAGGGAGATGGAAGCCGTCATGCAAGGTGTTGGGTTTCTTCCAACACGATGCCGATGAGATCGTCGATGGAATGGACGGATTTGCGTTCCATGAGCCAACGTTTGCCGATGTGGATGGCGGCCCGTTCGGCCACGGCCCGTTTTTCCGGGTCCTCGATGCTGGAGATGTCCCACACGCTGACGATGCCCATCATGCGGCGCAGGAATTTGACGCCCCCATGCCCCGCGGTCTCCTCCAGGATGTGCTGGATGACGCGTTGGCGATACTGGGCGAAGGCTTCCTCCCCGCCGGGGAAGTCCCAGTAGTCCAGGGGCATGAGTTCGCTGTCGGGACGGGCGTTTTCTACCCACAGCCGCTCGAATTTTTCCGCAAACTGGTTCCAGATGTCGCGAATGGTGTCCAGAATCCAGGCCTGGTAGTCGGCCCGGGCTTCGGGATCAGGGGTGTGGGCATAATGGGAGAGGTAGTTGAGCACCAGGTTTTGCAGCACCGCGCCCACGTCGTAGCCCATGGGCCCGAAGAAGGCGAATTCAGGGTCAATGACCCGGGTGTCCTCCTGGTTGATCATGATGGAGCCGGTGTGCAGGTCCGCGTGGATCAGGGCTTCGGCGTGGTTCATGTAGCTGTCTTTCATGGCCGCAATCTCCAGCTTCAGGGCGGGGTCGGAGCGCACGGCCTGGACTTCGTCATCCACCAGGGGGTTCCAGTTGTTCTCAGGGGATTCTTTGTAAGGGTTGGTGTAGACGAAGTCTTCTTGCAATTTGCGCAGTTCTTCGTTGACAAAGCGGGCCTGCAACAGCTTCTTTTCAGGACCGCTGAGGTAGTAGTCGGAGGTGAAGTAGAGGGTCTGGGCCAGGAAGGAGGAGATATGGTCTGCAAATTTGGGGAATTTGACCCCTCGCACCATGGGCTTGCGCATGATCTCGTGGGTGCCCAGGTACTCCATGGCGATGGCGTACATCTCCTCATCGAAGTCGTAGAGTTCGGGGGCCAGGCCTGGTGCGTATTTGTTGTGCTCTTTCAGGGCTTCGGCCTCGTAGCGGGCCCGCTCCTGGGTCAGGGGCCAGGATTCGCCCACGACCCGCAGGAAGGGCAGAGCCTGTTTGATGACCATGGAGTTGGAGGGGTCCTCTTCGTTTTCGATGATATAGACGAAGTTGAGGTTGCCGTCGCCCACTTCGCGGATATGCAGGCGGGCGTCGGGGGGGAAGAAATCGGCCAACGCGGGCCGCTGACGGATGTAGTCCCGGATGTTTTCTTCGTTGAGCGGATAGAAGGGCATGGATACGCTCCTGCTATGAAAATAGAGTAATCAGTGATCAGTTATCAGTAATCAGTAGGAATCTGCGCTGTATCTGCGCAAATCTGCGTTCTCTCCACTTGCCACTTGCTACTTGCCACTTGCCACTTGCTACTTGCCACTTGCCACTTGCCACTTGCTACTTGCCACTAACTACCGGCCTTTCTCTTTTCGGGGAACAGGCCCAGGATGCCTTCTTCCGAGGCTTCGCAGATGCCCCGTTCGGTGATCAGCGCGGTGACGTATTGGCGGGGGGTGACGTCGAAGCCGTAGTTGGTGGCGGGGCTGTCGGCCGGCGTGAGGAGGACCTTAACGATCTCCCCCTGGTGCAAGCCCTGGATGTATTTGACTTCCTCCTCGCCCCGTTCTTCGATGGGGATCTCCTTGAGCCCGTCCCGGATGGTCCAGTCGAAGGAGGAGGAGGGCAGGGCCACATAGAAGGGGATGCCGTTGTCGTGCGCGGCCAGGGCCTTGAGGTAGGTGCCGATCTTGTTGGCCACATCGCCGGTGTAGGTGGTGCGGTCGGTGCCCACAATGACCATGTCTACCATGCCGTGTTGCATGAGGTGCCCACCGACATTATCTGCGATGACGGTGTGGGGTACGCCATGCTGGCCCAGCTCCCAGGCGGTGAGGCGCGCGCCCTGGTTGCGGGGCCGGGTTTCGTCCACCCACACATGGACGGGGATGCCCCGGTCGTGGGCTTCGTAGATGGGCGCGGTGGCGGAGCCGTAGTCCACGAACGCGAGCCAGCCCGCGTTGCAATGGGTGAGGATGTTGACCGGCTCGCCTCCTTTCTTGCGGGCGATGGCTTCGATGAGGCTGACACCGTGGAGCCCGATCTGATGGCAGGCTTCCGCGTCTTCGTCCGCGATGGCCTGGGCGGTCTGGAAGGCGACGGCGATCTTTTCCTCTATGGTGGAGGCCTGGGCCATCGCGTCGAGCTGGCGATGGACAGCCCATTCCAGGTTCACCGCGGTGGGACGGGTGGCTTTCAGTTTTTCCCCCGCGGCTTCCATGAACGCGGTGAAGGCTGCGGGCGAATCCTGGGGTGCCTCCAACGCGGCCAGATACATGCCAAAGCCCGCGGTGGCACCCACCAGGCCGGCGCCGCGGATGTGCATTTCCTTGATGGCGCGGGCGGCTTCATCCACGTTGGTGAGGTCTTCGATGACGAATTTGTGGGGCAGCCAGCGTTGATCGATGACCTGCACCACCCTGTCATCGCCTTCTTTTACCCAGATGGTGCGATAGTGTTTGCCATGAACGTTCATAGATTTGAATCTCCAGAAAATCAGTGCTTTTTACGCTGGTTGAGGGAATCGTTCAAGACCGCCAGGAAGATCACCGCTCCCTGGATGAACTGCGTCCAGAAAGGAGAGACATTCAGCAGGTTCAATCCGTTCGCCAGCACGCCGATAGTGAGAGCGCCTAACAGCGTGCCCAGCATGGTGCCTTTGCCACCGAACAGCGAGGCGCCGCCGATAACCACTGCGGCGATGGCGTTCAGCTCCAGGCCCGTGGCCGAGGTGGGCAGGGCCGCGTCCAGCCGACCGGTGAGAATGATGCCGCTGAGGCCTGCCAGCACGCCCGCGATCACATAAACAAGCATCTCGGTGCGAGTCGTATTGATGCCCGCCAGATGTGCGGCCTCGCGATTGCCGCCCACCGCGTACACGTTGTGACCAAATACGGTGCGGGACAGAACGAAGTGGGCAATGAGAAACGCGAGCAGGAGGATAATCACTGGCATCGGAATCGAAGCGATCTTGCCGTCGCCAATGAAGGTGAAGGAAGGAGGGAAATCGAAAATGGTCTGGCCGCTGGAAATTGCCAGGGTGAGCCCCCGGCCCATGGCCAGCGTGGCCAGCGTGGCAATGAAGGGGGTCACCCCTAGCCTGGTGATGCTGATGCCATTGAACAAGCCGACCAATCCTCCCGTCACCAGCGCCACCAGAATGCCGACCGGCCCGGAAGCTCCCGCGCGCATGGCTACTGCCGCCACCATACCCGAAAGCGCCACCACCGAGCCCACCGAAAGATCGATGCCCGCGGTGACGATGACGAACGTCATGCCGATGGCCACCACGCCAATGGTCGCTGTTTGCAGCAACACATTCAGCCAGTTGTTGATGGTGAGAAACCGGGGGGAAAGCAGGGCGAAAACACCAGAAAGAATGATGAGCGCGATCAAGACGCCACCGCGGCGCCATAATTCACCCATTCTTTCTCGGGGCGTTTTCGCCGTTGAGGTCGTCGTGCTCATGGCATGCCTCCATTGTTGGCATCAGCAGTTCCAGCAGCATAAGTCATAATAAGGTCCTGAGAGAATTCATTTCGAGGAATATCTGCCATTTGTCGTCCATCTCTGAAGACGATAATCCGATCACAAATGCCGATGAGTTCGGGCAATTCCGATGAAAGCAGCAACACCGCCCCGCCCTGCTGCACATATTCGCCGATCCGCTCATACACTTCCACCTTGGCCCCTACATCAATGCCGCGGGTGGGATCATTCATCACCTGCAAGCGAGGGGCTACCTGCCCCACCCGGGCCAACAACACTTTTTGTTGATTGCCGCCGCTCAGGTCCTTCACCGGCGTTTTTACGCCCGGCGCCTTGATGCGGTAGGTCTTCATGGCATCTCGAGCCACTCCAGCCATCGTGCGCAGGTGCAAGACGCCCCATGTGGAAAGCCGATCCAGGATCGAGACCACCACATTCTTCTCGATGGAAAACTCCAGAAACAGCCCTTTCTCCTTGCGGTCTTCGGGCAAATACCCCACCTGCCGGGCAATGGCCGCGCGCGGGGATGTAGGCGTGTAAGGCTGCCCCAGCAATGTCATCTCGCCGGACGTGGGTTCGAGAATCCCCGCCACCATCTGCATCACCTCGTTGATCCCGGAGCCGGGCAAACCGGCCAGACCCACGATCTCCCCCTCTCGCACCGTAAAAGAAGCGTTCTCCACTCGTCCGGTCAGACTCAGATTCCGCAGTGTCAGGACCTCTGCGCCGGGCTGCACCGTCGCTTTGGGGTAAAAATCCTCGATGGAGCGGTCCACCATCGCCCGCACGATCTCAGCGGGTGTCCAATCCTGCACATCCCGAATCCCCACCTCCTGACCATCGCGCAGCACCATCACCCTATCGCAAAGCGCGAACACCTCCTCCAGGTAATGCGAGATGTAAATGATGGCCACCCCGGTTTCCCTGAGAGACCGCACTACTGCAAACAGATGCGCTATCTCCTTCTCATTCAGCGACGAGGTGGGCTCATCCATGATCAGAATCCGCACATCCCGGCTCAAAGCCTTTCCCACTTCGATCAATTGCCGGGCATCGATGCGCAAGAGGGAGACGCGTTGTGTGGGGTTCACATCGAGCTGGATGCGCTCGAGCAAGGCCGCGCTGCGCTCCAGCAGTACTTTGCGGTCGACGCTCCCCAATATGCCGGTGGGAAGATGCCCCAGGAACAGATTTTCGGCCACGCTCAGTTCGGGAACCAGACTGAGCTCCTGATAGATCACGGCAAAGCCGAGATTCAGCCCATCTTCGGGCGATTCGATGGTCACCTGCCTGCCATCCAGCAGGATTTCCCCTGCATCGGGGTGATAAGCTCCGCCCAGGATTTTGATCAGGGTGGATTTGCCAGCGCCGTTCTCTCCCACAATGCCCAAAATCTCCCCCGCGTCCAGGGAGAAGGACACATTGTCCAGCGCTTGTACCGGGCCAAATCGCTTGGATACGCCTTTGACTTGGAGAAGTGGCGGCATAGCGCTTATTCCTATTCCTGATTCGATAACGGAGCGCCAGTCGACGGCGGCGGGAGCAGCAGCCTTTCGCCGTCGCCGACCGGCAGGTGGAAATGCAACAATGGGTGCTCTGTTACTTGATCTCTTCTGACCACAGGCCGTAAGCCTTCACCTCGGGACTGTCGATGTTGTCCTTGGTGATGAGCTGGTGCGGCCACAGAATGTGCGGTTTGACTGGGAGACCAGCATGGACCATGTAGGCGATTTTAACCGCCTCTTTCGCCATTGTCAAGGGGTTCTGCGAGATGGTGGCCGCCAGCTTGCCGGCGCGGATGGCGTCGATGGCCTGGGCGGTGCCGTCGATGCCGATGACATAGATGTACTTGTCGCTACTGGGGTCGGTGCTGAGGCCCGCCTGTTCGATGGCCTTGACCGCGCCCATGGCGTTGTCATCGTTGGCTCCGAACACGGCGTCGATATCGGGATGGGCCTGCAGGGCATTCTGCATGATGTTCAGCGCTTTCTCCTGATTGAAGTCCGCGGCCTGGCTGACCACGACTTTGATATCGGGATACTTGCTGATCTCATCCATGAAGCCCTTCTCGCGGGATTCTGCAGCCGTGGTGCCGCGCAGCCCTTGCAGATCCACCACCTTGCCTTTGGGCGAGCCATAGCGTTTGGTCAGCTCCTCCGCGATGTATTTGGCCGCTTCCCGGCCCATGGCCACGTTGTCGGTTTCCAGGAAGCAGGCGACCTCGCCGCCATTGGAGCCGCGGTCCAGGGTGATGACGGGGATGCCTGCCTCGTTGGCCTTTTTCACCACCGGCACGATGCCATCTGCGTTGATGGGGTTCAGGATCAGCACATCCACCCCCTGGGTGATAAGGTCCATCACCTGATTGACCTGAGTGGCCGCGTCGCCGTTGGCGTTGGCAATCTTCAGCGTGGCGCCGCGTTCTTCAGCGCCCTGCTTGACCCCTTCGGTCATGCCCACGAAGAAGGCGTTTTCCAGCGTGGCCACCGAATAGCCGATGGTCAGGGGGCCTTTCAGGTCGGCCTCATTAACCTCCTGAGCCTCCTGGGCGGGGGCCGCTGCGGCGCCCGCGTCTTCGGGCAGCGGCGGGATGTTGCCGGTTTTCACCATCTCTGACCACAGGCCGTAAGCTTTCACCTCGGGACTATCGATGTTGTCCTTGGTGATGAGCTGGTGCGGCCACAGGATATGCGCCTCCACCGGTTTGCCCGCTTTGATGTCATAGGCGATGTTGACTGCTTTTTGGGCCATGGTCACCGGGTTCTGCGAGATGGTGGCCGCCAGCTTGCCGGCGCGGATGGCGTCGATGGCCTGGGCGGTGCCGTCGATGCCGATGACATAGATGTACTTGTCGCTACTGGGGTCGGTGCTGAGGCCCGCCTGTTCGATGGCCTTGACCGCGCCCATGGCGTTGTCATCGTTGGCTCCGAACACGGCGTCGATATCGGGATGGGCCTGCAGGGCATTCTGCATGATGTTCAGCGCTTTCTCCTGATTGAAGTCCGCGGCCTGGCTGACCACGACTTTGATATCGGGATACTTGCTGATCTCATCCATGAAGCCCTTCTCGCGGGATTCTGCAGCCGTGGTGCCGCGCAGCCCTTGCAGATCCACCACCTTGCCTTTGGGCGAGCCATAGCGTTTGGTCAGCTCCTCCGCGATGTATTTGGCCGCTTCCCGGCCCATGGCCACGTTGTCGGTTTCCAGGAAGCAGGCGACCTCGCCGCCATTGGAGCCGCGGTCCAGGGTGATGACGGGGATGCCTGCCTCGTTGGCCTTTTTCACCACCGGCACGATGCCATCTGCGTTGATGGGGTTCAGGATCAGCACATCCACCCCCTGGGTGATAAGGTCCATCACCTGATTGACCTGAGTGGCCGCGTCGCCGTTGGCGTTGGCTTGCAGCAGTTCGGCACCTCTGGCTTTGGCCTGAGCCTTGACGCCTTCGGTCATGCCCACGAAGAAGGCGTTTTCCAGCGTGGCCACTGAATAGCCAATGCGCAGAGGCTTGGCCTCTTCCTTCTTGGGGGCTTCTGTGGCGGCCGGGGCCTGGGTGGCGGGAGCGGTGGTGGCCTGCTTGGCAGGCTGTGCGGGCGCTTCCGTCGCTGGCGACGGATTCGAGCAGGCTGCCATTAGCAGCAGCGCCATGATGAGAAGTGGAATGACAAAGCGTTTCATTTTTTCCTCCTGAAACATACGATGAGGTGGAAGGGGTGGATAGAGGGATGAGTGGGAAGTGAAGAAAAGGAGGTGAGGTGTTTGGAGGCCCCGAACAGGAATCAAATGGTTTTGGGCAAGACCGCGTTCCAGATGCGCTTTTCGTTGCGAATGGCCAGGTCCATATTCTGGAAGGAAACCGCGACATAAAGAGCGTCCACCAGGGTGCTCTGGGCGATGCGCGAAGCAATGGCTTCGGCCCGAGTCTCGCGCGAGACGGCCAGGAGGGTCACATCTGCGTACTGAGTGATGGGCGATTCTGCGTTGCCTGTGATGACGATAACGCCAGCGCCGTTGCGCTTGGCTTCTGCGAGAGTGAGCACCGGATCGGTGGAACTGCCCGATTGAGAAATCCCTACCACCACATCGCCTTCCTCCACCAGCGCGGCCTCCATCAGCTGGAGGTAGGAATCAGTCTGCGCCCGCACATTGAATCCCAGTCGGAAGAACATATGGTACATGTCCTGGACGATGGGACCCGAAGTGCCCACGCCGATGATCAGGATGCGTTTGGCTGAGGCGATCATATCCACGGCCTTTGTCAAAGCGTCGCCATCCAGCACCTCCAGGGTGTCTTGCAATGCGCGAATGTTGGAATGAAACACCTTGCGAGCGATGGTGATGGCGTCATCATCTTCGCTGATATCATCGTGCACCAGTTGGGTAGGGGTGGCCAGGTCCTGCACGATGGAAAGCTTCATATCGGTGTACCCCTGGAACCCCGCGGCCCGACAAAAACGTAACACGGTGGTGTCGCTCACCCCACATTCCCGCGCCACCTGCGCCATGGACATGTGAATGACTTCTTCCGGGTGTTGCAGCACCCACTGGGCCACCTTTTGTTCCGCCGCGGCCAGGGCGGGGAGGCGACTGCGAATGCGCGCCAGGGAGCTGGCTTTGACACGGTTGTTGGTGTTGACAGACATGGGCTGTGGTTACAGGTCGTTGTGGTGCTGCAATGTGCGAATTTTTATGGTGGTAATGCCACATTATAGCAGAGATTCCTCAGGATGTCAACGAAGGATGGGGCGGTATCTGGGATTTTGACAATATCCCTATGGCATGGTATGATGTAAACGCTTTCAGAAAGCGTTTTCATTCACTCCTCCCCCCTCATCCACCCAGCTCGCTGCCCCATGCCAAAACGTCGCGCCACCATCTCCGATGTCGCCCGCCTCGCCGGCGTCTCCATCGCCACCGTCAGTCGCGTGGTCAACGGCACCGCGCCCGTGGCCGAAGACACGGTGCAACGGGTGCGGGAGGCCATCGCCACCCTGGGGTACACCCCCCACGCGGCCGCCCGTAAACTCGCAGGGCGGGAGACGGGCACTCTTGGCGTCTTGCTGCCCGAGGTCGCGGCCGAATTCTTTTTCCCTCTGGTACGGGGCATTGCCGAGGAAGTCCGCAACGCGGGGTACGACCTGCTCATCCATGTGGCCAGCTCCGGCCAGGAATCCAGCCTGTCCACCCCTTTGGGCGAACACAATACGGACGGGCTTTTGATTTTTACCGGCCGGTTGAGCGATGAGGAGATCACGCGGCTCTACGACGCCGGCTTCCCCATGGTGCTCCTCTATCGTTCCCCTCCCGACGATCTACCCATCCCTTACGTGATGTTTGAGAACAAAAAAGGCGCCCGGGCTCTCATCGCACACGTGATCTCAGTTCATCACTGCCGCCGCATCGCCTTTTTGCGAGGCCCGGAAGGGAATGAGGACTCCGAATGGCGCGAGCGAGGGTATCGGGAAGCCCTGGAAAACCACGGCATTCCTTTCGATGAAGATTTGGTGGGCATGGGCGGTTTCGACGCCGACATCGCCCGGGAAACCGTAGAACACTGGTTGCAGCAGGGCCTTGATTTCGACGCCATCTTTGCCGGAGATGACGAGGCGGCCATGGGCGTCATGGCCGCGTTGCGCCATGCCGGCAAGAAGGTGCCCGATGAGGTCGCGGTTTTGGGCTTCGACGATATCAACTCCGCTAAATTGATGGCGCCGCCCCTGACCACGGTGCGGGCCCCCATCCAGGCCGCGGCCGCGGGCGCGGCCCAGGCCCTGCTTGCCCAACTTAAGGGAGAAGAACCCCCGCGCCAGCTTCGATATCCCACCCAGGTTATCATCCGTCAGTCATGCGGCTGTGACTGACGGATGTTCCGTTTCTCACCATCCATTTCCTCAAATTCTTCAAGGAGAAGAAGCCCATGAGAAAACGTCGTTTGATCCTCCTCACTCTGTTGTTGGCGGTGCTGTTGGCCCTGGCCGCGTGTGGCGGCGGCAAAGCCACCGAGGCCCCCAAGCCCACGGAAGCACCCCAGGCCACCGAGGCTCCCACCGAAGCCCCGAAGGCCACCGAAGCGCCCAAAGCGACGGAGGCTCCCGCCGAGCAGCCCGCAGAGGGCGAGAAAGTACAAATCCGCTGGTTCGTGGGCCTGGGCACTGGCACCGACCCCGAGCAGCAAGAGGTGCAACAGCAGGTCGTGGAGCAGTTCAACAAGACCCACGACAACATCGAGCTTATCCTCGAAGTGGTGCCCTACGACAGCGCCCGCGACACCCTTTCCACCGAGATCGCGTCGGGCAACGGGCCGGACATCATCGGGCCCGTGGGCATTGGCGGCTCCAACGCCTTCTACGGCCAGTGGCTGGACCTGACCCCCCTCATCGAGAAGACCGGCTTCGACACGA
>JALWZT010000186.1 GCA_027002405.1 Anaerolineae bacterium | reverse complement strand
ATGTTGATTCCTTTCTTTATGAGTTTTTACGTAGATCGAGATTATGTCATATTATCACTTTGCTGGCAAATCACTTACCATCCGATGCGGCGAAACTGCGGAAGGATTTCCGCCGGGCTGTACTAGAGAACGAACGCGCCCCGGGGAAGGGACGCGCGTGGAGGGAGAGAAAAAAGCCCGGAACAGAGGGGCCGAACAAAAGGGGAGGTCAATGCTGTAAGATTTGAGAAAGGAAGAGTTTGGTCCGATCTTCCTGGGGATTTTCGAAGATCTGCTCGGGCGTTCCAGATTCTACAATCTGACCCTGATCGAAGAAGTACATGGTATCGGCCACAGCCCGGGCGAAGCCCATTTCGTGGGTCACCACAAGCATGGTCATGCCCGACGCGGCCAGCTCTTCCATGACCTCGAGCACTTCCTTAATCATCTCCGGGTCCAGGGCGGAAGTGGGCTCATCGAAAAGCATGATCTTGGGCTGCATGGCCAGGGCCCGGGCAATGGCCACCCGCTGTTGCTGCCCACCCGAAAGCTGCCCCGGGTATTTGTGGGCTTGTTCGGGGATGCCGACCCGCTCCAGAAGCTGCATGGCAATGGCTTCGGCCTTTTCCTTATCCCATTTGCGGACGTAGATAGGCCCCAAGGTGATGTTCTGGAGCACGGTCAGATGGGGGAAGAGATTAAATTGCTGGAAGACCATGCCCACTTCCTTACGGATTGCAGCGATGTTGCGCACATCATGGCTGAGCTCGATGCCATCCACGATGATGCGGCCTTTCTGATGCTCTTCCAGGCGATTGATGCAGCGAATGAAGGTGGATTTGCCCGAGCCAGAGGGGCCGAAAATCACCACCACTTCCCCCTTGCGCACCTGCATGTTGATGCCGCGCAGCACATGGAAGTTTCCATACCATTTGTGGACATCTTCGCAGATGATGATAGGCTCTTCCGCGCTGCCGAGCTCAGGTCTTTCGATGCGTTCGCGATCGGGGATGCTGTCCAAAAAACTTTGTTGAGATTGAACGTGGCTCATAGAGATAAACTCCTATCAAAAATCAGGTGAACTGCTATGTAAAATAGAATGATCGCTGATTGCTGAGGAATCGCCAGGCCGACGTTGGGCGAGGCGGCAACGGGCGTGATGCGTGAAACGTGAAACGTGAGAACCTTACGCATCACGCATGACGCATCACGTACTTGGCTTCTCGCGCCAGCCTGGCCGCGAGGCGTTTTCATTTGTATCGGCGAACTGCCGTTCGTGATGACTGCTTTGTAAATAGGATTAGGATTAGGATTAGGATTAGGATTGGGATTGGGACCGTCCGGGCAACGTTGAGCGAGGCGACAATGGGAGTGTTCAGTTCAGTGCTCCGTGTTAGCGTTCGCCCACGCCCAGGGCGATCTCCAAACGGCGAGAGCCATAGGACATGCCGTAACTGAAGACCCAGTAAATCACACCGATAAAGGCGAAGACCTCCATCTGGCGACCGATGTAGTTGGGGTTTGCCAACACGCCCCGGGCAATGCCCAGCAAGTCCAACAGCCCCACCAGGTAGACCAGGGAGGTGTCTTTGAACAAGCCGATGAATTGCCCGACCAATACCGGGATCACCGCGCGCAGGGCCTGGGGGAGGATGATAAAGACCATCTTTTGCCAACCGCTCAACCCTAGCGCGTCCGCGGCTTCGTACTGGCCTTTGGGGATGGACTGCAACCCACCCCGGACATTTTCCGCCATATAGGCCGCGGCAAAGAGAATCATCGCCACCACCGCCCGAATCACCCGGTCGATGGTCACATTGGGCATGAACAGGGGCAGCATCAATTGCCCCATGAAGAGCAAGGTGATCAGGGGCACCCCGCGGATGAGCTCGATGTACATGACGCTGAGGGTTTTCACCGCAGGGAGTTTCGACTGGCGTCCTAAGGCCAATAAGACACCAATGGGGAAGGAGAAGAAAATGGCGAAGATAGCCAACATCAACGAAAGCAACAAGCCGCCCCACAGATTGGTGGGCACATATTTCATGAACCCATCTTCGCCAAACCCCCGGACAATGAGAATGACCAGGGGCATATAGAGGAGCATGAGCAGATAGGTGGGGCGGGCCAGGGCTTTGGGGTATTTTTTACCCAGGAAGTAAGCGATGACTGCGATAACATCCACGGCCAGCAACTTCCACCAGGATGCTCGGCCCAGGGTCAGGAGCCATATCCCCAAAACCACGGGGATGGCCAACAGGACCCATCCCACGGCTTCAGCCCGTTTGAGGAAGATGCCCCACATCAGGCCCGCGGTCAGGGCCAGCAGCCAGATCAAAAACCACAATCGCCAGTCCGCGAAGGCGGGATACTGGCCTTTCATAAAAAGCTGAAGGTTATCGGTCACCACCGCCCATTGCGCCTTGGTGAAGACCCATACAATGATGGTGTAAATCAACCAGATGAGAAAGGCGCCAGAGATGATGGTCAGGATCGTATCCCAGATGGAGCCAAATAAATTCTTTTTCATCCACCCCAGGATGGTGATTCGCTCTGTGGGCGGGGGGAGGACTTCTTTCGTAGGCGTCAGAGTCGTCATGATTACCGCTCCACCAAACGAGTGTGCTTGTTGTACCAGTTCATAAACAACGAGGTGAGCAGGCTAAAGGTAAGATAGACGCCCATCATGATGAGGATGACTTCCACGGCCCGACCGGCCTGGTTGATGATGGTGCTGCCCACCGCGAATAGATCAGGATACCCCACCGCGATAGCCAGGGAGGAGTTCTTGGTCAGGTTCAGATACTGGCTGGTGAGGGGCGGGATGATGACCCGCATGGCCTGAGGGAAAATCACCAGGCGCATGGTCTGAAAACCGGTAAGCCCTAACGCGGTGGCTGCTTCTCGCTGCCCTTTGGAGACCGCCTGAATGCCTGCCCGTACCACCTCTGCGATAAATGCCGACGTATAGATGACGAGCCCTGTGAAAAGGGCCATAAATTCAGGGGTTAACGACTTCCCCCCTTTGAAATTCCGCCCTGCCAAATGAGGGAAATCCAAAAGCAAGGGTCTTCCTGCGATAAACTGAGCAATGAACCAGGTGATGGCAGCCAGAACCAAAAAGACCACCCCTCCCCACAACCAGTAGAGCGGCATGCGGCCCGTGCGTACCCCTTCCCGGTATTTGATGATGGCCACTACCAATCCCACCAGCAGGGAGCCTAGCAAAAACCATTTGTACACATCCCATCCCACATCAGGCTGAGGCCATACGATGTAAACCCCTCGATTCGTCAAAAAGGCCCACTGCCACACGGTCAACGCATCTTGAACCCGAGGCAACCGTTGAAAAACGCTGATGCTCAGAAAAACCAAAAGCACCAGCAAGGGGATATTGCGTAGTGCTTCCACATAGATGGCAGCCAGGGTGCTTACCAACCAGTTCTTGGCCAGGCGGGCAACGCCCACCACAATGCCCAAAATCGTGGCAAAGATGATACCCAGAAAAGAAACCTTGATGGTGTTGAGGATCCCCACCAGCAACGCTCGTGCGTAGGTGCTGGTACGACTGTATTCGATGAGTGATTCACCAATGTCGAATTGCGCTTCAATGCCCAGGAACTTGAAACTCAATGGGATCCCCAGGTCTTCCAGGCTGGTCAACAGATTGCGGGTCAGCCAATATCCGGCCAGTACCACCAAGACCACCACAACCACCTGGGCAATCACTTGGAGATATCTTTCATCTCTCCAAAAAGGTACTGCGGCGTGGTCCGATTCTTTGAATGTCATGGCTCCTTCCTATACTGAACGGGAAAAATGAACCATACCGTCAACGACTATAAGCAGGAGGGAAGAGCACAGGCCCTTCCCTCCTAAGACAGCTTCCGAAATCGGTTTAGCGGAACGGAGGCGAATAGAGCAGGCCGCCATCCTTCCAGGAGGAGTTCATCCCTCGCGGGAGGTTGAAGACCGTGTCGGGGCCCAGGTTGCGGTCATAGATTTCCGCATAGTTGCCCACTTGTTTGATGATGTTGTAGGCCCAATCGTTGTCCAGGCCCAGCTTGGCACCCATATCGCCTTCCACACCCAAGAGCTTGCGGATGTTGGGATCCTCCGCATTCTTCATCTCATCCACGTTCTGAGAATTCACACCCGATTCCTCGGCCTGGAAGGTAGCAAAGACCATCCACTTGACGATGTCGAACCACTGATCGTCGCCATGGCGCACCACCGGGCCCAAGGGTTCCTTGGACAGGGTTTCGGGCAGGATCATGTGATCTTGGGGAGTGGGGAACATGGACTGGCGGGCGACCAGACCGGATTTATCGGTGGTGTAGGCATCGCAACGACCGTTGAGATACGCGTTGGTGGTCTCATCCGCGGTCTCGAAGACAACGGGAGTGTACTCGATACCCCGGGCAGCCATCTGGTCGGCCAGGTTCAGCTCGGTGGTGGTGCCGGAGCTGACGCAGATGGACGCGCCTTGCAGATCATCCACGCTCTTGATGCCGCTGTCCTTGCGGACCATGATGCCCTGACCATCGTAGAAGGTGGTGGGTGCGAAGTTGGCCCCCAGCTCGGTGTCACGGGTCAGGGTCCAGGTGGTGTTGCGGATCAGCACGTCGATCTCACCGGACTGCAGGGCGGTGAAGCGCTGCTTCGCGTTCAGAGGGCGATACTCCACGCTGTCGGTGTTGCCAAAGACGGCCGCGGACAGGGCCTTGCAGAAGTCGATATCGAAGCCTGCAAAGCTGCCATCAGGCTGCAAGAAGCCAAAGCCGGGCACGGCCTGGTTCACACCGCAGATGATCTTACCTCGGGCCTTGACCACGGCCAGGGTGCTCTCGCCCTCTTGCGCTTCGGGCTTTTCGGCCGGCTTTTCCGTGGGCTGAGCCGCGGTTTGCTCCGTGGCCGCGGGGGCCTGAGTCGCTGCCGCTTCTTCGGTGGGCGCCGGAGTCTTCTTGCCGCCGCACGCGGCCACAGCCAGCGCCGCAATGAGAACGACGAGCAACACGACGAGGATCTTACGAGACATTAGCATTTCCTCCTTTTTGAGTGAAAGCTTGAGAAAGGGGTAAAAAAATGAATCAACAAACCGAACGCTTGCCTGACCTCACAGCCGCTGCGAGGCGTTCGGTGGATTCCCGAAAGCAGCGCTTCTGCGCGAGAGGCGTCGTCGCCTATCGCTTACTCCGACAACTGACGAATGATACATCACATTCCGAAAAAATGCCAAAAGAAAAGGGATGCGAAAATGACTCTCCGGCCAGGAAGATCGAAAGGTCCTTTTGTGTGTGGTGCTTCTAAAGAAGTTACCACGACCAGGGGGCTTCTGTCAAATCTCCTTTTAAGCCTTCGCCCATTTCCACCATTTCATGGTATCCTTGGGGGTGACAGGTCGCAAGTGGCAAGTGGCAGGTCGCAAGTGTGTCACGAAACATGACGACGAAAATGAGCACGCGGATGCACGCAGATGCAACGCCGATTTCCGCAAATGATCGTAACTACTAAGGTGTCGCCGCCACTTTTTGCCACGAAGACACGAAGAAAAGCGAAGGCACGACGTATTTTTCTTTATTTTTCCTTCGTGTCTTCGAAAAACTTCGAGCCTTCGTGGCT
>JALWZT010000185.1 GCA_027002405.1 Anaerolineae bacterium | reverse complement strand
TGTTCACATGCACCTGGTTGTTCTCGAAACTGTATTGGGCCACGGCCAGGCCCAGCAGCCGCGTGCCCCCATGCCCGGTCAGGTCGTAGAGGTCTTCCTCGGGCCCGGTGAAGAAGGCCACGTTCATGGGCTCCACCGGCAGCCCCTTGCCCTTCAGGTCGTCGTACGCGGCCTCCAGTTCCCGGGCCAGGGTGGCGGTGCGGGCCTCGGTGTCGGGCCGGGTGAAGATAAGGAAGTGCGGGGAATGGTCCACCACCACATCCCCCAGGAACCAGAAGGGCGTGAAGTCATCGTTGTCGATGGCCGTGATCTGCCAGGAATCGCCCTGTTGCACGAAATCGTAGTCCGCGGTATAGCGGAAGTCGTTGTCCGGGGGGATGCCTTCCAGCGCGTAGCGGCCCCAGACGCTCACTCGGTGCATCTCACCCTGGTCCGCATCCCACAAGTCCTCGTTGGGGCTCAACTCCAGCACGTAGCCGCTGAGGGGAACCTGCTGCATGCGGCGGAAGATGGCCCGCTGTTCCTCCCGCAAATCGGGCGCGATGGGCGCGAGATAGGCCTCTTCGTCACCATCGAGGATGGCCTGGGCCTGCTGCGCCAGCAGTTGGGTGATACGCTGATACGCCACCTGCGAAGGCTTGGGCGTGGGCGTGGCCGGCGGCGGCCCGCCCGTGCGCGAGGTGATGGCGGCCGTCTGCAAGCCCCGCTCGTCGAAGGTGAGGGTAACCGCGGGATAGGTGCGGAAGGTGAAGCGCAGCACGCCCGGCGCTGTGGGCAGGGGGAAGGTGATGGTGCCTTCGTGGGCCTGGCCCGGCTGCCAGCCACCTTCCGGTGTGATGCTCGAAGCCAGATTGTCGCTGGTGGCGATGGGAACGTACTGGTTGCGCTCCGCGTCGATGAGCCAGGCGTCGTTCATGCCATCGGGCCCCCAGACTTCGTAGCCGCGGCGGCCCGTGTTGACGAAGGCCACGTGGAAGGTGATATCCTCCTCCCCCACCTCCACGCTATCCACCCGCAGGGCAATGGGGGCCAGGTCGTCGTCATTGGAATGCAGGGTCTGGTCGACGGCGTAGCGGCCCGGCTTCAGTTCGGCCAGAGGCGGCTTTATTTTCTTCTCCAGCCGAAACTCGATGGGTTTGTAGGTGGGGAAATAGAAGGTATAGGGCTCCTTGCCCTCGGGCAGGGGGAAGAGCAGATTCCCGGCCACGCCCCCGCCGGGACGAAAGCGGTGGCCATTGGGATTCAGAGAAATGACGGCCTGATCGCCGTCCAACAGGTTATAGCCATTACCCGAGGCGTCGGTGAGGCGAATATCCCGGCGCGGTATGCCGCCCGTAATCGATACCTCCGAGTCCCCTTCATACTCGAAGGCGATGCGCAGCAGCAGGCCCTGGTCGGTGCGCTGGGCCCGCAGCAGGTGCAGGGTGAGCACATCCAGTACGTCGTTGTCGCTGTGGGAGATAGCGTCGATGGCGTACCACTGGCCCTGGCCCGCCTGAACCACGGGCGTGTCCGTGGGCACGGGCGTGGAGGCGACTTCTTCGGAAATCGCAGTGCCTGTGGCCGCTACTTCCTGTGAGAGCGCGGTGGCCGTGGCCGCAGTTTCCTGCGAGAGCGCGGTGCCCGTGGCCGCGACTTGCTGCGAGATTGCGGTGGCGGTTTGCATTACCTGGCTGGCGTTCCCATCCGATGCGGTGGGCGTGGCCCTGGCCGCCGCCTTGGTTGCCCGTTTTGCTTTGATCTCCGCATCGCTGCACGCGGTCAGCGACGCCAACGCCAGCAGCAATGCCAGCAGGACTAACAGATGGATTCGGTAAGTGGGTGTGCGGGACATGAGCAATTTGATGTCTCCGTTTTGTTCAGGCCAGGAGGCCGTGGGTGAAATCGGTATTTGGTATTGGGTATTCGATATTGGGTATCCGAATCGCCTTGAGACAGGGGAATATCCAATATCCAATATCCATACTCTCACAGCCAATTTGTCAGGCTCCAAGGCGTCCATGTGAACCACGCCCTTTTGCCAGTATCTGATGCCTCCCCATTCTACAGCGCCCGGCCCGCCCGCGCAACCCGCCCGCAGACCAGGGGCGCGCCCCAAATGTTTGGCGTCATAAAACGACGAAAATGGGAACGCAGATTTCCGCAGATGCGACGCAGATTTCCGCAGATAATCTTTAACCACAAAGAACACCAAGAGCACAAAGATACCAGGACACAGCCAACCTACTCACTGAACACTGGATGACTGATCCCTGACTCCCCTACGGAAAGGTTACTCACCGCAGAGAACGCAGAGGACGCAGAGTCAACTGAACACTGATTACTGATGACTGATTACTCCTGCTCGCGCCCAACCTCTCCCCACCGATCCTCAATCCTAATCCTAATCCTGATCCTAATCCCAATCCCAGCACCCTCTCATACACTTCGCTAACCCTTTTCTAAGATAACGCAAATACGAGAGGGGTATACTGGGGGTGACGTTGAGCGGAATGTGCGCGTCCGTTTGCTTTGTCGAGTATGACGCCGCACATCATCGGGCCTGCGCAGTCGTCAAACGTCATGCGTCAAACGTCAAAGGGGTGCTTTATGGCGAATACGCCGATACAAATTCCTGACGTTTGACGTTTTACGCTCGACGCAACCACGCTCAACCAACGAAATCACATATCCCAGTAATCTACGGAAAGGAGGACTTCATTCATGAGGTTCGATAAATTCACGCAAAAAGCTCAGGAAGCGGTTGCTGAATCGCAAAGCCTGGCTCAAGCATATAACCATCCCACCATCGATCCCGAACACCTGCTGAAAGCTCTCATTACACAGGAAGGGGGTGTGGTACCCTCGGTGCTGAACAAAATGGGCGTGGACCTGAACATGGTCCTGCAAAGCCTGGAGGCCGCGCTGGGCCGCAAGCCGCGCGCGACCGGCGCCACCGCGGGCCAGGTGGGCCTCGGCCGCGACGCGGCCAACATCCTGGAAGAGGCCCAGAACATCGCCCAGGCCATGCACGATGACTACACCTCCACCGAACATATCCTCATGGCCGCGGCCTCGCCCAAGGCGCCCCAGAGCATCCGCGACTTGCTGCTGCGCCACGGCATCGACTACAACAGCATCATGCAGGCCCTGGCCAGCATCCGCGGGTCCCAACGGGTGACCAGCCCCACGCCCGAGGCCCAGTACGAAGCCCTGGCAAAATATGGCCGCGACCTCACCGACGAAGCCCGCAAAGGCAAGCTGGACCCGGTAATCGGCCGGGATGAGGAGATCCGGCGAGTGATGCAGATCCTCAGCCGCCGCACCAAGAACAACCCCATCCTCATCGGCGAACCGGGGGTGGGCAAGACCGCGATCGTCGAAGGCCTGGCCCAGCGCATCGCCAAGGGCGACGTGCCCGCCATCCTCAAGGACAAGCGCATCGTGGCCCTGGACATGGGCGCGCTCATCGCGGGGGCCAAATACCGCGGTGAATTCGAAGAACGGCTCAAGGCCGTGCTTAAGGAGATCGAAGCCGCCGAAGGCCAGATCATCCTCTTCATCGACGAAATCCACACCATCGTGGGCGCGGGCGCGGCCGAAGGCGCCATGGACGCCAGCAACATGCTCAAACCTATGCTGGCCCGGGGCGAACTCCACGCCATCGGCGCCACCACCCTGGACGAATACCGCAAGTACATCGAAAAGGACGCCGCGCTGGAGCGCCGCTTCCAGCCCGTCTATGTGGATGAACCCAGCGTGGAAGATACCATCAGCATCCTGCGCGGGCTGAAGGAACGCTACGAAGTGCACCACGGCGTGCGCATCACCGACGCCGCGGTCATTGCCGCGGCCACCCTCAGCCATCGCTACATCACCGACCGCTACCTGCCCGACAAGGCCATCGACCTCATCGACGAGGCCGCCAGCCGCATCCGCATCCAGATCGACTCCAAGCCCAAGGAACTGGATGAGATCGACCGCCAGATCATGCAGCTTGAGATCGAGCGGGAGGCCCTGAAGAAGGAAAAGGATCGGGCCAGCAAGGAGCGGCTCAAGGCCATCGAAAAGGAACTGGCCGAGCTCAAGGCCCAAAGCGCGGAACTCACCGCCCGCTGGCAGGCCGAGCAAGAGGCCATCCGCAAGGTGCAGAGTATCAAAGAAGCCATTGACCAGGTCATGGTCCAGATTGCGGAGGCCGAGCGGCAGTATGACCTGCAAAAGGCCGCGGAGCTGCGCTATGGCAAGCTGGTCCAGCTCCAGAACGAGCTCAAGGAAGCCGAAGCCCGACTGAAGCAACTGCAGGAGCAAGGCATGCTGCTCAAGCAGGAAGTGGACGCGGAGGAGATCGCGGAGATCGTCAGCGAATGGACCGGCATCCCCGTGGCCAAGCTCATGGAGAGCGAGCGGGAGAAGCTGCTACACATGGAAGAGCGCCTGCACCAGCGTGTGGTGGGTCAGGATGAGGCCATCAAGGCCGTGGCTGCGGCCATCCGACGCTCTCGCGCCGGCCTGCAAGACCCCAACCGGCCCATTGGCTCCTTCATCTTCCTGGGTCCCACCGGCGTGGGCAAGACCGAACTGGCCCGGGCCCTGGCCGAATTCCTCTTCGACGATGAACACAACCTGGTCCGCATCGACATGAGCGAATATCAGGAACGGCACACCGTGGCCCGGCTCATCGGCGCCCCGCCCGGCTACGTGGGCTACGAGGAAGGCGGCCAACTCACCGAGGCTGTGCGCCGACGCCCCTACAGCGTCGTCCTCTTCGACGAGATCGAAAAAGCCCACCCCGAGGTCTTCAACGTCCTGCTGCAAGTGCTGGACGACGGCCGCCTCACCGATGGGCATGGCCGCACCGTGGACTTCCGCAACACGGTGATCATCATGACCAGCAACATCGGTAGCCAGTACATCCTGGACGTGGTGGGCAACGAGGCCGAGGTCGAGCGGCGGGTCATGGAAGCCCTGCATGCTCGCTTCCGCCCCGAATTCCTCAACCGGGTGGATGACATCATCATCTTCCACGCGCTGAAGAAAGAGCACCTGCGCGAGATCATCGACATCCAGTTGCGTCGGCTGCGCGAGCTGCTGTCCCAGCGCCGCATCACCATCGAACTCACCGACGCGGCCAAGGACCTGCTCATCGAAGAGGGTTACGATCCTGCGTTTGGCGCCCGCCCCCTCAAGCGGGTCATCCAACGCCGGGTGCAAGACGAACTGGCCCTGCTCATCCTGCGGGGCGACGTGGTGGACGGCGACCACGTGGTCGTGGACCGCGCGGGCAACGAGCTGGTCTTCAACGTCATTCCCGGCGAGCGGGAGGAGGAGGCCGAGGCCGAGCCCGCCTACGCCTAAACCCTCTCAACCGAACAGCCACACCCCACCAGCCTCGTTTCTCGCGGGGCGGGTGGGGTTTTGGCGTTTGGGATCAGGATTAGGATTAGGATTGGATGAAGGGCGCTTTTGCACTGGAGTCACGCCTTGCACTAATCCCAATCCTACTCCTTAATCCTCCACCTCATCCCCCTCAATGGCCACATCCTCCCCGGCCTTTTCCAAGATCGCCATGAAATCCTCAGGCCGGGCGCGGGCCATGCGTTCTCGGAAGTACGCTTCTGTACGCAACGCGGCCAGCTTTTCCGCCACCGCGACATTGATAAACTGATTCACACTGGTTCCTTCTTCTTTGGCCACTTCCTTGAGCTCCTCAAGCAAAGAAGTTTGAAGACGAAGGGCGTAATTGCTGGTTCGAGTCATTGTGCTATCCTCCTCAGCGCCTCCCCTGGGCGGATGACATCCACGCCAAAACGTGAGGCTGCTGGTTGAAAATGTCGTAAATTGAACGTGACGATGGCGTCAGCTCCGCCATTGATAGCGGTCTCCAACACATGCTCGTCCGCCGGATCGCGCAATTGTGGACGCCATAGGAAAAATGGCGTCACTGGCAGGATGAAATAGGTCATACTGTCCAAAAACCGGATAACCTCGGCTCTCGTGAGATGGAACGCCTCCAGATTGTCGGGCCGTGTGAGTACAGCTTCATACTCCAGCATCATAGCAATACTGGCGAGTGCATAAAACCGGCCCTCATAAAGCAAGACAAGTAGCCGACGGGACGCACCCGTACGACTACGTAATCCCGCGACGAGGACATCTGTATCTAATACCAATTTCATATCATATATGATATGGTAAAGTGAAGGCCATGTCAAGTTCCCAAAACGCTCATCCACTTTTAATCCCCAACCTTTGATTTTAAGCAACACCATTGCCCTTTCGGGCGTACAATAGAGTTGAAAGCTATATTGGGCATTGGGATCGACTGTCGCACAGGTCATCCCAATCCTGATCCTAATCCCAAACAAGGAGTCCACTCATGAACACAAAACGCATCATCCTTCTCCTCAGCGCCTTTCTCATCGTCGTCTTCATCCTGACCGGGTGCAGCATCACCCAGGCCGGGAAGGATGTCATCGGCAAGGTGCAGGAAGAAACCGGCGTCGCGGCGGTCCAGGCAGAGAAGTCCGCCACCCCTACGCCCGCGCCCGCCCAGCTCCCGGCCGAGCATCAAGACGCGCTGAGCATCGCCATGGCCCAGCAAGAAGCCCTGGCCGACCTGTATGACCAGCTCGCGCCTTCGGTCGTGAATATCAAGGTCACGGTGGCTCATCCCGATGTAAACCAGGGCCAAACCCCGCCCGAAGGATTCCCCTTTGGCTTGCCCGGCCTGCCCAAAAACCCGGGAAATGAACTGCCTCCTGTCCAGGGGGAAGGCTCCGGCTGGGTCTATGACACCGAAGGACACATCGTCACCAACAACCACGTGGTAGAAGGCGCCTCGGAGATCATCGTCACCTTCCACAACGGCCTGTGGGCCAAGGGCGAAGTCGTGGCCACGGACCCCATGTCTGACCTGGCTGTGATCAAGGTCGATCCGCCCAAAGGCGTGGATCTGAAGCCTCTGCCCCTGGCCGAGCCCGACAGCCTGCGGGTGGGATACAGCGTCATTGCCATTGGCGCGCCCTTCGGCCTGGAAGAAACCATGACCACGGGCATTGTCAGCGCCATCGGCCGCAGCCTGCCCGTGGGACTGAAAGAATCTGGCCCCCACTACTCCCTGCCCGATGTCATCCAGACCGACGCGGCCATCAATCCTGGCAACTCGGGTGGCCCCCTGCTGGACCTGACGGGCCGCGTCGTGGGCGTCAACTTCGCCATCGAATCCCCGGTGCGCGCGAGTTCGGGCATTGGCTTTGCCATCCCTGTGAGCATTGTGCAACGGGTCGTGCCTGCACTCATCAAAAATGGCAAATACGAATACGCCTACCTGGGCATCCGCGGCCATAGTGTCACACCCGAGCTGGCCGAGGCCCTGGACCTGCCCGAGGGCGCACTGGGCGCATATGTGGATGAAGTCGTGCCCAACGGGCCCGCGGACAAGGGCGGCGTCAAGGGCGGTACCAAAGTCGTCGAACTCAACGGCATTGAGCTGCGCAAAGGTGGCGACATCATCATTGCCATCGATGACGAGCCTGTACGCGACTTCAATGACCTGGTTTCCTACCTGGTGACCAAGGCTTCGCCGGGCCAGGAAGTGACCCTGACCGTGCTGCGAAACGGTAAGAAACTGGACCTGAAGGTGACCCTGGGCAAGCGGCCCGAACAACCTGAACCGCTGCCCGAAGAGGCCGGCAAAATCACGCCCAAGGCTGCCATCGCCATCGCCCGCGATGTGGTCAAAGAACAAGGCCTGCTCAAAGGCAAAATCAAAGAAACCACTGTCGTGCCCGACACCTATCAGGGGAAAGATGTGTGGGTGGTCGATCTTAGCGATGGCAAGAAAACCGCAGAGATCATCATCGACGCGAAGACAGGCGAGGTACTGAGCGCGGAAGTGGAATAAACCTCTCCCCAACTCCTCTCTCCTCCCCAGGCCCCGGCAGAACGTTCTGTTCGGGGCTGCTTTGTAAATAGGATTCGGATCAGGATTAGGATTGAGATCGTCAGGACAACGTTGAGCGCGGCACCAACGAACGTCAAACGTAAAACGTGAAACGTCAGGTCATGACGCATGACGTTTGACGCTTGACGAACTCGGCTTCCCGCGCCAACGTGGCCGCGAGATGTTTTCATCCGTATCGGCGAACTGCCGTTCGTGGCGTCCCCATGACGCGTTGCGTTGAAACGGCTGGTAAGCTTGCGCAATCCCCCCAGGATGGTGTAGGATAACTTCCAATCACTTGCCGGAATCTCCTTCATCGACCACTCATCAAGGAGTCTCCCATGCTCACACCCATTGAGAAATTCATCTTCGCAGCCCTGGTCCTGGCGACAATCTACAATGGTTATTGGGCATTTTATAAAGTCTATCTGGTAATCCGTCGTGGCCAGGGGGATTACGACGACGACCACATCAAGGAACGAGCCTGGCGCGCGTTGATCGATTGGGCCACCCTCCGGCCTGTATGGAAAACCCGGCCCGTGTCCAGTCTTTTCCATGCCATGGTGGCGTGGGGCTTCATGTTCTATTTCCTGGTCAATTTCGGAGATGTGGTGCAGGGGTACTTTCCCATCCGATTCCTGGGGGATGGAGTCATCGGGCATCTCTACAGATTCATCGCGGATATCCTCAGCGTGGCCGTGCTCATCGGCATGACCTACTTCCTCATTCGACGCTTCCTGGCCCATGATCCCCACCTGGAATTCCATGACAACATCAAACTCCATGAAAAGGTGCTGAAAGGAGGATTGAAAAAAGACTCTCTCATCGTCGGCTTCTTCATCCTCTTCCATGTGGGGTTCCGTTTTCTAGGGGAAAGCTTTGCCATCGCCCATGAAGGATGGGATGCTTATCAACCTTTCGCATCCATGGTCAGTACCCTGTGGGCTGGTATGTCTGACCCCAGCCTGATTTTTTGGCGCCACGCGTCCTGGTGGATTGCCCTGGGCCTGATTCTGGCCTTCATCCCCTATTTCCCTCGCAGCAAACACTTCCACCTGATCATGGCAGGGGTAAACTTCCTGGTCAAGCCGCAACGGCCCGCCCTGGGCGCGCTGGAACCCATTGATTTCGAAGATGAAACCATCGAACAATTCGGCGCGGCCAAACTGACCGACCTGACCTGGAAAGGGCTCCTGGACCCTTACGCCTGTATCATGTGCAACCGCTGCCAGGATGCCTGCCCCGCTTACATCACTGGCAAGGAACTTTCCCCTTCGGCCCTGGAAATCAACAAACGCTACTACATCAACGATCATGTGGACGAGCTGGCCGGCGGTGCAACATGTCAGGTGAACCTGCTGGATTTCGCCCTGACTGAGTCCGCGCTGTGGGCCTGCACCACCTGTGGCGCCTGTGTCGAGGTGTGCCCCGTGGGCAACGAGCCCATGTTCGACATCCTACACATGCGCCGTAATCAGGTGTTGATGGAAAGCGATTTCCCCAGCGAGTTGCAAACCGCGTTCATGGGCATGGAACGCACTGGCAACCCCTGGAAGCTGAGTGCGTCGGATCGCATGGCCTGGGCCCAGGGGTTGAACATCCCCACCGTGGATGAGAACCCCGATTTCGAGGTGCTGTGGTGGGTCGGCTGCGCACCCGCCTATGATATGCGGGCCCAATCCACGGCCAAAGCCTTTGCCAAAATTCTGAAGGAGGCTGGCGTCAACTTCGCGGTCTTGGGCGAACGAGAAAGCTGCTGCGGCGACTCGGCCCGACGCGCGGGGAATGAATATCTCTTCTTCGAGCTGGCCACCCAAAACGTCGAAACCCTCAACGAAGTCAAAGCTAAGAAAATCATCACCACCTGTCCTCATGGGCTACACACTCTGGGCGCGGAATACGCAGCCTTTGGCGGCGACTACGAGGTCATGCACCACTCCGAATTCATCGATCAGCTTATCCAGGAAGGCAAACTTCGCCCCAAAAAGAACCTGGATACGGTCATCACTTTCCACGACCCCTGCTACCTGGGCCGACACAATGGCATCTACGACGCACCCCGGGATGTGCTCACCTTTATCACCCAAGAGACGGTGGAGATGGAGCACAACCGGAATCTTTCCCTGTGCTGCGGTGCAGGAGGGGCGCAGATGTGGAAGGAAGAAGAACATGGCCAGCAAGCGGTCAACATCCGACGCTATGAGGAGGCTGTGGAAACCGGAGCCTCCTGCATCGCGGTGGGCTGCCCCTTCTGCCTGACCATGCTCACCGATGCCTCCAAGCAGGCGGGCGATGACGGCCTGGCTGTGAAAGATATTGCCGAAATCGTAGCCGAGACCCTCTAACATGGAAAACCTCCCTGCCATCATCGATTTCCTCCGCGAGGACCTGGTAGCCCGAGACGCGGCCCGGGACCAGGCCTTGAAGCGTTCCCGGGACCTGATCCGGCACTGTTCCCTGGCTATTCGTGCCTGTCATCGTCATGAATTCGATCAGGCTCGGGAGCGCCTCGCTCAGGTGGACGCGTTGGCCTCGCAAATGACCGCGGACCTGCAGGCTTTCCCTGACCTTTATTTCGCAGGCTATACCCGCGACGCGCTCAAAGAGGTCGTGGAAGCCCATCTGGTATACGCCCTCATCCACCACGACCCCCTCCCCACGCCCCAGGAGCTCAATGTACCCACCAGCGCCTATTTGGGAGGACTGGCCGAAGCAGCCACGGAAATGCGCCGCTTTATCCTGGACCTCATCCGCCAAGACCGCTTAGAAGACGCGGAAGGATATTTCCAAAAGATGGAGGAAATCTACAACGCGCTGGTCACCATGGATTTCCCCGACGCAATTACGGGAGGCCTGCGGCGTCAGACGGATGTGGTCCGCGGGGTCACCGAGCGCACCCGCGGGGATTTAACGGTGGCAGTACGACAACGCCGGCTGGAACAGGCCCTGCGCCGAATGGAGGAGGCTCTCCACTAATCTGCCCCTCCCAATGCCACGGCCAGGGCCAGAAAGAGCATCATGACCCCCACCGCGACCAGCAGGGACACCAGGATCGAGCGCTGATTTTCGATGAACACCGTTCCCTCCCGAAACTGCACGCTCAACCTGGGCCCGCCAAACCAGGCGAAAAGCAAGCCACCCATCAGCCCGCCCATATGTCCCCAATTGTCAATGCCCGGAGAAAGCCCAATCACCAAGTTCACCACGGCAATGAAGATGATATTGGCCAGGGAACGCCGGGCCGTTTCTCCGAAAATATCCCGGTGCTGATACAGAAAAACCCCTTGCGCGGCCAGCAAGCCGAAGATGGCCGTGGACGCGCCTAATGAGTTGTAAGGGGAAAACATAAAGGAAAAAACGTTCCCCGCGAAGCCAGCCACCAGGTACAACAACAAAAAGCGCAAGCTGCCATAGAAGCGTTCCAGTCCGGGCCCTAAGATGTAAAGGGCATACATGTTGAACCCGATGTGAAAAATAGAGCCGTGCAGAAAGATGGGGGTAAACAGCCGCCACCAGGCCCCTGCCTCGATGGCGGCGTTATTTTTCATGCCCATCATGGCCACCACATCGGTCCCATATACGGCCTGTCCCGCCATCTGCAAAAGATACACGCCCAAAGTTATCAAAAGAACCCCATAGGTGACCACAGGACGGTGCCGAGGCAATTGCACATGAGGCCGCACACCGGGCTGGGGTGCGGATTCAGGGAACTGGGAAGGATGATGCGTTGGGGGTGGGTATTGAAAGCTCATAGCTCAAGGATAGCAGGTCTTCAGACGATTGACAAACCCACACATCTCGGGTACCCTACCTCCCATGCGCCCTTACGTCCTTTTTTACGAATCCAACACCTATCGTTTCTATGGGGCGGCCCGGGTGTTGGTGTGGCTCATGACACATCTGGAGCAAGTCCGTCCCCTTTTCGTGGCTCCCAGCGACGGCATCTTGCCCCAGCGAGTTCGAGAGGCGGGGATAGAAACCATCATCTTGCCTGGGCCCGAGGTCTGGACCCGGCCCCAACATGGTCCCCGCTGGAGCCAGCTTGCGCGGCAGGGTTGGGCTCTGCCAGCCTGGATGGCCCATACGCGCGCGTTGGCCCGCCTTGCTCGTGCACGCCAGGTCCTGGGCATCCACGCCAATAGCACTCGGGCCGCGATCCTGGCCGGGCCCGCGGCCCACCTGGCCGGGATCCCTCTGTGGTGGCATTTGCGTCGTCAGCGCCCCATGGCCCGCCAGGAGCGCCTGGCCTATGCCCTGGCAGACCGGGTCATTTGCATCTCGCAAGGGGTCAAGCAGGGGTTGGGTTCCCCTCCCAAGGCCATTGTCATCCCGGATGGCATTCCCTCCACCCGCATCCGACCGGACGCATCGGGCCGGGCCTTGCGGCAGCGGCTGGGCTGGCCCGAAGAAGCCCCGGTGGTAGGGATGGTGGCCTCCCTGGCCCCCAACAAACGCCAACATCTCTTCATTCGCATGGCCCTGACCCTGGCTCAAACCTTTCCTCAGGCTCGCTTTCTCCTCGCGGGCCATCGCCCCCAGGGCGCTCCTCCTGATTACGAAACCCACTTGCATCAACTGGCCCGACCGCTGGAAGAAAAAGGACATCTGGTCTTTCTGGGATGGGTGGAGGATGTCTCCCAGGTCTATGCGGCCATGGACATCTTCGTTTTCCCCTCGGCCAACGAAGGCTTGGGCCTGGCCCCCATCGAAGCCATGTGGATGGGCCTGCCGGTGGTGCGCACCGCGTCCGCGGGCGCGGAAGAAACAGTGCGAGAGGGAGAAACCGGGTTTCTCATCCCGGTAGATGACCTGGATGCCTTGATCCAGCGGGTCCACAGACTTCTGCAAAACCCCCATCTACGGGTACAGATGGGCCGGGCCGGACAAACCCTGGCCCGCCAGGAGTTCACTGCCCGGCGCATGGCCCAACGGATGGAGGCGTTGTTCCGTAAATAGAGCCACGAAGGCTCGAAGGCCCTCCTCCGGCTTCCCCGCACGCGGGGGAGGGGAAGGCACGAAGAAAGTGATCAGTGATCAGTCATCAGTTGCGGAGCTAGCCGGATTCATCCCGCGCCGTTCCTTCGCGCCCGAGGCTGAACGATGCTGTTGGCAAACCTCAAGCAGGTTGCCGAGCAATCCGGTAGGAGCGGTGATCCGGCCGATTGGCCCCCACCCCTGCCCCTCCCCCGCTGGCGGGGGAGGGGTGATCGCCCGGAACGGAGGGGCTACGTAAGACTCATCTCCTCCTGCAGAAGCGGTCGAAAGGAGGTATCCCCAGCGTACCAATAGTAAACCAACAGGTTCACTTTCATCGCCGGGCGGGCGTGGCGGACGCCACTTCGCTCGGCTAAACCACGCCAAATGTCTGAGACGCACACCGTGACCACCTGCCACTTGCCACTTGCAAACCTGCAAACTGGGTCCCATTTTCGTCGTTATGCGGCGAGCTATTGCTCGTGGTGACTGTTCCGAAAATAGAGTAATCAGTGATCAGTAATCAGTGGGAATCTGCGTTCCCATCGCCGGACAAAAACGCCCGGCTCACGAGGTGCGGGCCGGGCAAAGGGAGATGGCTACGCGTCGATGCTAATGGGCCGACAGGTTCACCAGCCAGGTAACCGTCTGCGGGAACAGCATAACGATGATAAGCCCCACCCCCTGCAAAACCATGAAGGGGATCGCGCCTTTGTGAATATCGATGGTTTTCACCTCGGGCGGGGCCACACTTTGTAGATAGAAGAGGGAGAAGCCGACCGGAGGGGAGATAAAAGCCATGTTCAGGTTAATGGCCATCATCACCGAGAACCACACCAGGTCCACGCCCAATTCCCGGGCCGCGGGCACCAACAAAGGCATGGCAATAAAGCTGATTTCGATGAACTCCAGATTGATGCCCAGCAGGAAGATGGCAATGTTGGCCACAATGATAAAGCCCCAATAGCCACCGGGCAGGTCCGTGAGCAAAGACTTCACATACTCCTGGCCGCCCAAGCCATCGAATACAATGCTGAAATAGGTGGACGCAAACAAAATCATCAACACCAGGGAGGTGATGTTCGCGGTGGAGCGAGCCGCCCGTTTGACCAAATCCCAGGTGAGATTCCCATTGGCGGCCGTGAGTACCGTGGCCCCAAAGGCGCCCACAGCGCCGGCTTCGGTGGGCGTGGCAAAACCAAAGAAAATCGACCCCAACACCGCGAAGATGAGTACCAGAGGGGGGACCACCGCGACCAAAACCCGGCGAAACAAAGCCCAACCTTTGTAGGTGCGCGCTTCTGGGGGCAAGGCCGGGGCTTTTTCGGGCTTGATCCAGGCCACGACGAGCACATAGGCCGCATAGAGCCCAGCCAAAATCAAACCCGGGATCAACGCGCCCATGAACAGGTCCCCCACGCTGATGCCTACCTGATCACTGAGCACCACCAAGACCAAACTGGGGGGGAGCAACTGAGCCAGGGTTCCGGATGAAATAATCGCGCCGGTGGCTAATTGGTGATCGTATTTATATTTGACCATGATGGGCAGAGACATCAAACCCATGACGATGACCGTGGCCGCCACCACGCCGGTGGCCGCGGCCAACAGCGTCCCCACAATGACCACGGTCAGGGCCAGGCCACCCCGCAGGGGCCCAAGCAAAATCCCGATGGTGGTCAACAATTGCTCGGCCAGGCCCGATTTTTCGAACACCGCTCCCATGAACACAAAGAAGATAATGGCTAACAAAGTAAAGTTATTCATACTCCCAAACCAACGGCTTGGCAGCAATTTCAACAAATTGGGGTTAAACGCGCCCAACGCGATGCCCAGCAGGGTGAAAATCACCGCGGTGCCCGCAAAAGAAAAGGCCACCGGGTACCCAACAAGAATCAAAACAAAGAAAAAAACGAACATAGAAAGGGCTAACAAGCCCAAAAGGGTGGTCGACGCCATAATCATAACTCCGATGAATACCGTAAAGGACTGAGATGAGCGACGTTACTCGATGCGCAAAGGTTCTTCGTGCTCCTTCTCTTTCAAAACTTCTTCTGAAACCTTGCCGCGCAAATACCACCAGTATTTGATCTGCTCGGAGATGGATTGCAGCAGCAAGGTGAAGAACCCAAAGATAATCATGGACTTAATGGGCGCCCGCGGCAACCCGCTGGGGTCCGGAGACCATTCCATCGCGCCCCAAGACCCATCGGGCCGCAAGCCCCACGACTGCAAGATCGCGGGCCAGGCGATGTAACTGCCCAAGATCAAAAAGGGAATCAAGAAAAAGAAATTGCCAATGAAGTCGAGCCACACCTTTCTTCGCTTGGGCCATTGCCCATACAAAAAATCAACCCGCACATTGATGTCATGCTTCAGGATGTAAGGGAAGCTGAAGATAAAGACCAGCGAATAAATGTACCATTGCAACTCGATAATCATGTTCGACGTGAGGCGCACGCCGATCATGAATCCCACATACCGCAGCACGACATTCATGAAACCAATGATGACCACGATCACGGTCAGCATCTGGGAAAGCCATCCCAGCCACTCGGTGAAGCCGTCGATATTTTTGACGTACTTCTCAGCCAGGGCGCTCACATAACACCTCCTGGGAGTAGGGTTTGAGTTGGGGATGCGTCAAACGACGCGAGTTTTGGGCCTAAACTGCCGAAAAAGGAAGGCCATGCCTTGAAACATCTTGCGGAATACCCAGCCGATGGGGTACAGCAACAAATCCATGCCGCGATTCAGGTAGTAAAACAGGCGTTTGAACACCAAGAGAATCGGGCCCAAAACCCGTTGCAAAAAGGGCGAATGGGCGTATATGACAGATAACACCAAAATCGCTAAGGAGATGCCAAATTTCTGCCAGCTTCTGAAGTCAAATTCATGGCCCATCAGCAGGGTGATATCTGAAATCAAAACCTCCACACCAATGGCCAGGACCAACAGATAGGCTGCGGTGGAAAGCACGGGCTCCCGTTCGATAAGGAGGGTAAAAATCTGGGCCGCAAATCGCATAATAAGAATCCCGATCGCAACCCCCAGAAAAACCACCCAGAATTCCGAGCTCAATGCCACCGCGGCCACCACATTATCCAGACTAAAAGCCAGGTCCGCCAGATTCACCAGCAAGACCACCATCCAGAAGCCTTTCCCCGCGGTCTTCCTGGCCATTTCTTCAGCTTCTTCCTCCTCTTCCCACGTCTCATGAGGACTGCCTAAATGATCTAGGGCCAGCTTAAAAAGATACGCCGCGCCCAAAAGGCGCAACCAGGGGTTGGCAATAATAAATGTGGCCAAAAGCAACATCAAGGCCCGGCCCGCATACGCTCCCAAAAGCCCTACCGTGAGCGCGGCTTTACGCTGAGGGCCAAAAACCCGATCCCCCCATCCCGACATAAAATGCAGCCAATGAGGCCAGGGAATGGGCTTATTGGCCGGAAGTTGCGCCACCATCGCCCCCAATACCGCGGCATTATCGATCGATAAAATGCCTTCCAAAAAAATCAACTGGACGATGATGATAAGGGCTTCAATAGGAGTCATGGTGAGCGTTTTCGGAGATCAGGAGTCTATGTTCAGGCTACTATGTAAATAGGATTCGGATCAGGATTAGGATTGAGGATCGTCAGGACAGCGTTGAGCGAGGCGACAATGTGAGTGTTCAGTGTTCAGTATTCAGTGTTCAGTAGTTAAACATAAAATCATCTGCGCAAATCTGCGTTCCCATTTTCCTCGGTATCGGCGAGCCGTGGCTCATGGTGCCTGCTATCAGACCGTCCAAAATTCATGCCAAATGAAAAGACACTGGACCTTGGCACAAAAGGGAGGAACGCGGTACAATCCTCACGTTCCGCCTATAGCCAACCAGGCCAGGCTATGCTACCATACCTTCAAATGGCTTGCGGAAATTTTACAGAAGGCCACTATATCATGAAATGCTTCTGTAAGCAATGTTTCCATCCCCGCAAAAGGTAACATTTCTTCATTTTGGAGCCAGCCATGACCTCCCATGCCAAACTCTTTATTCCCGGCCCCACCCAAGTGGCCCCTGAAGTGGCCCAGGCCCAAACCCGCCCTATGGTGGGGCATCGCAGCCGAGCCTTTGCCGACCTTTTCTATGCTATCCTTCCCCGGCTTAAACAGGTCCTTCTGACGGACCAACATGTCTACATCACCGCATCGTCGGGCACAGGCCTGCAAGAGGCCGCGATCCGCAACGCGGTACGCCCGGGCCGCAAGGTCCTCAACATGGTTGCGGGGGCGTTCGCTCAGCGCTGGCATCACGTTTCGGTGAGCAATGGCAAAGACGCGGTGCGGCTGGATATCCCTTGGGGGCAGCCCATTCGGCCGGAAGATGTAGACGCGGCCCTGACCGCGGGCGGGTTCGACGCTGTCACCATCGTGCACAACGAAACCAGCACCGGCGTCATGAGCGACATCGCAGCCCTTGCCCACCTGGTTCGAGAAAAATACCCCGATGTCCTCATCTTGGTCGATGCGGTTTCCTCCGCCTCGGGGGTCCGGATCGCCTTTGATGACTGGGGACTGGACATGCTCCTCACCTCCAGCCAAAAAGCCTTTGCCTTGCCTCCAGGCCTGGCCTTTGCCGCGGTGTCGGACCGCATGCTGGCCCGGGCCCAGGAAGTCCCCCATCGTGGCTGGTATTTCGATCTTCTCAACCTGGAAAAATACCTGGCCGCAGGCAAAACTACCCCGGCCACCCCGGCCATCAGCCTCCTTTACGCGTTGGATGTCCAGCTCGACCGGATCCTGGCGGAAGGGTTGGAAAACCGTTGGGCCCGGCACGAAGCCGCCATGCAATTGACCCACACCTGGGCTCGCGAGCATGGCTTCGAGCTTTTCCCCGCGCCTGGCTACGAATCCCGCACGGTCACCTGCGTGCGCAATACCCGCAACATCGATGTCCCCGCCCTCATCGCCTTTGCCCGGGAACAGGGGTTTGTCATCGGCAATGGATACGGCAACCTGAAAAACCAAACCTTCCGTATCGCCCACATGGGTGAATTAGGCCCCGATGACATGCGCGAGCTCTTCCGGGCCTTGGAGCCTTTCTTCCAGTCCTAGGCACCCGTTCCGTAAATAGGATCAGGATTAGGATTGAGGATTGTTAGGCCGAGATTAGGCGCGAGCACGAGTAATCAGTGATCAGTCATCAGTAATCAGTTGCGGGGCTAGCCGGATTATGGAGTTTTACAAATTAAACGGGTCATAGGCCTCATTCTATTACCGGATTGTTTTGTAAACGTTCATCATCCGGCGTCGTTTTGTAGCCCGGCGACTTCATCGCGGGTGCGTCCTATTTCGGTTGAGGCTGTACTCACCGACTGAAGTCGGACACTTAAGGCCTATGGCCAATGGACGGCCTTCGCCGTCCAGTCGTCCGGTCGACGGAGGTCGACCGTCGGCGCGAAGC
>JALWZT010000184.1 GCA_027002405.1 Anaerolineae bacterium | reverse complement strand
TGGCCAAAGCCACGGCCAGATCGCTCCCCGGCTCGCTGATTTTCAAACCACCTACCACATTGACAAAGATGTCCTGATCCGAAAGTCGTAGTCCCACCCTTTTCGAAAGCACGGCCGCAATTAGCAACAGGCGATTGAAATCCACCCCATTGGCCGTGCGGCGGGGCTGGGCAAAGGTGGTGGTAGAAGCCAGGGCCTGAACTTCCACCAACAGGGGCCGGGCGCCTTCCAGGGGCACGGCAATGGCGCTGCCCGCGGCATTGGGCAGACGTTCCGCCAGGAACACCTCGCTGGGATTCGTTACCTCTTCCAGCCCCTGGCTGCGCATTTCGAACACGCCCACCTCGTTGGTGGACCCAAATCGGTTTTTCACCGACCGTAGCAACCGGTAGCTGTGGAATCGGTCCCCTTCCAGATAGAGCACGGTATCCACCATGTGTTCCAGCACCCGCGGGCCCGCAATGGTGCCTTCTTTGGTCACATGGCCCACCAAAAAGAGGGGAGTATGGGTTTCTTTGGCCATGCGCAGAAGCCGGGACGCGCACTCTCGCACCTGGGTGACACTGCCCGCACTGCTGCTCAGATCATCCAAAGACACCGCCTGGATGGAGTCCACAATGACCAGGCCCGGTTGCATGGCCTCGATGCGGGCCAGGATGTTGTGCAGGTCCACGTCTGCCAACAGATAAAGTTGAGGATGCATGCACCCCAGCCGTTCGGCCCGGCGGCGCACCTGATACGCGGATTCCTCGCCGCTGACATAGAGCACAGTCCGGCCATCCCTGGCCACGGCCCCAGCCATTTGCATGAGGAGGGTACTCTTGCCGATGCCCGGATCCCCACTGATGAGCACCCCCCCACCGGGCATGATCCCGCCGCCGAGCACCCGGGCCATCTCCCCAATCCGCAAGGGGATGCGGGCCAGGTCTTCGGTGGGGACCTCGGTGATGGGTTGCGGGGCAGGGCGCTGGGTTCGCGCGCGGGCTTGCCCACCCGAGGAAGGGGCGACGGTTTCCACCACCTCCTGCATGGTATCCCAGGCTCCGCATCGGGGGCAACGCCCCGTCCAACGGGCCTGCTTATGGCCGCATTCAGAGCAAACATAGCTGGTACGAGCTTTGGGCATGGCTGTATTATACCATGAATGCATGAGACCCTGGAGGTCCGCGCAGACCTCCGAGCTCTGGGGCCACCACCCCCGCCCGGCGATGAAGTGCGCCGGATAATTCCGGCTAGCCCCGCAACGGATTACTGATGACTGATCACTGATTACTCCATTTTACGGCATGACGAAAGATGGCTTGTCTTATTTAGATCATAGTTGGGCTTAAGTAATCCTTTGCCCACCCGCGCTCCCTTTGAATTGGAATTTGCCCCACACAAAGTTCCTGGTGTATGATAGGCCCCTATTAAAAAATCGAGTGATTTTTAAGGCAAGACATAACAGTGAGCACCCTTTCCGAATCCGTAGAGATGTATCTCCTGCGTATTGCTTTGCTTTCGCAGGAAAAAACGCCGGTGCCTATCTCGCAACTGGCTGAGACCTTGCAAG
>JALWZT010000183.1 GCA_027002405.1 Anaerolineae bacterium | reverse complement strand
GTGGAAGAGGGACGTGGGCCCCGAGGCGTGGAAGGGGATTGGCGAGGGCTGGATGGCGCGGGGGCAGGGGGCGTCGGGGCCCGAGGAGCCGCCGGGTTGTAGGTGTGGTCGACCGGAGGACGGCGCAAAGAAATAGCCCGAGCCTGTTGCTCCCGACGGTTTCTAATGACCATACTCAAAACCAATGTCAGCACGATGACAAGGATGCTGACGAGAATGCCGGGATGCGTCTTGAGTGCGATGCCCACCCGATGAAAAAAGGAGGGCGGAGGCGGTGGGTTGAGTTCGAATTCGTAGGTTTGAGGGTCCGAGGTGCGGTGATCATCCTGGAGATACAGGGTGAGAGTGTAATGTCCGGGCGTGCGGGTGATCTCCGGCGGCATGGGGAGCCGCAAGGGATTTTCCAGCGGGGCCAGGGGGAAGGCCTTGAGCTCGGTGCCTTCAGCGCTGAGCAGGCCTTTATAATGGGTGGGATGCCCGTTCCCGGGGATATCGAGGCGCACCAGGAGCTGGTTGTTTTCGTAATCCGGCCGCACCGAGACGATGCGGAAGGTGAGTTTTTCCTCCTGGGGAGGTTGGTATTTGACAGTGACGCTGGCCAGGTCCAGGATGTTCCCGCCCCCAAATTGGTTTTGCCGATAGATCGGTTGCCCCTGAAGATCAAAAGCCCTGAGCGTGATACGATATTCACCTGAGGGTTGTCCCTCCAGGGAGAAGGCGTACGAGAGATTAGCCCGGCCCAGGACGGCAATAGGAGGTGACGAGTTGATAATGGTGCCCTCCTCCATGTTTTGCACAATGATCTCGACGCTGGAGACCTGGTCCGGTTGGAGGACGCGGATGGGCACACTGTATTGGTTGGTGTTGGGGTTGTAAACAGGAGCTTCGAGAACAACCGGCGGTTGCGCAGACTCGCCCTGGCATGGCGGAGCGGCCCATACGCGGGATGCCCGGCCGCTGAGGAGAAGGAGACCGAGCAAAAGGAGGATGCGGGTGAAGGTGGGAACGCGAGAAGCTGACATACTCGAGATCCGTAGGGAATTACCAGGCCATGCGGTCAATCATGGCCGCCAGCGCGTCGGGCTGGATGGGTTGGAGCTGATAGGTGTCGTTTCCTGGGTGGTCCGAGGAAGGGGGGAGCGGCACAGCCACCCATAGATCATGGTCGGTACTGAGGATGGTGGCGCTTTGAATGGTCAGGGTGTCGGGGTCGGGGCGTTGCAAGGCCTGGAAGATGAGGGTGGTATGGGGCTTACTCAACACTTCGATGAACGCCGTAGCAGACTCCGGGGCTACGCCCGCCTCTCCCAGCAGGGCCAGGGCCTGGTCCGGTTGGGAAGCGTCCGCGGCCTGTTGCACCCGCTGCAAAACGTCGGCAGGGACCTGAAAGGCCGGGACCGACGTGGGGGCCTGGGGCTGAGGGCAGAGGCGACAGAGGTCCTCAACCACGGCCTGACGATGGGGATAGATGTTGAATTGGAAGAGCGCGGGGTCGGGCAGGAGATGAGCCACGTAGTCATCATCCAGGTGGAAGATGGAAAATTGCGCGGCTTGGTCGCTTTGGGGCGGGAAATGGGTCACGGTGAGCATGTTGGGCGCCCAAGCGCAGACCCCCACGGCCCGCAACAGGTCGTTGTGAATGCGCAAGGTACCTTCGGGGTCGATGAAGGCAAGCCCCCGGGCCCGCAGAGCCCGCTCTCCACACAGGATACCATAAGCCTCCTGTTCGGGCGAAAGTTCGCCCAGGGCCGGGTCTTGAGGTTGGAGCCCGGGAAAATGGGAAACCTGAGCCAGAGAGAGAATGGCCTGAAGCTCGGCACGGGAGATCAGAAAGTCATTCATAGGTCATCGAGGTAGGGTGACGGTCTGGAAGCGTCCGTGGAGGGAGTAGGGGGGATCGTACTCCTGTTGAAAAAGGGGTGGGGCTTCTGCCTGACGCGGCAAAAGGCGTAGATGCTCCAAGGCATCCCATTCCTCCTGTTCTAGAGGGAAAATGGGGAGGACCGAAAGACCTTTCGGGGTGACTTCCACCATCTTGCTTCCCCGGGTTTTGGCATGAGGAGTGCTGGTGCGGGGCCGGTAGAGGAGGATGAATTTGGCCGGGGAAGGGAGGTTCTGTTGGTCCACCCAAAAAACAATGAATTGGGTGCCTTCGATATCCACAAACTGAGCTTCCAGAGGCGCATCCTCGCCAAATGCTCGGCTCAGGAGCCCCAGGTCCTTATCTTGCCCCCCATAACGCAGGAAAAGATGGCGGGCATCGCCATCTTGAAAGAGGAAGAAGACCGTATCTTTCTTGGGACGTGGTTGCAGCCAGTCGTTGATAGGCCAGGTATCGATTTTTTTCATGTCGGTGTGGTTGGAAGGAGTGACGTTACATGCCAGCACGAAGAGAAGGATGAGGGGGATGACCCATTTGGGGCGTGGTAAAAGGAAGGTAGGCATGGTTGGGGTGAGGGGGAAGGTGTTCCGTAAATAGGATCAGGATTAGGATTGAGGATTGTCAGGCCGAGGCCAGGCGCGAGCAGGAGTAATCAGTGATCAGTCATCAGTAATCAGTGTGCAGTCGGCCAGGTTCTCAATGCAGAGGCATGCTGGGGAAGAGGCGGTGGAGGGTGTCCAGCATCTGCTGGCTGGCGCTGTTGCCTGAGTTCATGTAGGAACCGTGGGCATCCAGGATGCCGGTGACAGGGCTTTGCAGGGTCACATCCACGACCATGGGCGGCCGCGGGCCGGTATAACGGCTTATCATTTCCACGGCGGGCCAGGTGATGAGGGATCTCCCACCAGAAGAAGGCGCAAAGATCAAGGAGGTCGGCAGGGTGACGCGGGATTCTTCGGAACGGATAGCGGGCAGGCCGATGAGGTCACGCTGGTGGCGGATCTGGACGATGGTCTCTGCATAGCGACCGGCCTCGTCATAGTTGGAAACGGGCGATCCCATGGTGACCACACCCGAAACATTACGTCCGGTGCCCCGTTCGATCATGCCCGCGAGGTTGGCCACCACCGCACCCCCGCCACTGTGCCCCATGAGGATGATGCTCTGGCCAGGAGCCAGGGGATGACGTTGTAAGTCGTTGAGGATGAATTGGTACACCTGTTGCGTGTAGGGGCCTTGGGAACCCTGCACATATTCCCGTACCACTTGTGCGCTTCCATAGAGGGAACTGACGACCGTGTTGCCCAGAATGTGATTGGCCTGGTGGATGGCGCCCCCAACCAGGGTATTGGCCCCTTGTGCGAGCTTGCCGGTGATCCAATCGACGGGGGAGAGGAGGCCGCCGTAATGGGTGCCTTCGAAGTTGGGCCGCCAGTTGATGCGTGGGGTCAGGTAGATGGCAGGGGTTGCTACGACCTGGTCGGGATCATAACCGTGAGCGATGAGGAGCTCGCGCAGGGCCACACTTTGGTCATCCCCGATCTGACCGGGCACATTGCCCGCGCTGTTGATGCCATTGACGATGTAAATCCGGGGCGGTGGAGGCGCAGCGGGAGCCCCTCCGGCCCCTGGGGCAGAGCCCGAGGCCGAGGTTTCGCCCTGGCGGAAGGGCCGGGCCGCCTCTTCTTCGGCCTCACGCAGCACATGCTGGATCTGAATCGTCACCTGGGAAGCCTGGCTCAGGGCCTGGATGAGCCGATCCATGGCCGGGAAGACCTCGTTTTCCATCTCCGCGAAAAAGGCCTGGGCCCCCCGGCCCTGCCAGCCTCCCTGTTGTAAAGGTTGGTAATGCTGGAGGAGACGCTGTTTGAGCTCGGCGTTGACATCACTTTGACGCTGGAAGCGCTGGGCGATGTCGGTCAATCGGTCATATTGGGCTTGGACAATGGGTGCGGACATGGTGATACCGAGGAGAAGGGAACGCTAGAGGTGGGAAAGTGGTGCAGATAGCCGATTTCGTTAAACCGTCAAGGCGTCAGGCGTCATGACCTGACGTTTTACGTTTGACGTTTAACGCCGTTGATGCCTCGCTCAACGTGTTCCAATGTTCCTCTATCCTAATCCTAATCCTAATCCTGATCCTGACCTACCCTCCCAGCACTTGCATCATGAACTCGCGGAAGTCTGAACGGTTGACAGGTCGGAGTTCCATTTGTTCCTGTTGCAGGGTGAGCAGCCAGGCGCTTTGGTCGTCGCGAATCACGGTGAAATCGGCTTTTTGGGTTTCGTCCGCGGAGATCGCTTTCAGGTGCTGGAACACGGTGAGCGCGGGGTTACGAGTCAGGGTTGCCAAAAACGCCGCGGCCCGGTTCGAAGGGAGATGGGCTTGTTCCAGGGTCTGTTGCGCGGCTTGCAATTGCCCGGCCTGGGCCTGTTCCCGGGCCTGGATAAAGGTCGCTTCGGGCAGGATGTATTTGGTATGGCCACCCGGAAGGTCCGCGGGGATGTTGACGATGTCGTCGATGCGGTCAAGCAAGTCATTTCGGCTGGGTTGAATCGAGAAAAAGTGAAGGACCTGCTGGGAGGGGATATGAACCACGGCCCGGCCGTCGATGATATGCACGTAGTACTGAATCGGTGCCGCGGCCGGGGGGCGGTGGTAGATCATCAGCATTTCGGGCGCACGGATGCACGTCGCGACCGCATCCCCCACCCAACGTAAAAGCACGGGTTCGTTATCACCCCATCGCAGATAGCCCCGAGCGACCAATGCCCGTTGCGCGATGGTCCGGGCCAGACGCTCCTGGGCTTCGTCGAGAGGGCCCAAGGGGTCTTCTTCCAAACCGGGGATGGTGTCCGCGTTCAGGGTGTCCAGGATAACCAGGAGTTCGTGTCGGGACAAGGTAAAGGTCATGGGTGTGGTAGGGACAGAGGCGTCGGCCATGAATCTGCTCCTGTGCCTGCTATGAAAATAGAATGATCGCTGGTTGCTGAGGAATCGCCAGGCCGACGTTGGGCGAGTCGGCAAAGGTTCGTATTGCGTATTCCGTATTCCGTCCAGTCGTTACGCAATACGCAATACGGAATACGAGTCACGCCGCCCTGGCCGCGAGGCATTTTCGTCGGTATCGGCGCGGGGTGGCCCGCCGTCGGACTGCTATGTAAATAGAGTAATCAGTGATCAGTTATCAGTAATCAGTGTTCAGTTGACTCTGCGTCCTCTGCGCTCTCTGCGGTAAGTACCCTTTCCGCAGGGGAGTCAGGGATCAGTCATCCAGTGTTCAGTGTTCAGTAGCGCCGAGGCCAGAAACAACGCCCCTGCGGGAATAGCCGGAATTATCCGGCGCCGTTCTGTAGCCCGGCGACTTCATCGCCGGGCGGGCGTGGTGGACGTCACTTCGGTCGGCTAAACGGCGCCAAATGTCTGCTATGTAAATAGGATTCGGATCAGGATTAGGATTGAGATCATCAGGACAACGTTGAGCGAGGCACCAACGAACGTCAAACGTAAAACGTGAAACGTCAGGTCATGACGCATGACGTTTGACGCTTGACGAAATCGGCTTCCCGCGCCAACTTGGCCGCGAGGCGTTTTCATTCGTATCGGCGAACTGCCGTTCGTGATGACTGCTATGAAAATAGAATGATCGCTGGTTGCTGAGGAATCGCCAGGCCGACGTTGGGCGAGTCGGCAAAGGTTCGTATTGCGTATTCCGTATTCCGTCCAGTCGTTACGCAATACGCAATACGG
>JALWZT010000182.1 GCA_027002405.1 Anaerolineae bacterium | reverse complement strand
GGGTTGGGGGCGTGGGCAGGGCCCCTTTGGCCGGGGCCGCCTGGAAGATGGTGCGCAAAATCTCCGCCCGCTCCTCCGGGGTGGCCCAGCGCGGCTGCGCGAAATCCTCCAGCACCGTGGTCAGGAGCTCCGTGCTCAGCAAACGTCCCTGATAAATGGTGTGGCGGGCGATGAGCCCGGTGCGGGTCTCCCAGCTTTGCATCTGATCAAAGAAAAGATTCCCCAGCCCGTAGAGGATGATGGCCGGGCCGCCGGGTTCCTGCGCGCCATAGGGTTCCGCGGCCTGAGGCACATGGCTCTGCACCCCGGTGACAATGTCCGCGCCCGCTTCGTGCAGGGCCCGGAATTCCTTGACCTGATCCACAGTGGGCCAGGGGTTATAGGTTTCTTCGAACTGAAGCTCCACCGAAACGATATCCACTTCCCGGCTCAGTTGGCGGATAGCCGCGAAAAGCTTATCCCGGTTGCGGTAATAGGAACACGCGCCCGGCTCCGTGGCCGTGGCCCAGGCTTCTTCCGGCCACCACGCCAGGGCCGCGAAAAAGGCGTAGGTATTGCCGTGGTCTTCCCAGCGCAGGGGACGGCAGGCTTCTTCTTCGTTCAAACCGCTGCCATACACCGGGATGCCATGGTCCTGGTAAAATTGCAACGACTCACGGGCCCCATCCCGGCCAAAATCATTGACATGATTGCCGCTGAGCCCCACGATATCCACCCCAATGGCTTCCAGCGCGGCCAGATAGGGGTAATCGCTGCACAACACCAGGTTCATGTAGGTGTTATTGACCCGGCATCCTTTGATAAAGGGCACTTCGTTGCTGACATGGGTGATATCCGCCGCGGCCAGGGTGTCGGAGATCACCAGCGCGGGATAAAGGACCCCTTTTTCCTCCATCTTGGCGGCCGTGCCCCGGCTCATGGCGGTGACTCCTGTCATAATCAAGGTGGTCATGTGGTCCACATCCCGGTTGGTGAAGGGCTGGACCACCTCTTTCAAGGCCGTGTGCAAGGATTCGGCTTCGGGCCCGTGCAGGGTGTACGCGAGGGCCAGGGGATAGCTTTCGGGCGGGATGCGTTTATCCAGCAGGTTGATGCCATCCAGGGTGAGGACTTTGTAGGTGGGGTCCAGCGCGTCGAAGGGCAAAAGCCCTAACGCACCGGGGTTTTGGGTCAGAGTCGGCAGCAGTGCTTCCGCGGGGATGGGATGCACGGCCTGGGATGATGCCTGGCCCAGGATGGTGCGGAGTAGAGTCAGCACCTCGGGGGGAGCCCAGAGCTCGCCACCCTGGCCCAGCCAGCGAGCTTGTAACGAAGCCAGGGAGATGTCATCCTGCACGGTGGCAAAGGGCGCGACCACCGCGAAAAAGCGTTCGCCCAGGATCACCCCCTGGGCCTGGCTCAGAGGCTGGATATCCACTCGGGTTGGGGCCGAAGCGTCCCCACATCGGAAATCGGTTTGGGCCAGAGCCTGTTGCAGGGCCTGGTGCACCTGGGGGGGCAAAGCAGGATCACAAGCAATGACCTGGTTCGAAACCGCGGCAGGCTGGGGTTGCGGAGAAGGGGTGGGGGT
>JALWZT010000181.1 GCA_027002405.1 Anaerolineae bacterium | reverse complement strand
CACCTCCACCCCCGTCCCTTCTCCTACCCCTCGCAACCGACCGGTCAATGACCACCTTGCTCAAGCCATCGAGGCCGAGCCTGCGATTGCCGTGGCTCCAAACGGCTTTGCCATGGCCCTCTGGACGCACACCAATGCCCAGGGTTCTCTCATCCTGTTCGATCGCTTGGTCTCGCCCGTGGGCGCGTGGGGCCAGGATGCGGTGGTGGAAAATCCACCGGGCCAGGATGCGCAATCGGCCTCGGCCCTGGCCCTCTTGCCTGGCGGCGGCGCCCTGGCCGTGTGGGTCGATGCCCGCCAGGGAGACGCCGATCTTTATTGGGCTCGTAAAACAGCCGATGGTTCCTGGAGCCCCGGCGGTCGGGTTCATGCCACGACCACGGGCGAACAAACCATGCCCGCCCTCTTCGTCGATGCTCGAGGCACCGCCCATCTCCTCTGGGCCGATGATCGCAACCAACCTGGCGTCCCGGCCATTTTCTACGCCACCTTAAAGCCCGGAGCCACCCATTGGACCCCCGAACACCCCATCGCGCCCACGGGCCAACGCCAATACAGTCCTGCTATCACCTCCGATGGCCAGGGTGGACTCATGGCCGTATGGACCCAGACGCAAACCACCCAGGCGCAGGCTCGGACCACCACGGCCATCTACTGGTCGCGCAAACAGGCGGGCAGCACCACCTGGAGCCAGCCCCAACTGCTCACAAAGAACCCGCCGGCCAGTCAGCGTCATCCCGACATCGCGCTGGATGGCGCGGGCGTGCTCCATGCCATTTGGGAAGATGACCGTCTGGGCCAGCCCCATATCTTCGCAGCCCAATGGTTCCCTCAATCCGAAACGTGGACCCCGGTCCAGCGGGTGGATGATGGCCCTCGTCCCGCCCGTATGACTCGCCCTGCCATCGTCGGCGTTCCTCAGGGGGGGGCCTACGCGGTGTGGGAAGACCTCCGCCTGGAAAATCCCGACATCTTCTTCAGTGTGCTACGCCCCTGGGAAGGCCATTGGAGCCCTAACCATCGGCTTAACGACGATGCCGGAGGAGCCGAACAGCACTCCCCTGCCATCGCCACCAATTTGCACGGGGATGCCTATGTGCTGTGGACCGATGCGCGCAATGTGGTCGATGAAACCGACTTGCATACCGACATCTATTTCACCTTCCTGGAATCCCCCATCCGCTCTCGGCTTTACTTGCCACTTACGGGCATTGCGTTCTAAAATGAGGGCATGAAGACCCTGCTCCTCATGCGCCATGCCAAATCCGACTGGGGGCCCCAGTATGCCACGGACTTCGAGCGGCCCCTTAATCCTCGCGGCCGACGCGATGCCCCCCGTATGGCGGCCTTTTTGGCCCAACACAACCTGTTGCCTCAACACATTGTCAGCTCCCCCGCGGCTCGAGCCCGACTCACGGCCGAAATCGTGGCCCATGAAAGTCGGTTCCAGGGGGAGCTGATTTTGGATCGGCGCATTTACCTGGCTTCTCCCTCCATGCTTCTGGCCGTGGTGCAAGACCTGCCCGAATCCTTCGACCGGGTCATGCTGGTGGGCCATAATCCTGGCCTGGAGGATGTGATCCAACGTCTGTGTGGGGGGCATGTACGTATGCCCACCGCGGCCATTGCCAGCCTACGCCTTTACGCCTCGACATGGCGCGAGGTGGAGCCGGGGCAAGCCCATCTTCAATGGTTGATCAAGCCCAAAATTCTGCGCTCGTAACCGCTTGCCGGCAAGGAGGTATTATCATGTTCGACCGCATCCTCATTCCTATCGACAATTCCAGCGAAAGCTGGGTGGCTGTGCACCATGCTCTTGCCCTGGGCCGAGAAGAGGGTGCAACCCTCCTGGGGCTTTTTATCGCGGATGAACGAGTCATTTACGCCCCTTGTTGGAGCGTTTCCGCCACCGTGGATCCCCTTTCCCCCGGTTGCGATCCTGTGCTGTTGGAGCAAGCAGAACGTTTGCGGGAACAACTACGGCAGCAAGGGGAAAAGGCTTTGCGCGATTTGCGCCAACAGGCGGCCACCGCAGGGGTGCCCATAGAAACTTACTTTGAATCGGGCATCGTGTCCGATATCATCCTTCAGTACGCGAACCAGGTCGACCTGGTGGTGATGGGACGTCGGGGCGCGGGCGGTCGTTGGAGCGGCCCCTTGTTTGGCTCCGTGTTCGAAGCCGTGGTGCGTCATGCCCCCGTGCCGGTACTGGCCACGGCCAGCGATCCTCGTCCTCTGAAGACCTTACTGGTCGCGTACGATGGCAGCGACCGGGCCCGAGACGCCCTGGATATCGCCTTCCATTTGGCTCTGACCCAGGAGCGCCGCCTCATCCTCCTCACCGTGGATGACGGCAAAGGCGATCGGGCCGAAGCCAATTTTGAAGCCGCGGCGCTGGCCCGAGAACGGGGCGTGGCCGCCGAACGTCGCCTGGTCAAAGGCCATGCCGCGGAACAGATCCTGGCGGTCGCGACCCAGGAGGATGTGGACATGATCCTCATCGGCGCGTACGGGCACAGCCGCTTCCTGGCCGCGCTTTTGGGTTCCACTGTGGATGACGTGGTTCATAACGCCACCGTGCCGGTGATGATCTGCCAAAAGAAACAGGTGGCAACGTGACGACCATTGAAATTGACATCCAGGTTCCCTTCCGGGGCCTCGTGGATGCCGAGCGCCTGCGTCGGGCCGCGGCCCAGGCTCTGGCCCTGGAAGCACAAGAAGGGGATATCGTCATCATCCTCACCGGCGATGAGGAGGTCGCTGATCTGAACCAGCGTTTTCTGAACCGGGAAGGCCCTACGGACGTCTTGAGTTTCCCCGCTCAAACTGCGGATGAGACCTTTGTGCTCCCCCCCGAAGCGGGCGAGGAAACCTATTTGGGAGATGTCATTATTGCCTTTCCTTACGCCCAACGCCAGGCCCACCGTTTGGGACACGACCTCCATGATGAGCTCATCCTGCTGGTCGTTCATGGCGTATTGCATCTGCTTGGATACGACCATACCACTCCCGAAGCCAAAGCTCGGATGTGGGCACGACAGCAAGCGATTTTGGAATCCCTGGGCGTGGACCCGGCCATTGCTCAGGACTATGTAACCGTCTAAAAACTAATTTCCGTTTTTGTGCTCATCGACTGAAGTCGAACACTTAAGGCCTACGGCCAATGGACGGCCTCCGCCGTCCAAAACGGCGACAAAAGAGGTCGCCGAAGGGCGACCATTGGCGCGAAGCGCCTCCATAGGCACGAGTTTACTCGGCAAGTGTTGCGGCAAAAAAGGGAAGTTATTTCTGGACGCTCACTATGGATAGCGTCAGGACGTTGGACCCCAGACATCTTTCCGAAACTCTCCCCTCGCAAGACCCGATTGGCTGGGAAACCCTGCGCCGCATGGCCTCGGTCACCGCGTACAACCGGTGGATTTACGAGGTCCTGGCCCCATACGCGGGGCAGCGGGTGTTGGAAGTGGGAAGCGGCATCGGGAATATGACCGCCTACTTTTTGGATCGCACCCTGGTGGTCGGGCTAGACCGGCTTCCTGCCAGCGTGCAACACACCCAAGAGCGTTTCCGGGGGTATGCCCACGTGCGTTTTCTGCACGCAGACATCACCGATGCCAGCATGCTGCCCCATCTGCAAACCTATCGCTTTGATACCGTCCTATGCATCAATGTCCTGGAACACATCGAAGATGATCGCCTGGCCTTACGCCACATGCACACGGTCTTGCAGCCGGGCGGTCATCTGCTTCTGTTGGTTCCGGCAGGGGTTTTCATGTATGGCACCCTGGATCAGGCGCTAGGACATTTTCGCCGTTATGAACGAGACGAGTTGCGAGCCAAAATTCTGGAGGTCGGGTTCCGCCCCCTGCACCTCCGATACATGAACCTGGCTGGTATTCCTGGCTGGTACCTGAACAGCCGGATCCTCAAACGGCATCTTCTGCCCCGAGGCCAACTCCGCCTTTTCAATCTTCTGGCGCCCCTTTTCATCCGCAGCGAGCGCTGGCTACGGCGGATTTGGGACGTCCCCTGGGGGCAATCCCTGGTTTGTATCGCAGAGAAGCCGGTAAATAGAGTGATCAGTGATCAGTAATCAGTAATCAGTGTTCAGTAGAACCGTACGACGTCATTCCGAGGGAGCGAAGCGACCGAGGCATGTCCTGAGCGCAATCGAAGGAAATCTAGCGAAGCGCGAAATCCACATTATCGCTCGCTTCGCTCGCTAGATGCTTCGCTCCCTCCGGTCGCTCAGCATGACGAATATCTGCGGAAATCTGCGTTGCATCTGCGCAAATCTGCGTCCCCTCCACCTGCCACTTGCCACCTGCAAACCTGCAAACTGCGTCCCCCTTTTCTTCGGTATCGGCGAGCGGGCATTCGTAACGCCCGATCATCCCAATCCTAATCCTAATCCCAATTTCATGCGCACCCTTCGTTTGGCATTGGCTCAGATCAACACCACTGTGGGCGATATCGAGGGCAACGCGGCCCGGGTTCGAGCCTGGTTGCAAAAAGCCCGGGACGAGGACGCGGACCTCATCCTCTTCCCCGAGCTGGTCCTCACAGGCTACCCGCCCGAGGACCTGCTGCTCAAACCCGATTTCATTGCCGCGGCCCGGGCCGCGTTGGATGATCTGGCTTCGGCCACCGCGGGCCTGAGCGTGGTCCTGGGCCTGCCCGTGGCCAATCATTACGACCTGTTCAACGCGGCCGCGTTTTTGCAAGATGGTCAGGTGCTGGGGATTTATGCCAAACATTATCTGCCCAATTACGGCGTGTTCGATGAAAATCGCTATTTTGGCGCGGGGCAAGAGACTCTGTTGTTCGATCTGGAAGGAGATCGGGTGGGGGTGAGCATCTGTGAGGATATCTGGTATCCGGGCGGGCCGCCCCAGTGGCAGGCTCTGATGGGCGCGGAGTTGTTGACCAATATCTCTGCCTCACCCTATGCCCGGGGCAAAGGGGAGGCGCGAGAAAAGATGATGGGCACCCGGGCCGCGGATAACGTGGCCTTTGTGGCCTACTGCAATCTGGTAGGGGGCCAGGATGAACTGGTCTTCGATGGTCGCAGTCTGGTTTTCGGGCCCGATGGTCGCCTGCTGGCCCGGGGGCCTATGTTCGAAGAAGCCCTGGTGGTGGTAGATATCGACCTGGACGAGGTCTTCCGACGTCGCCTGCATGATCCCCGCTATCGCCAGAATCGTGACCAGTTGCGGGCCCTGCAAGAACAAGGGGAAAGCCTTCGGGTGATCTCGGCCCGACGGTTGAGTCGGGGATTGCCCCAGGCCCGATTGGAGCGCCGCACCCACATCCACCCCGCACCAGACCCTGTAGGGGAAGTCTACCAGGCTTTGGTGCTGGGCACCCGAGATTACGTCCGTAAGAATGGGTTTAGCCAGGTGGTTTTGGGGCTCAGCGGCGGCATCGATAGTTCCCTGACCGCGGTCATCGCAGTGGATGCTTTGGGCCCGGAAAACGTGGTCGGGGTGAGTATGCCCTCTCGCTTCTCGTCGGAACATTCCAAAACCGATGCCCGGCAATTGGCCGAAAACCTGGGCATTCGATTCCTCACCGTTCCCATTGAAAAGCCTTTCGCGGCCATGCTGGAAACCCTCCACGGCCCGCCCGATTACCCCTTCCGGGGCACCGAATTCAACGTGGCCGAAGAAAACATCCAGGCCCGACTGCGGGGCGTCATCCTCATGGCCCTTTCCAACAAATTCGGCTGGCTCTTGCTGAGCACGGGCAATAAAAGCGAGAACGCGGTGGGCTATGCCACCCTGTATGGCGACATGGCCGGCGGCTTCGCGGTGATCAAGGATGTGCCCAAGACCCTGGTATGGGAGCTGGCCCGCTGGCGCAACGCCCGGGCCGGGCGAGACCTCATCCCCCCCAGCATCATCACCAAGCCCCCCAGCGCGGAACTGCGCCCCAACCAGCTCGATACGGACAGCCTCCCTCCTTACGAGCTTCTGGACCCCATCCTGGCCATGTACATCGAACAGGACATGGGGCCGGAAGAGATCGTGGCCCAGGGGTATGACCCCGCGTTGGTGGCCCGGGTGATTCGTATGGTGGATCGCAACGAATACAAACGCCGCCAGGCCGCGCCCGGTGTGAAGATCACGGTCCGGGCCTTTGGCAAGGACCGCCGTTTACCCATCACCAATCATTACCGTCCCTGGTCGCAAAGCCCTTTATGACTTCCCAGTCCCCCTCCCCTCGTTGGTCCCCAGAAACCAAACGTTGGGCCCTTCTGGCCATTTTCCTCACCCTGGGTCTTTTGGTCTATTACGCGCGTTCAGCCTTGACCTGGCTGGTCATCGCGGCCCTGGTGGCTTATCTGCTCCAACCTTTGGTCAATCGGCTCGAAAACCGGGGCACCAATCGGACCCTGGCCGCTATTTTGGGATTATTGGTGGCATTAGGGCTCATTGTTGTGATCCCGGCCATCCTCTTTCCTCTGCTGATCTCGCAATTTTTCCAGTTGACCAAGGATGTCTTTGATGCCAGCTTGCAGGGGTTGGAATTATTGGACAGGTGGATGCAAGAATCACGGGTCCTGAATCTGTGGGGATTTCAAATCGATTTCTCTCAATTTTTTCAGGAGATGGCCCGCCTGTTGCAGGTGAATGGTGTTCCGAGCGACATCTATGTTCCCAGCATGGATGACCTCATCTACTTTGCGCAGCAAATTTTTGCCGCGGTGTGGGGGCTTGTGGGTGGGCTTTCGGGATTTCTAACCTCCTTCATTTCCCGAGCTGTTTCCTTGATCTTTTCCATCTTCTTAATGTTTTTCTACGTCTTTTATATCACGGTGGATGGGCACAAGCTCAAGCCCTGGGCCCAATCCCTGGTCAGGCCCGAATTTTTGCCCGAAATTCGCGAGCTCGGCCATCGCATCAATCGGGTCTGGCAGGCGTTCTTTCGTGGGCAGCTCATGCTTTCGTTGGTTATCGGAACCCTGACCCTGATTGTGGGGCTGCTCATTGGGCTTCCCAGTGCCCTGGCCCTGGCCATCATCGCGGGGGTCATGGAGGCGGTCCCCACCATCGGCCCCATCCTGGCTGCCATTCCCGCCGTGATTCTGGCCCTGGCCCAAGGCTCTTCTATGCTCCCTGTAAGCAACATCACCTTTGCGCTGATTACCCTATTGGCTTATACCCTCATCCAGCAGGTGGAAAACGCGGTCATTGTGCCACGGATCATGGGCAAAGCCTTGGATTTGCATCCCATGATCGTCCTGGTGGGGGTGGTCATTGGCGCCAGCTTTGCGGGCATCTTGGGGGTGTTCCTGGCCGCGCCCACCCTGGCTACCCTCAAAATTCTTTTTCAATACGCCCACGCCAAAATCCTCGATCAAGATCCCTTCCCCCTGACCCTGGAGGAGGAAGAGGCCATGAAAGAGCCGCCGCCTCCTTCCTGGATTCAGAAACGCCTTAAGGCCTGGTGGGGGAGAATACGGGTGAGTGCGATGGGGAAGGAGTTGTTCCGTAAATAGAGTAATCAGTGATCAGTTATCAGTAATCAGTGTTCAGTTGACTCTGCGTTCTCTGCGCTCTCTGCGGTAAGTACCCTTTCCGCAGGGGAGTCAGGGATCAGACATCCAGTGTTCAGTGTTCAGTGTGTCCCGTGTCTTATCCTGAAACAGGAAATATCCAATATCCATGCCCTCACAGCCAAGACACGAAGAAAATGGTTATCTTTCCCTTTGTGCCCTGGTGTCCTTCGTGGTTTTTGCCTTGCTATGAGAGGGTACGTGTATAGTTACATCAGCCCTCGGTATCATGCTCTTGAAAAGGGTTTTCTGGGGTTTCTTCCGTAAGCATGATTAGTTCGCCGTGCAAAAAGCCCCCTTCGTCCAGCAAAAAGGAAGCCACGCGAATTACCCCCCACATGCGGCCTCCTTCCAGCAATTCCACCCGTTGCGCGGTGAGGTCTCCTTGATACGCACCAGCCACCGAAACCGTTTTCGCCTGGATGTCGGCCTGGACTCGGGCTTCGGGCCCGATGATCACATTGCCCAGGGTCTCGATACGGCCCGCGGTCATCACGCCATCGATGCGTACCGAGGCCTCGCTGCGGATGTCCCCTGCAAAGGTGGCTGATTCACCAATGTGCACGTCGATGCGATCCGGCTCGGGCCGTTGGTCTCGTTTGAACATAAAAACTCCTTGATTATCCTTGATGGGCCATCAGGGGCGACATGGATTCGCCGCTATGGATACGGTAAATGGCTTCGGCCAGCAGGGGCGCGATAGAAAGAACATCCAACTTGGGATGCTGTTTTTCTGGAGGGACATGGATGGTGTTGGTCACCACCAGTTTTTTGATGAAGGGCGCGTCCAAACGCTCCAAGGCAGTAGGCAGGAGGACAGGATGGGTGATGGTCAAGATGACCTCGGGCCGGGCCCCTGCTTCCACCAGGCTTTCGACCTGGGTGAGGACGCTCCCTCCTGCGATGATGTCATCAAACACGATAGGGGTTTTCCCCTGGATATCCCCTACAATGGCCGTGGTTTCAGTAGCCGAAAAGCTGAGCCGACGTTTGTGCATCAAGACCAGGGGGAGGTCCAATAAACGGGCAAATCGTCCTGCCAGCTTGGCCCGGCCCACATCCGGGGCTACCACCACCGGGTCCACCAGGTCCAGACCCCGCACATACCGGGCAAAGACGGTCATGGCCGAAAGGGGGTCCACCGGCACGGTGAAGAACCCCTGGGTGGCTTCCGCGTGAATGTCCACATACACCACTCGAGACGCACCGACGGTTTCCAGCATGGTGGCTACCACTCGGGCGCTGATGGGCTCCCGGCCCTTGGCCATGCGTTCCTGTCGGGCATAGGGGAAGTAAGGGATGACCACATTGATGTCATGAGCCGAAGCGCGGCGCAGCGCGTCGATATAGAGAATGAGCTCCATCAGGTGATCATTGACCGGGGCCGAGCAAGGTTGAATCACAAAAACATCATCCCCGCGCACCAGCTCTTCAATCTGAATGTGGATTTCCGAATCGGGGAGTTTGCGGATGGCGCTCCGGCCTAAGGGGCGATTGAGATGGTTGGCCACCTCTTCGGCTAACTGGGGGTTGGCACTGCCGCTGAAGATGCGGAGGGTGTGGAGGTTGGGAGACATGGTCTCGAGGCATTCTAAAAAAGTTAGCGTCAATTCGTGACAGGAATCTATTATACGAGCCTTAGGCCCCAGCCCCAATTCCGATCACCGATCAAATTGAGGCATGCAAGGATGAGGGGATATCCGGAAACCAGGCCTCTACCATGGGCTGCAAACATGCCTTGAGTGTGGCCCGTCCTCCGTGATAGGCTGTGGCCTGATTCCCGGTTTCCGCTTTGATGACAAAAAACCATAGGCTGCCGCCGTTTTGGGCGTACAAGATGCCGTCATTGGAAACCAAAGGGGTTTCCTGATCCCCGGAAACGGTTTCCAGGAAAAGGATACTGCCCCATGTAACCTGTTCGGAGGTCAGATCCTTGACAAGACGGCGGGCGTCGGAGGGAGCCAGAAATGAACGAGCCAGGGCCTCCATGCGGTCTGTGCGTTGGGGGGACGCGAAATCTCGCAGACTTTGCAAAAGGGAGACGTCGGTGGTTCCCAAAGGAGGATGCGCTTGCCCGTTCTTTTCCACACCGACAAACTCGAAAATGGCCTGGAGGACCTCATCCAAACTGGCTAAAGCCTCCAGTTCGGCCACCACGTTTTGCACCACGGCATGTTTCACAGCCGTGCCGCCATGGGCAAAGCACCCCATCACCCCATCCACCCCTTGTCTTGTGCTTTCACAACGGATGGATCGAGGTGCGTCCATCATGGTGCGGACCCAATGGGCCAATGTCTCATCGAGTTTGCCCGTTTCAGGTTGTTCTTCCACATCCAGCAAACCCCGGGCCATTAACGCATGGCTGGCCGCGCTCATTCGACCGGACAGGTTTTCTTTGCCCAGCAGTCCTAACGTGGCCGTCAGATATCCGGCAGCCACTTCATAATCGCCAAGCAAGCCCATGGCAAAAGCCACTTCTTCAATGGAAAGGCGGTACATCTTATTTTCCTCCTGTATGGGATGGTCCATGTGAGGCGATGGGGCAGGTCATGAGGTTTCGCGAGAACAAAGTCCAGTGGCTACGTTACGATTTATAAGGTTATAACGGTTTTTCAAAATCCGCAAAGAGCGCTACAATAGGGGGCGGCTCACCGCTTCCCATCTTTGCCCTACGGAAGGTATCTCCATGCTGCGACGAGAGGAGGACGCCAACTTCATCATCTTTGCCTACCTGAGCGACGTGGGCTTGACCCTGCTGGCGCTTTTTGTCGCGTATCAGGCCCGGCTACAACTTCCCCTGGGCGTTCCACTCACCCAGGACAACATCTTTTTGGATGTGGGGCTTTTTGTGACCGTGGTGGTGATCTGGAGCATGGTCTTTTTCCTGCTCCACGTCTATGACGCCCGGCATACCTTGCGGGCCGCGGATGAACTGCGTACCCTGACGTTGGCTATTGGTCTGGCCGCGTTTGTGTTCGCGGGGGTCCTCTACATCTCCTATCGCGACACCCCCAGGCTCATGTTCATCTACTTCATCCTGGCAGATTTCATCTTCCTGGTGGGGTATCGCTGGACCATGCGCCTGGCCTTGCGGTGGGCCGGGGCCCGGCAGCTCAGCCCTCGCCGTATTTTGATCGTGGGCGCGGGAAGCGTGGGTCGGGCCGTGGCCCAGAAGATTCAGGAACAGGCCTGGACCGGGCTTCAGCTCGTGGGATATGTGGATGATGATCCTGAAAAGCAAAAACAAACCTGGATGGGCGCACCGGTGTTGGGCAGTTTGAAAGATACCGTGGCCCTGGTCAACGAGTACAAGATCGATCAAGTGGTCTTTGCCCTCCCCCTGCGGGCTCACGAAGCCCTACGGGAGATTATTCTGGATTTGTATGAGCATCCCGTCCGGATTTTTTTGGCTCCGGATGTCCTGGACCTGGCCTTTTTCAATGTGACCATGGAAAATTGGGATGGCATCCCTGTTTTGGGCCTCAAAGAACCGGTGATCGATGGCATGGATCGGGTGATCAAACGCACCTTTGATCTGGTGGTGGCTTTGCTCACCCTCCTCTTCTTGTGGCCCGTGATGCTCTTGATCGCTATCGCTATCAAGCTCGACTCCCCTGGCCCCATCATTTTCAAGCAGGACCGGGTGGGCGAAAATGGCCAGATTTTCAAAGTATACAAATTCCGCTCCATGTACCAGGACGCGGACCAACGGCTGAAAGAGGTCATCCAACGCACCGAAGATGGTAAAATTATCCATAAACGCAAGGATGATCCCCGCATTACCCGCGTGGGGCGGTTCATCCGCCGCACCAGCCTGGACGAGCTGCCCCAACTTTTCAACGTGCTCAAAGGGGACATGAGCATCGTAGGACCTCGTCCCGAAATCCCCTTCATTGTCCAACATTACGAAACCTGGCAACACAAACGCTTCGCCGTTCCCCCTGGCATCACCGGCTGGTGGCAGATCAGCGGGCGGAGCGATAAACCCATGCACCTCCATACCGAAGATGACCTTTACTACATCAGCCATTACTCCCCCTGGCTGGATATTCAAATTTTGATCAAGACCATTGGTGTGGTCATCCGGGGTAAAGGGGCATATTGAAAAGTCTCGGAGCCTTTTATGCGAAAAACCATCCTATTGACCTTCCCTCTCCTTCTCTCCTTTCCTCTTCTTTTCCTTTTTCATCTCATGCCCGCGCAGGCGCAACCCCCTGCCCCTGCTCGAGCCCAAGAAGCCCAGGCCACCAAAGGACGATGGGCCCTGGTGTGGCGCACCGAAGGCGCGGTTTATGATTTCCTGGGCGTGGACGGGAACACGTTGTTGGGCGTGGGCACCGATGGCATGATCCTGAAATCCACCAATGGCGGTGGGGCCTGGCATTATCAGAGCCTCGCGGCTACCCAGGACCTCCATGCCCTGGATGGCACCCTGAACAACCTGTGGGCTGTGGGGGAATCGGGCCTGGTGCTGCGGTCCCTGGATGGGGGCGAGACCTGGGAAACATTGGACCCCGGCGTGGCCATCACCCTCACCGATGTGGCTGTGATGGGCATCCATGCCTGGATCGTGGGCCAGGAGGGCACCATCCGCCACACGGCCGACCGGGGCCAAACCTGGCAGGCCCAAACCAGCGGCGTGGATGTTTCCCTCCAGACGGTCGCGTTCTTCTCTGATGCCCGCCATGGCCTCGCGGGCGGGAAGCGGGGCACCTTGCTCATCACCGAGGATGGAGGCCAGCAGTGGCAGGCCCTGGCCGGCGTGGTACCCGCCTACGCAACGGTCAAGGATATCTTCCTCCATCAGGAAAAGGCCTGGCTGGTCACCAACACGGGCCAGGTGTACCGTAGCCCGGATCAGGGAAAGACCTGGCAGCTTCTGGCCAATTTGGGTTTTCCCATCACCCGCATCCGCATGTTTCCGGATCAGCCCGATGAAGGCTGGTTGGTGGGCCTGGATGGCAAAATGGCCCGCACCACCGATGGGGGGCAATCCTGGGACCCGAACCGGGGGGATGAAGGCTATCATCTCTATGCCCTGGGCATCGGAGATGACAGCGTTTGGGTGGGCGGCTCGGTCGTGGTGGAAAACATGGGGAATTGGGGCGATACCGGCGACCGGCCCAGTTGGTTCGTATGGGGTAGCCAGGATCGAGGCAGGCGTTGGCAGGCCCTGGTCACCGGTCTCTATCCCCGCTTCTACAACGTCACCGCGGCCAGCGAACAGATCGCCTATGCCGTGGGCCAGGACCTGCAAATCCTCAAAACCGAGGATGCCGGGTATTCCTGGCAGGAAATCCATCAGCAGATCATTGCCAATCCCGACATCCTTCCTGAAGGCGCGGATGTGCGAGGAAAGATGCTCCATGCCATCTCCTGCGCGCCCGAAGACCCCAACGATTGCCACGCGGCCGGACGGACCGAGATGCTCATCCATACCACCGATGGCGGTCGCACATGGACCCGGGAATGGGTGCCGGGCGTGGGCCGTTCTCTGTACGATGTGGTGATGACCTCCGCTCAAACGGGCATCGCGGTCAGCCGCGACTACAATTACTTCACCGAGGACGGCATCACCTGGCGGGGTTCGTTTGATAACGGGGAGGTCATGACCAACCTGGATCTGGACATGATCAACGCGTCCCAGGGAGCTGTGTCCACCAAGAAGAACTATTTCCGCTACACGTTGGATGGCGGGCGCCATTGGTCAGGCTATTTCTTCTATGGTTTCGGTTCTTTCTACAATTCCGGAGCAGATGCGTTGGATTACAATGGGGATGGGAAATTGGACTATGTTTGGCTCACGGGTTGCACAGAGGAGCATAAGGATGGTCCCTGTATTGCCGGGGCGGTGCTCTTTAATCCGGACGCGCTTCATGACCAAAAGGGATGGCGCGCGCTCCTGTTGGACCCAGAGGTCCCTCGTTTGCAAAAGATCGAAATGGTGGATGACCAGACCGGCTGGGTCATTGGGTTTGAAGGCACGGTGCTTTTCACCGAAGATGGCGGAGCCACCTGGCAGCGCCAGCCCGTACCCACCGACTCGGACCTCTACGGGTTGGACGTCTATCATCGCGGTCTGGTCTACGCGGTGGGTCTGCGTGGAGACATCCTGCGCTATAGCGAGCCCGACCGGCGGCTTCGCGCCAATCCCCAGTGGGAAAACAGGGTGGATGGCGACCTGAGTGAATGGCACGCGCTCAATGGTCGGCATCTGAACAGCGAGGATATGGACGCGATCCAGGGCGAGACACCCGCGGCCGAAGACCTGGATGCCTGGGTACGGGTACGTTGGGACGACGCGGGACTTTACCTGGGGTTGGATGTGACAGACACCACTCTGGTCACCACCGGCGACCTGCCCGATCAAATCGGTGTGGCTCTGGATGGCCTGCGCGATGGCCTCAGGGGGGATGATGACCACGTGCTCCTGTTCCGGGCGGATGGCTCCGCGCAGGGTATGCCACCGGGAGGGCGTTATGCCATCCAATCCAGGGAGCAGGGGTACACGGTCGAAGCCTTCATCCCCCAGGACGCGCTGGGCGGGGGGTTCGCGCACCTGCGTAAAATCGGTGTCAACTTCGCGTTGTACGACGCCCGGCCCAACGCAGACAGCTTTGCTTCCCAAATGATCTGGGCCGGCACCACCCTGGGGGATACCCCCGAAGACTTTGGCTACATCACCCTCTACCAGCATGATCGCAATCAACCCACTCAACAGGCTCTGGCCCAATTCACCACCATGCACCTGGATGGCGATTTAAGCGACTGGTCGGATGAGAAAACCTACGCTCTCACCGCGGCCAGCGCGGACACCCTCCAGGGGCAGGACCTCGCCAGCGAAGCGGACCTGGCCGGGGCATTGCGCATGCGTTGGTGGGAAAATGCCCTGTTCGTGGGGATCGAGGTGCAGGATGACCAGGTGACCTCGGGCGATGCGCTGCGCTTCGCCCTGGATGTGGATGGGGATAGCGCGCTGAGCCCTGCTGACCGTACCTATCGTATCCGCGCAGATGGCCGGGTGTGGGTGAACGGCCGGCCTTCTCCCACCGTGGTGGCAGCGAGCCGTAGGACCGAAACGGGGTATACCCTGGAAGTCGCCATTCCTGCCGAGGAGATCGGCGGGCCATTCCAGGCCCAAACCCCGCGGCAACGGCTTCATTTTAATTACGCATTGGTGGATGACGATAGCGGCGATGGTCGGGCCGAGAGCATCCTGGTGTGGCAGGGCGCGTCGGTGGATGGCGTACGCGCAGATGATGGGTGGTTGGAGATCACCCCCCTCACCGTCCTGGTCAAGGCCTCCTTCGACGATCCCCGCTTCCAGGACACCTTCATCAATCAATGGGCTCCCACCACCAACTACGATACCCTGGATACCATGCGCATCCGCACCGATGGCATTGAATCCCCTCTAATCCAGGTGGATTTCAGCGACATGCTGCCCGAGCACGCGCGTCTCACCCTGGCGTATCTGGGCCTCTACACGGTGCAGGATCGAGGCAATGCCCAACTCACCGCGCGCATGTATCGTCTTCTGCGACCGTGGGATGTGACTCAGGCCACCTGGCAACAAGCGGCCCAGGGGACCCCCTGGCAAGTGCCCGGGGCCAAAGGGGCCGAGGACCAGGCAGCAGAACCCACGGACCGGCAGGACCTGGCCCCCATGGGGCAAGATGGCACCTGTGGTGCGGGCAACGCCACCTGGTTTACCATCACCCAGGATGTCAATCGTTACCTTTCGGGGGATCTGGCCAATCATGGTTGGGTCCTGCGGGGGGATGCCGGGGCCCAGATCAACTATGTCGTGGGCTCCACCCGTCATGCCAACCCCGACTGTCGGCCCGAGGTGTATCTGGAATACATCTTCCCCGCGGGGCAGCTTCCCACCCCCACCTTGCGCTTCTATCTCCCTCTGATCATGCCCTGAAAGCAGTCACAACGAACGGCAGTTCGCCGATACCGAGGAAAACATCTCGCGGCCACGTTGGCGCGGGAAGCCGATTTCGTCAAGCGTCAAACGTCATGCGTCATGAGCTGACGTTTCACGTTTTACGTTTGACGTTCGTTGGTGCCTCGCTCAACGTTGTCCTGATGATCTCAATCCTAATCCTGATCCGAATCCTATTTACATAGCAGCCGCGGCTCGCCAATACGAACGAAAATAGAACGCTGATTTGCGCCGATGCTTCGCAGCGCTGATTTCCGCAGATGTTCGTCATGCTGAGCGACCGGAGGGAGCGAAGCCTGCCCTGAGGAATCGAAGGGCATCTAGCGAGCGAAGCGAGCGCCATGCCGTGGTTTTTGCGCTTCGCTAGATTCCTCGGTCGCTTCGCTCCCTCGGAATGACGTCGCGAGGCTCTACTGATTACTGATTACTGATCACTGATTACTTCTAATCACGCCTCCCATCGAACTGCTTGAGGTTTGCCAACAACATGGTTCACCATCGAGGGCGGTTTTGTGCTACAATGCACCTATGGCCAAGATCGACGAGATTGATTTCCAGCATCCTTCTGAACGAGAATTTGCCCGATTGCTGGATTTTTACGGCATTCCCTGGGAATACGAACCTCGCACCTTCCCTTTGGAATACAACGAAGATGGGAGCTTAAAATCCGCGTTTTCCCCTGATTTTTATCTTCCGGAGCAGGACCTTTACATCGAGCTCACCACCCAATCGCCCCGATTGAATCACTTGAAAAATCGCAAAATCCGTCAATTGAAAGAACGCTATCCTCACATCCAGATCAAACTGCTGAATCGTCGCGACATTCGTAACCTCGCCTTCAAATATGACTTCCCCGATCCCACCGAGGCCAACTATCAGGAAGACCATCCCCGAGACCGTACCTGAAGCCTATCGCCAGCTTCTTTCCTATACCCTCATTGACGAGGGCAGGCTGCAAGCGCGCATCCAGGCCATGGGCCAGGCCATTGCTCGGGATTATGCCGATAAGGACCCGGTTTTTGTGGGGGTGCTCAAAGGGGTGCTCTTTTTTATGGCCGATCTGCTGCGGGCCACGCCCATTCCCCTGGCGGTAGATTTCATGGCCATTTCCAGCTACAGCCCGGAATCGCGCGATGAGGGATTCGTGCGCATTACCAAGGACCTGGACATTTGCATCCGCGGGCGCCACGTGCTTTTTGTGGAGGACATCATCGACACAGGGTTGACCCTGGGCTATTTACTCAAACTCCTGGCTTCTCGGGCTCCTGCCAGTCTGGAAGTCGCCGCGTTGTTTGATCGGCCCAGCCGCCGCCTTATCCCTATCCAGCCTAAGTATCTGGGTTTTCACCTTCCTGACCTTTTTGTGGTGGGCTATGGGCTGGACCATCGGGAGGCGTTCCGCAATCTGCCCTTTGTGGCCGTGCTAGACATGGAGGCAGCCCAAAACAAAAGGGTGCATCCCAAATGAGTTGGCGCCAGCGTTCTCACCGAGTAAACTCGAGCTCTTTAGGCGCTTCGCGCCGACGGTCGACCTTCGTCGACCGGACGACTGGACGGCGAAGGCCGTCCATTGGCCGCAGGCCTTAAGTGTCCGACTTCAGTCGGTGAGTACGGCAGCGCGACACTTCAACCGAAAACAGGACACACCCAAAACAAAAAACGCCAGGGCTGACCCTGGCGCTTTACATAGTACGGCCCCAAGAAACCTTCCGCACTTTTGCGAGAGTTCGTGAGACTTCACGTCTCTGGCCCTTGAGAGCTTTCGCTCTCACGACGGGCTCTTTCTCTCTCGCTACCTTCTCTTCTCCTCCGATTCCCTTCAGTGGCCTTCTTCTGCGCAACGCTCGAGGCGTTGTTCACAGAAGCGACCGTGAAATCTTTGGAAGAAGAGGGAGGTTTGTGCTTCCAATTCCTCGGGGCTCGTACATCTCTATTATAATGAATGACTGTAAGCTTGTCAACTATTTGGGCGGTATTTTCTTGTTGACTTTATAAATTTCGTGGTATGTGTTGTGTTTTGGAGGTGGAGCAGAATTTTTATTCGCGTTTTACTCAATGCACTTAGGATAATTTTTGTGTGCTGTGAAAATGGCGTGATCGTCGGTTGCGGAAGGATCGCCAGGCCCACGTTGGGCGAGGCGACAACGGGCGTGATGCGTGAAACGTAAAACGTGAGAGCCTTACGCATCACGCATTACGCATCACGTTTCAGGACTGCCAGCCTGACCGCGAGGCGTTTTCATTCGTATCGGCGAACTACCGTTCGTGATGACTGTTTACGGCGCGGCCTGCGCTTCCCAATAAGCTAGAATCGCGGCCAGCGCCTCCACGGTCGTGTCGTTGTTGATGCGCAGGCGGGGCATTTGGAAAAGATGGTGGGTATCCTGAACCACCCCAGGCTGGGTGGTGACGGCCCCCCAAAAGCCCGCGGAATGAAAAACATCCATGACTTGTTGATCATAGGAGCCAAAGGGATAAGCCAAAACCCGAGGCTTTTTGCCCAGATTAGCTTCGATGGTCTGGCTGCTCCCTAAAGCCTGCCATACCAGAAAGTCCGCATCTTTGCCCTTGAGATCCGGATGGTCCCGGCTGTGGGAGCCGATCTCCATGCCCGCGGCATCCATCTCTCGCCATTGATCCCAGGTGGCATACAGGCTGTAAGCCGGGTCTGTCGCGGCCCGATCGACAAAATCGGTGATCACGAAAAAGGTCCCCACCATGCCCCGTTCCTGCAGGGCAGGGAAGGCATTTTCGTAATTGTCCATGTACCCGTCATCAAAGGTGAGGATGATGGGTTTTTCGGGCAAGGAGGGCTCGCCCCGCTGCAGATAGGCGATCAAATCTTCCAGATGGATGGTGACATACCCCTGGGCCTGGAGGTAGTCCAGGTGTTGGCGGAAGAGCTCTGGAGCCACGGAGAGCTGGATACGGTATGCATCGGCATCGGCCGGGGGGATGGAAATGTAGTGGTACATGAGGATGGGCACCCGCGCCCTGCGGAATTGACCATCCGGCGTTGGCCCTGGTGTGCGCGTGGGGGTGGGGGTGAGAGTCGGCGTGGGCGTGACCGTGGGGG
>JALWZT010000180.1 GCA_027002405.1 Anaerolineae bacterium | reverse complement strand
CTGGCTGCGAGGCGTTTTCACCCGTATCGGTGGACAGTCGTCCGTGGTGACTGTTCCGAAAATAGAGCCTCGCGACGTCATTCCGAGGGAGCGAAGCGACCGAGGAATCTAGCGAAGCGCAAAAAACACGGCATGGCGCTCGCTTCGCTCGCTAGATGCTTCGCTCCCTTCGGTCGCTCAGCATGACGAACATCTGCGTCCCCATTTTCGTCGTTATGTGGTGAGCGATTGCTCATGGCGACTGTTCCGTAAATAGGATCAGGATTAGGATTGAGGATTGTCAGGCCGAGATTAGGCGCGGGCACGAGTAATCAGTGATCAGCGAGTGTTCAGTGTTCAGTAGCACTCCCGTGTCCAGCCCGAAGGGCTTCGCAGAGGTAGCTCGGAGGTTTCGCTCCGAGCAGAAGAAACAGCGCCGCGAGTCTAGCCGGATTCATCCGGCGCCGTTTTATAGCCCGGCGACTTCATCGCCGGGCGGGCGTGGTGGCCCCAGACCTCGGAGGTCTGCGCAGACCCTCCGAGGTCTCATGCTCACCTGCCACCTGCCACTTGCAAACCTGCATCCCTGCATCCCATTCTCAACCTTTGTCAATCAAACGTATATGAAGACACGCGCTCTTTTCACAGTATTGGTATTTTCTTTGCTTTTGACAGCAGCTCTGGCCGCGTGCCGGGCCTCTGCGCCCGCGTCCCCAACGCCATCGCCCACCGTGGCCCCAACCCGTTCGCCCGAGCAAGCGTTGTTGGACGAACGGGATCTGGCGGCGCATGAGCTGGGCAGCGCCATGGAGAAAGCGCGTTTGCGTGGGGCCAGCGAGGAGGAATTGGCTCAGATCACTCGCGCTTATGTGGCCACCATCGAGGCCATTGAGCAGGAACTCACGGCCCGGGGCGCGACCTTCCAACCGCTGAATTTGCCCCCCACGCCCACCCCTGCCCTTCAGAAACGCGTTTTTGATATCGGCATGGTGACCCAGGACGGTGTCCACATCCAAGGCACCTATTACCAGCCCGCGGCCGTTCATGCCCCCGGCGTTCTGCTTTTGCACATGCTGGGACGCCAACGCCAGGACTGGGATCCCTTCGCGCGTACCCTGCAGGAGGCCGGTTATGGCGTGCTGACCATTGACTTCCGCGGCCATGGCGCAAGCGAAGGAACCCGGGAATGGGATAAAATGCCCCTGGATGCTGCGATTGCCGTGAAGTATTTACGCGGCCGGCCCGAGATCGACCCCGCGCGTATCGTGATTATAGGCGCTTCCATCGGAGCCAATGTCGCCATCAACTACGCGGCCACGGATCCTCAGGTCCGTGGGGTCGCGTTGCTGAGCCCGGGGCTGGATTATCGTGGCATCAAGACCCCCGATGCGGTCAAACAATACAAGGAGCGGCCTCTTTTTATCGCAGCCAGCAGCGAGGATAGCTATGCAGCCCAAAGTGCTCAAACATTGGACCAACTGGCCCAGGGGCCGCATCGTTTGTTGATTTTGCAAAACCAGGGCCATGGTACGCAGATGTTGGGCAAAGCCAACGGCCTGGAGGAAGCACTGCTGAGCTGGTTGCAGGAAGTGACTTCTCCATCCTCATAGCATCCCCGTTCCCGTGAGGATGTCCCCTTCCCATGCCCCTTTACCTGGTTTTTACCCCCATTGGCAATCTGGAAGACATCACCCTGCGGGCTTTACGGGTGTTGCGGGAAGCGGACCTGATCGCGGCCGAAGATACGCGTCATACCGGTAAACTTCTGGCCCATTACGAAATCCAACGCCCTTTGATCAGCCTGCATGAACATAACGAGCCCGTGCGTCTCGCCCAGATTCTGGACCGACTCCGAGCGGGGGAGCACATCGCGCTGGTAAGCGACGCAGGCGCACCTACCATCTCGGACCCTGGCTATCTTCTGGTTCGTGCCGCCATTGATGCCGGTTTTCAGCCCATCCCCATTCCTGGCCCCAGCGCGTTTTTGGCCGCGCTCACGGCATCCGGCCTTCCCACCCATCGGTTTCTCTTTCTTGGCTTTCCCCCGCGCAAAAAGCAGGCTCGGGCCCAGTGGCTACAAAGGGTGCGGATGGAACCGGGGGTGCTCATCTTTTACGAATCCCCTCGGCGTTTGCCTGGCCTGTTGGCGGACATCGCCCAACATGTGGGCCCTGAGCGTTCGGTGGTGGTGGCCCGAGAGCTGACCAAGGTGCATGAGAGCTTTTGGCGTGGGACCGCGGCCCAGGCAGTGGAGGTCTTTGCCCAGGCGCCTAAGGGAGAGGTGGTGGTGTTGGTCGAGGGGGCTCCGGCTCGGGAATCCTCCCACCAAGCATTAACCCCGGAGGTAGAGGCTCTGCTGGCCCGGTTGCTGGCCGGGGGCACCCCGGTGAGTGAAAGCGCACGCCTGGTGGCCGAAGCCACGGGCTTGCCCCGGCGCCAGCTTTATCAGGCTGCCTTGCGGCTGTTCCGTGAATAGGATCAGGATTAGGATTGAGGATCGTTAGGCCGAGGTTAGGCGCGAGTACGAGTAATCAGTGATCAGTTATCAGTAATCAGCTGCGGGGCTAGCCGGATTCATCCGGCGCCGTTTCATAGCCCGGCGACTTCATCGCCGGGCGGGCGTGGTGGACGCCACTTCGCTCGGCTAAACCACGCCAAATGTCTGAGACGCACACCGAGACCACCTGCCACTTGCCACTTGCCACTTGCATACCTGCAAACCGGCGTCCTATTTTCGTCGTTACGCGGTGAGCTCTCGCTCATGGTGACTGTTCCGTGAATAGGATCAGGATTAGGATTGAGGATCGTTAGGCCGAGGTTAGGCGCGAGTACGAGTAATCAGTGATCAGTTATCAGTAATCAGTTGCGGGGCTAGCCGGATTCATCCGGCGCCGTTTCATAGCCCGGCGACTTCATCGCCGGGCGGGCGTGGTGGACGCCACTTCGCTCGGCTAAACCACGCCAAATGTCTGAGACGCACACCGAGACCACCTGCCACTTGCCACTTGCATACCTGCAAACCGGCGTCCTATTTTCGTCGTTATGTGGTGAGCCACCGCTCATGGTGACTGTTCCGTAAATAGAGTAATCAGTGATCAGTTATCAGTAATCAGTGGGAATCTGCGTTCTCTATCTCCTTTTTCATTTGAACGCCACCAGACCGAAGGCTTCGGGCCGACGTTTGACAACCCGAAATCCCACTTCTTGCAGACGACGAGCCGCGGATCGGGCCACGTTGCGCCCCGACTTGCTCCGTAAATCCCCGATATAATGGAAAAGTCGGCCGCCTCGTTTTAGGACCCGATAGAGCTGTCGATAGTACGCGGTGCTATAGAGATGCCCGGCCAGGTTGAACATGGGGGGATCGTGAATGACGCGATCAAAAGATGCGTTCTCAAATTCTTCGATGATGTCAAAACTATCTCCGATGCGTTGTGTGATGTTGGCCGCGCGGAAAAGCTCCTGGGACCAGGGATTGAGCCGACATAGTTCAATCACCGCGGGGTCCAGCTCGATGGTGATCACTTCCCGGCTGCGCCGGGCGGCCAGGATCGCGGTGTAGCCCAGCCCTGTGCATGTATCCAATACCCGGCCTTTTGGCGCGGCTGCCCGTACTTTGGCCCTCGTATCGGCCATGGGGTCTGTGCCTTTGATCCGGTGCATGGGAATGCCGGAAATGAGCATGGTGGGCGCGCCCGAGGTGGGCATGAGGGTATAAAGCCGATTCAAGGTCTGGGAGAAAATCTGGACCTTCTCCACCCGCGCTTCGGGGGTCACCCGGAATACAGCCTGGGGATTGGCCAGGACCCGTTCCACCTGGGACCAGGGAAGCCAGATTCCCCCTGGCAAACCCACGCCTTCCGGGCCGAGTATGACGTCCGTCACACTTAGCCCCAAATCGAGGGAGATGGTTTGGTGCCCCAGCCCCACGGTTCGGGCTTCCAACAATGCTTGCGCCTGAGAGGCGGAAAGTAACGGAGGCAACGAGGATTCAATCATGCAACAACGCCCATTCCAGGCCGTCGGAAAGCGCCTGCCAACTGGCCTCGATGATGTTGGGGCTGGCGCCCACGGTGGTCCAGCGCTTTTTCCCGTCGCTGAAATCAATGAGCACCCGGGTCGTGGCCGCGGTGGCCATGTGGGTGTCCAGGATGCGCACTTTGTAGTCCACCAGATGCACCCTCTTTAGTTGCGGATAAATACGCTCCAGGGCCTTGCGCAGGGCTTTGTTCAGGGCGTTGACCGGGCCGTTGCCCTCGGCCACTTCATGGAAGATGGCATCCCCTACCTGCACCTTCACCGTGGCTTCGGCGAAGATCCCTCGCCCGCGGCGGTGTTCCACATTCGCGGTGAAGTCGATGAGCTCAAAAGGTGGCTGATAATCGGGCTGGGTCCGTCGTAACAACAGTTCCACCGATGCGTCCGCGGCCTCGAACGCGAACCCCCGGTGTTCCAGTTCCTTGATCTGAGCCAGGACCGCCTTTTCCTGTTCCCGGGTGATCCCTTCCAGCCCGAATTGGGCCCGCTTGACCGCGATGTTATCCTTGCCCGAAAGATCGGAGACCACCACCCGCATCCTGTTCCCCACCAGTTTGGGGTCGATGTGCTGGTAACTCTGCGGATTCTTGACCATGGCATTGACGTGCACCCCTCCCTTATGGGCGAAGGCACTGCGGCCCACGTAAGGCGCGTGATCATCGGGCGCCAGGTTGGCCAGTTCGCTAACAAAATTGGCCACCTCGGTCAGCTTGCGTAGTTGCTCAGTCGTCACGGCCTGGATGCCCATCTTCAGGTTGAGATTGGCAATGATGGAAATGAGGTTGCTGTTGCCGCAGCGTTCCCCATAGCCATTGATGGTGCCCTGGATATGGATCACCCCCGCGCGCACCGCGGCCAATGCGTTGGCCACCCCTACATCGCCATCGTTGTGAGGGTGAATCCCAAGGGGCGCCCGAATCCCTGCGTCCCGCACCTCCCGCACGATCCGTTCAATTTCCCAGGGCATGGACCCGCCGTTGGTGTCGGCCAGGACGATAACATCCGCGCCGGCCCGCTCCGCGGCACGTAAGGTACGGAGCGCATACTCGGGATCGGCCTTGTAGCCATCGAAAAAGTGCTCCGCGTCGTACACCACGTCTTTCCCATTCTCTTTGAGATAGGAAACGGTGTCGTAGATCATGGCCACGTTTTCATCCAGGGTGGTGCGAAGCACGTCGGTTACGTGCAGGGTCCAGCTTTTGCCGAAGATGGTGACCACCTCGGTGCCTGTGTCCAGCAACATCTGTACCTGGGCGTCCTGGTCCACGGGCGTCTGGGCCTTGCGGGTGGAACCGAAGGCCGCGATTTTGGCTTGTTTCAGGTCGAGTTCAGTTTTGGCCCGCTCGAAGAAATCCATGTCCTTGGGATTGGAGCCGGGCCAACCGCCTTCGATGTAGTGGACGCCGAGTTCGTCCAACTTGCGGGCGATGCGTAGCTTATCGCCGGAGGAGAAGTTGACCCCTTCGCCCTGGGTGCCGTCGCGAAGGGTGGTATCGTAGAGCTGGAGTGGGGATGGGGTGTGTGGAGTCATGGTAGCAGCATACCTTTGGGAGGAGAGGTGGGATATGGAGCTTATTTGACAAAAAGGGTTCGAGCATCTAAGATAACTTCGAGGCATTCTGAACGGACCGTCAGGAAAGACGCTCTACGTTCGGTCGATCTGGATGATTGAATCAGAAACAGGTCGAACGAAATTCATCACCCTCTATGCAGACAAGAAAAAATGAGGCATTATCCTTTGTTTCAAGAAGTGGCGCTCACCAGAGACATTCCCGAACTGGGACTGAAAAAGGGTGATATCGCAACGATTGTCGATTTCCATCCTTCCGAAAAAGGAGAGGATGGCTACACGCTTGAAGTGTTCAATGCTTTGGGGGAGACGGTTGCGGTTGTCACCGTTCCCGAGTCCGCGTTACGTTTGCTCAGGGAGAACGATATGCTCTCGGTGCGAAGCATGGAATTGAATTTTGCAGCTCAGCCATATCTGGCGGAGACTCGGCCTGAGTACAGGACATCCAGGCGAGAGAAATAAGCCATAACAGCCCATTCCAGCCATCGGACGTGTGGGAGGCCTATCATGCAACTGGAAGATTATTTCGATTTCTTAGCGCCCAATGATATTCGCATCAAAGGCACGCGAGTGGGCATCGAAACTGTGCTCTACGATTACATTCATCGGGGCATGACGCCCGAGGAAATCGATGCCCGCTATTGGAGCATCACTCTGGAGCAGGTCTACGCCACCATCCTCTACTATCTGCACAACAAGGAGGAAGTGGGGCAATATCTGGCCGACTGGATCGAGCATGGCGAGCGCATGCGAGAGGAGCAGGAAAAAAATCCTGATCCGGTCATTCTGAGGTTGCGCGCCCTGAGGAAGCAATACGGGCGGGACGCAGCCCGCATCATTCGGGAACCGTCACCATGAGCGATAGCTCACCACATGACGACGAAAATGGGGACGCAGATGCCCGCAGATGCTTCGCAACGCAGATTTGCGCAGATACGGCGCAGATTCCCACTGATTACTGATTACTGATAACTGATTACTTGTATCTTCGTGCCTTCGTGGCTCTATTTACGGAGGGGTTAAATAGCCACGGACGATCTCACCCATGGCTTTTGTGCCCACGATCTCGACGGACTGGTCGGGCTGGGCAGTGTGGGCCAGGTCGGGGGTGCGATAGCCCGCGTCCAGGGCCCGCTCCACCGCGGCCTCGAGAGCCCGGGCCGCGGCCTCCTCCCCCAGCGAATGGCGCAGCATCATGGCCGCGGAGAGGATGGTGGCCAGGGGGTTGGCAATGCCCTGACCCGCGATGTCGGGCGCAGAACCATGGATGGGTTCGTAAAGCCCGCGGGAGCCATCTCCCAGGCTGGCAGAGGGCAGCATCCCCATGGATCCGGCCAACATGGCGGCCTCGTCGGTGATGATATCCCCAAACATATTGCCGCTGACGATGACATCGAAATCCCCAGGGCGACGGATGAGGTGCATGGTCATGGCATCCACCAGCACGTGTTCCAAGACCACGTCGGGGAATTCTTCGGCCATGAGCCGGGTCACGGTTTGCCGCCATAAGCGGGAGGAGGCGAGGACGTTGGCTTTGTCCACCGAGGTTAGTTTACCCCGGCGTTTTTGTGCCGCCCGGGCCGCGACCCGCACCACGCGCTCCACTTCGGGCCGAGTGTAGAGCATGGTGTCGTAGGCCTCTTCGCTGCCTTCCTGCCGCGGGCCGAAATAGATGCCACCGGTTAATTCTCGCACCACCAGCAGGTCCACGCCTTGCAGCACATCGGGGCGCAAGGTGGATGCGGTGATCAACTGGGGGAAGATTTTGACAGGCCGTAGATTGGCATACAGCCCCAGGCCTTTGCGGATGGCCAGCAGCCCTTGTTCGGGCCGCACAGAGGCCGTGGGATCGCTCCACTTGGGGCCACCCACTGCGCCCAGGAGGATCGCGTCGGCTTGCCGGCAGGCTTCCAGCGTCGTATCGGGCAAGGGGGAGCCGGTTTCGTCGATGGCGATGCCGCCGATGAGATGTTCGGAAAAGTCAAAAGTCAGGTCAAAGAGAGGGGCAAGAGCGTCTAAGGTTTTGCGGGTTTCGGCAACGACTTCGGGGCCGATGCCATCGCCGGGGAGGAGGACGATGTGATAGGTTTTGGGCATGATGGTCGGCTTTGATGGCATTGAGTTGCGGGGTATTGGATGATTGGGTATTGGGTATTGGATATTGGGTATTGGGGATTCGGGAAGGCGCATGGACTGATCCATGCCCAATCTCTACTCAATATCCAGATGTCCCGGCGCTCCGAACGCCGTTGTTCGGAGTTCGTGGATGTGTCGACCGGGCAAAATGGCTCAGTGGATTTCGTTGGGGTCAAAGGCCCGGTTCAGGGGAGCATGGGCGTGCTCCCAGTCCCTTTCTTGATGGGGACGAGGCTCCTCATCCTCATCCATCGCGGGCTGGTAGCCGGGGTTCATGTAGCGATTCCAGAATTGCTGCTGGTCTTTGACTTCGTAATCGCTGCCAGTGAAGAATTGGTTGCTTTGGCGATCTTGAGGGGACATGGTTGAAACTCCTTTTAAAGAATTGGGATTAGGGATTAGGATTAGGGTTAGGATCAGGATTAGGGTTTATTTACTTTCCCCACGCGGCTTCGTAGGCTTCGATGGCGGGGAGGTTGGTGAGGAGATAGCCCAGATCATCCAGGCCTTGAATCAGGCATGTTTTGCGGTAGGGGTCGATATGGAAGGTATATGGCTGGCCGTCGGGCAAAGTGACGGTTTGTGCGGGCAGGTCGATGAAGATATGAGCTGTGGGGTCTTCCTCAACCAGGTCCATTAGCATGTTTACGGTGGGTTCGGGCAAGGGGATGGGCAGCAAGCCGTTCTTGAGCGCGTTGTTGTAGAAGATGTCGGCAAAGCTGGGCGCGATGACGGCTCGAAAGCCGTAATCAGTGAGGGCCCACACCGCGTGCTCGCGACTGGAGCCGCTGCCAAAGTTCTTGCCCGCGATGAGGATCTGCGCGCCCGCGTATTCGGGTTTGTTGAGGACGAAGTCGGGATTGAGGGAGCCATCGGGCAGATAGCGCCAGGCCGCGAACAGGCCCGCGCCCATGCCCGCCTTGGTCACCGCGGTGAGGTAACGGGCGGGGATGATCTGGTCGGTGTCTACGTTTTCCGCCCGCAGAGGGACGGCCGTGGCGTCGAGGGTGATGAAGGGGTTCATGATCAGTGTTCAGTAATCAGTGAGCAGTAATCAGTAGGGTAATCAGATTTGAGTTGGGAATGGGGAAAGAAGATGATATAATAAAGATCAATCCAAAAAAGGAGTTGGTCATGGACGCAAAGCTTGCCAACGATACTTCTCAAATCACGCCTGAATCGTATCGCCAGTTGATCGAAAGGGTAGATCGCTTGGAAAGGATGTTGCTCAAGCTCATGAAGATAGCCGAAGATCGAGACGATATCCAGGCCATGCGCGAAGCGGAAATCGAGTATCGATCAGGGGATGCGATTGCTTTCGAAGACCTCGTTGCGGAAATTTTGGCCGAAGAAGCATGACTTACCGGGTTGATGCGGCACGTTCTCGCGTTCGTAAACAACTCAAACGCATACCAAAATCTGATGTGGCCAGGATTGCCGCGGCTGTGGCGGATTTGGCAAACAATCCATATCCGCCGGGCGCTGTGCAATTGGAAAAGGACGTTTTTCGAATCCGAGTCGGGGATTATCGAGTCATTTACAAAGTGTTCGAAGATGAAAAGCTGGTGTTGATTGGTCGGGTTGCCCGACGAAATGAGGCAACTTACAAAGGATTGCGGGATTTGTTCCGTACGAAGTAAAGAGTCTGGTTGAATGTGGGAGTCGCTGGTGGTAAAATGGGGAAGCAGGACGTTCATTCCGGAGGAAAGTCATGTCAAAACAATCTGTTTTGCACCAGTTGGCCGATCTGACCCGCCGTGTCGAGGCGCTGGAAGCCCGTCTGGGCCAGCTCGATGGGAGAGCTTCCATCTTGCGCGAAGCAGGCCCGGTTTATGTCACCGCGAAAGAAGACATGGAGGAGGGCGTGGTGGTGCCAGCCAAGATATTGCGGGCCTCGGGCCTGTCGCCGCAGGAGTTGTTGATCGAGCTGGCCGTGCATCTCTTTGCGGAAGGCCTCATCTCATTGGGCGTGGCCAAAACTCTGGCGGGATTGCCCATGGCTAATTTTATGCGGGTGCTGGGCAAGCGTGGCATAGCAATGCACTATGATGTAGAGGATCTGGAGGAAGACATCAGAACGCTGAAAGCATTGGGGCTGTGGAAAGAATGATTGTCGTTTCCGATTCCTCCGTCATCATTTCTTTGTGGCGGATTCAGCGCCTGGAACTATTGCAACAGCTTTTTGGTGAGGTTGTCATTCCTTTTGCGGTCGCCTCGGAAATCAGCGTTCACGGCAAGCCTGGTTCGGATTTGTTGTCCGAGGCCAGTTGGATCAAGCAAGTTTCTCTGTCTGACTCCACCTTCGTCCAGAGACTTATGACGGGGACGCCAGGATTGGATGTTGGCGAATCCGAGGCCATTGTTTTGGCGCTTGAACTGAAAGCCGATGCGCTTTTGATAGACGATCGTCATGGGCGGCGAGTTGCCGAGCGAATGGGTATTCCCATCATCGGCGTGATTGGCATCCTGTTGCAAGCAAAGCGGGCGGGACTTTTGGTCGAGATTCGTCCCGTCCTGGATGATTTGGTGGAAGAAGTTGGCTTTCGGTTGAGCCAGAAGCTGTATTGGTATACGCTGAAGTTGGCCGAAGAGGATCAGGTGTCATAGCATCGCCCGCACGTCCACCAGGCGACCGTGGATGGCCGCGGCCGCGGCCATGAGGGGGCTCATGAGAAAGGTGCGGGCGCCCGGGCCCTGCCGCCCGCGAAAGTTGCGGTTGCTGGTGCTGGCCACATATTGGCCGGGCCCGGCTTTGTCGTCGTTCATGGCCAGACACATGCTACAGCCAGCGTTGCGCCATTCGAATCCCGCTTCGATGAAGATGCGGTCCAGCCCCTCGGCTTCGGCCTGAGCTTTGACCGCCTTGGACCCGGGCACCACCAGGGCCTGGACGCCATCGGCCACTTTGCGGCCCCGGGCGATGCGAGCGGCCATGCGCAGGTCTTCGATACGGCTGTTGGTGCAGGAACCAATGAACACTATGTCGATGGGTAAGCCTTCCAGAGGCTGGCCTTCTTTCAGGCCCATGTATTCCAAAGCGGCTTCCAGGTCGCGACGCTGCCCGGGATCGTCCAGCTCGTCCCGGGTGGGGACGCGACCGGTGATAGGCGCGCCCTGGCCGGGGTTGGTGCCGTAGGTCACCATGGGGGCCAGGGTGTTGGCATCCAGTGTCATCTCTTTGTCGAAGGTGGCACCGGGGTCGGTGGGCAGGGTGCGCCAGGTGGCCACAGCTTCTTCCCACGCTTTGCCGCTGGGCGCATAGGGGCGGCCTTTGAGCCAGGCGAAGGTGGTCTCGTCCGGTGCGATCATGCCCGCCCGAGCGCCCCCTTCGATGCTCATGTTGCAGATAGTCATGCGACCGGCCATGTCCAGTTTTTCGATGGCGCTACCCCGGTATTCGAACACGTAGCCACGCCCCCCGGCCACGCCATTTTTAGCGATGATGGCCAGGATGATGTCTTTGGCAGTGACGCCGGGCCCCAACTCGCCTTCCACGTTGATGGCAAAGGTTTTGGGTTTGTGTTGGAGCAGGGTTTGGGTGGCCAGCACATGCCCCACCTCGCTGGTGCCAATGCCAAAGGCCAGGGCCCCGAATGCGCCGTGGGTGCTGGTGTGGCTGTCGCCGCAGACGATGGTGCTGCCGGGCTGGGTGATGCCCATTTCTGGCCCAACCACGTGCACGATGCCCTGCACCGGGCCTTCGATATCCCACAGGGTGATGCCGAATTCCTGGCAATTGCGGCGCAGGGTTTCCACCTGGATGCGAGCCGCGTCGGGCCAGCGCTCGGGAGGCACGGGGCGGGTGGGGATGGCGTGATCCATGGTGGCAAAGGTGCGGTCGGGGCGACGTACGGTGAGCCCCCGCTCCCGCAGCATGTTGAAGGCTTGGGGTGAGGTCACCTCATGGATAAGGTGGGTGTCGATGTAGAGGATCGCGGGCGCGCCTTCCTCTTGTTTGACCACGTGCGCGTCCCAGACTTTTTCGAACAGGGTTTTGGGTGGGGTCATGGTGGAGGCAATTGGATAGGGGAGATTGGATATGGGGTATTAGGGATGGGTTAACGGATGGCTACCACCGCGCTTTGGTCAGGGGTTTCGTCGAAGGAAGCTGTCATTTCGCCTTGTTCTGCGGCCAGGAGTTTGTTCAGGGCCTGCATGTAGGCTTTGGCGCTGGCGACGACGATGTCGGTATCTACCCCCCGGCCCGAGAAGATGCGACGGCGGGGGCGCCCCTGAGGCGTGTATTTGTACCCACGGCTGTCGGGCACAGCGATGCGGATGGTCACATCGCCGTTGGCATCCATGCCCTCGGTGATGGCTTGCACCAGGTATTCCACCAGGCGATTGGGCGCGCCCACGATGCGGTTGATGCCCTGATACATGGCGTCCACCGGGCCCGTGCCGAACCCTGCTTCGGTGATCTCCTCTCCTGTTTCCAGATTGCGCAGGGTGACCACCGCGGTGGGGATCACATTGGTGCCGGTCTGGACCTGGACGGTTACCAGCTCCCAGGTCTCTTTGGGTTGATAGACTTCATCCGCGACCAGGGCCTCGATGTCCGCGTCGGAGACGACTTTCTTTTTGTCGGCCAGTTCCTTGAAGCGTTTGAAGGCTTTGTTCAGTTCCTCGTCATCCAGCCGATAGCCCATTTCCTCCAGGCGCTTGCGGAAGGCGTGGCGGCCCGAATGCTTACCCAGCACCAGGCGGCTGTGACTGAGCCCGATGAGGCTGGCGTCCATGATCTCGTAGGTGCGTTTGTGCTTGAGCATGCCGTCCTGATGGATGCCGGCTTCGTGGGCAAAGGCGTTGGCGCCGACAATGGCCTTGTTGGGCTGAATGATCATGCCGGTGTAGCGGCTGACCATGTCGGAGGTGCGATGGATTTCCTGGGTGATGATGTTGGTATCCACCTCGTAGACCTGCTGGCGCACATAGAGGGCCATGACCACCTCTTCCAGGCTGGTGTTGCCCGCGCGTTCGCCAATGCCATTGACAGTGCATTCCACCTGCCGGGCGCCCGCCTGCACCCCGGCCAGGGCGTTGGCCGTGGCCAGGCCCAGGTCGTTATGGGTGTGTACGGAGATGATCACATCTTTGGCGCCGGGCGTGTTTTCGCGGATGTCCGCGATGAGTTTGCCGAATTCCTCGGGCGTGGTGTAGCCCACGGTGTCGGGGATGTTGATGGTGGTGGCTCCGGCTTCGATGGCCGCTTGTAAGACCCGGTAGAGGAATTCGGGGTCGCTGCGGCCTGCGTCCTCGGGGCTGAATTCCACATCATCCACGTATTGCTTGGCGTAGGCCACCATCTCTCGCACCCGTTCTACCACCTCATCCGGGGTCATGCGCAGTTTGTATTTCATATGCACGGGCGAGGTGGCCAAAAAGGTGTGGATGCGGGGGTGTTTGGCCGGGCGCACGGCCTCCCAGGCTTTATCGATGTCATCTTTGTTGGCCCGGGCCAGGCCGCAGATGACGGGCGGTTCCGCGGGGTTACCGAATTTATCCACTCTGGGCTCTCGGCCCACGGTCTCGGCGATGCGCTTCACCGCGGCCAGGTCGCCCGGGGAGGCCGCGGGGAATCCCGCTTCGATGATATCGACACCCAGCCGGGCAAGCTGGCGCGCGATCTCCAGCTTCTCATCCGCGTTGAGGGTGGCGCCGGGGGATTGTTCGCCATCGCGCAGGGTAGTATCGAAAATCAGCACGACATCGCGATCAATAGGGGGTTCGGACATGGTAGGGGCTCCTGCTTGGATTAGGATCAGGATTAGGATTAGGATTAGGATTAGGATTAGGATTGAGATCGTCAGGGCAACGTTGAGCGAGTCTGCAACGGGCGTCAAACGTAAAACGTGAAACGTCAGGTTATGACGCATGACGTTTGACGTTTGACGAAATTGGCTTCCCGCGCCAACGCTGCTGCGAGGCGTTTTCGTTCGTATCGGCCAGCTCTCGCTCGTGGCGCCTCAGTCGATCTCGACCGGGTCCAGCCAAGGCATCATGCGGCGCAGCTCGCGGCCTACCTGTTCGATGGGATGGCTGCGTTCTTCCGCACGGCGGGCATTGAAGAAGGGGCGCCCTTTCGCGTTTTCTTCAATCCATTCTTCGGCATACGCGCCCGACTGGATGTCGGCCAGGATCTGCTTCATGGCTTGGCGGGATTGTTCATTGATGACCTTGCGGCCTGAGTAGTAATCGCCGTGTTCCGCGGTGTCGCTGACGCTGTAGCGCATGTAGGTGAGGCCGCCCCGGTAGAAGAGGTCGACGATGAGTTTGAGTTCGTGCAGCACCTCGAAGTAGGCGACCTCGGGCTGGTAGCCCGCCTCGACCAGGGTCTCGAACCCGGCCTTGACCAGTTCGCTGACGCCGCCGCAGAGGACGGCCTGCTCACCGAAGAGATCGGTTTCGGTTTCTTCGGCAAAGGTGGTTTTCAGCGCCCCCGCGCGGGTGCAGCCAATGGCCTTGGCGTAAGCCAGCACGTCGGGCCAGGCGTGGCCGGTGGCGTCCTGATACACTGCGACCAATGCCGGGGTACCCACCCCCTCGAGATAAAGTTCGCGCACCCGATGCCCGGGCGCTTTGGGGGCCACCATACTCACGTCCACATTCTCTGGCGGAACAATCTGCCCGAAGCGGATGTTGAAACCATGGCCGAACATCAAGGTGTTGCCGGGCTCCAGGTTGGGCTCGATGGCTTCTTGGTAGACTTTGGCCTGCTTCGTGTCGGGGATGAGCACCATGATCATGTCGGCTTCGGCGCAGGCCTGGGCCGTGGGCACCACCCGCAAGCCTTCGGCTTCGGCTTTGGCCCAGGATGGCGAGCCTTCATACAGGCCCACCCGCACATCCATGCCACTATCGCGTAGGTTGAGGGCATGGGCGTGGCCCTGGCTGCCATAGCCAAGCACCGCGATCTTCCGATCTTTGATTTGAGCAAGGTCAGCGTCTTTGTCGTAGTAGATGGTTGCCATTTTGCGTGATCCTTGTGTGGGAAAGTGAAAGAAGTTTCAGGATAAGTTAAACTGATTACTGATCACTGTTTACTGATTACTTATTCCCATCAGAGCGCCATACGTCGGGCATGCTTGCCGTTGCCGTTCTTGCCCGCGGCCCCGCGGGTCATGGCCACGGGCCCGGTGCGCACCATCTCGGTGATGGGGAAGTTGGAGAGGAGATCGATAAGGCTGTTTAGGCGCTCCTCGTTGCCCACCGCCTGGACGACCAGGGAATCCATGCTCACATCGATGATGTGGGCACGATAAATGTCCACCAGTTGCATCACCTCGGGCCGGGTTTGGGCATTCACCTTGACTCGGATCAAGGCCATTTCGCGACGGACCGCGGGTTTGTGGGTGATATCTTCCACCCGAAGCACATTGACCAGCTTATCCAACTGCTTGATGGCTTGCTCCACCATGCGATCATCACCCAGCACGGTGAAAGTGAGACGGCTCACGCCCGGGCGTTCGCTGTGGCCCACCGCCAGGCTTTCGATATTGAAATTGCGGCGGCGAAAGAGGCTCAGTACTCGACTGAGAACACCGGGCTTGTCTTCCAGCCAGGCGACGACGGTGTATTTATGGAAGGTTGAGGGGTCGTGGGTCATGATGGGAGCTCCTTTGCCAGAAGGCTCAGAAAGGGCGTTATCGTTGGGGGAGACAAAGATCAAAGATTAAGATTAAAGACTAAAGATTGTCACCATGCCGGTTGGAGGCCGCTGGGCCCCTGGACGATGCGACGACGGATCAGATTATCAATGGCTTCGCCCGGTTCCACCATGGGATAGACATTGACCTCTTCTTTCACCTGGAATTCGATGAGGAAGGGGCCCGGATGTTCATGGGCTTCTTTCAGGACTGCCGAGACATCCTCCTGCGAAGTCACCAAGCGGGCGGGGATCCCGTAGGCCTCGGCCAGTTTCACGTAATCGGGGCTTAGGATGGGGGTGCCCGCGTAGTTTTTTTCGTAGAAAAGTTCCTGCCATTGCCGCACCATGCCCAGGAAGCCGTTGTTGATGATCGCGATTTTCACAGGCACCTTTTCTTGCATGACAGTGCCCAGCTCCTGGATGGTCATCTGGAATCCCCCATCCCCCACCACGGCCCACACGGTTTCGTCAGGTGCTGCGAAATGAGCCCCAATGGCCGCGGGCAGGGCATAGCCCATGGTCCCCAGGCCACCGCTGGTGAGCAATTGGCGAGGGCGCTCGTGGAGGAAGTATTGGGCTTCCCACATCTGGTGTTGCCCCACATCGGTCACCATAATCACATCCCCTTGGGTCACGTGCCATAGCTCTCGCATGATCATGGGAGGAATCAGCTCATCCACTTCTGCATTCAGAATATCTCGTTCTTGGGATTCCCTGTTCCATTCCTCGATCTGAGCCATCCACTCGCGGTGTTCGGCGGGCTGGACCTTGGGCAGCAGGGCTTGCAGGGCTTCGCGGGCATCGGCCAGAATCCCCACATCCGCAGGCACGTTCTTGTTGATCTCTGCGGGGTCCAATTCGATGTGGATGACCTTGGCATGGGGTGCGAAGGCGTCCAGATCGCCGGTGACCCGGTCATCGAAGCGCATGCCTATCCCGATAAGGACATCACTGGCTTGAATAGCTTTATTGGCCCGGGCTTCACCATGCATGCCACACATGCCCAGGCTCAGGGGATGAGTTTCGGGGATATCCCCCAACCCCAGCAGGGTCATGGCCACGGGGATGTGGGCTTTTTCTGCCAATTGACGCAGTTCGTTCTCTGCGTGAGCCATTTGTACCCCATGGCCGGCGATGATGACAGGACGCTGAGCCTGATTGATTAACTCGGCCGCAGCCTCGATGGCTTGCATATCCACCCCGGCAAAGGGGCGATAGCCGGGGAGGTCCAGTTTTTCGGGGAATTCGTAGTCGGTCTCATCATTGAGCACATCCTTGCAGATATCCACCAAAACCGGCCCGGGGCGGCCACTTTGGGCGATGTAGAGGGCTTCGCGCAGGACGCGGGCCAGGTCACGGATATCGGTGACCAGGTAGTTGTGTTTGGTCACGGCCTGGGTCACCCCGGTGACGTCGGTTTCCTGGAAGGCATCGTTGCCCAGCAAGGTGGTGGGGACCTGTCCTGTGATGGCCAGGATCGGGATCGAGTCCATCATGGCAGTGGCCAGGGCGGTGACCAGGTTGGTGGCGGCCGGGCCCGATGTCACTGTGACTACCCCGACCCTACCCGAAACCCGGGCATAGCCGTCGGCCATGTGTCCCGCGGCTTGTTCGTGGCGGGCCAGGATGTGTCGGACCGGATAAGCGGGCATGGCGTCGTAGACGGGCAGGATGGCACCGCCAGGGTGTCCGAAAACGGTGTCGACGCCCTCACGGGTCAACACTTCCCAAACGATCTGTGCGCCTGTTCGCTTCATAATCTTCTCCTGGGTGGGGAAAGGGTGAAATAAGGAGAAAGGCCTTCAACGTCCCGCCAGACTGCGACGGTTGCTGAAGGCCTCGTTGCCTGGTTTTGGTTGTCCGATGTCCGATGTCCGATGTCCGATGTCCAATGTCCAATGTCATTGACAATTGACCATTGACAATTAGCCATTGACAATTAAAAAAGCCCTCTCCCGGTTGGAAGAGGGCCTCTGCTGTGCCTGGGGTGGAACCTGACTAACGTCCTCGTTGTCGGGCATCCGCCTCTTGTCCAACCGGGATCGGCTCCTGGCCGCTAATAAGGACGAGGAGCACAATAATGATAAGGACAAGCAGGCTGATGCCGAAGAACATAAGGGATGGAATAGGGATGAGATGGAGAGGACGAAATGTTTTGAAGTTGGCAGGGATTATACTCAAGTCCTGGCTGGATGTCAAATTTTGAAATAAGGGGATTGGCTCTCTTCACAGCGCCAACTTATGGAGCCTGCTTTGATCAAAGTACTCAGTCATCAGTTATCAGTAATCAATGGGAATCTGCGCTGTATCTGCGTCAATTTACGTCCCCATTTTCGTCGTTTTATGTGGAGAGCCCTCGCTCATGGTGGCTGTTCTGTAGCCCAGCGATTTTATGGCTGGGCGGGCGTGGCAGGCACCAAGCTTCTGGGACCCCCTCCTCGCAGGCCTTCTTGACAAGGCGAATGCCTTCCTTTATAATCATCCCTGCTTAACGTTGGAGCAACTTGACGTCATCTTCATACCCTTTCTTCCCATAACCAACTTAAAAGGATGGATGTACTCATGACAACCGTACCGTATGATTCCAATTCTGCCTGGTGGATTGTCCTCCTATACGGCATCCTTTCCATTATCGTCGGGGTGTTGTTCCTGGTTTATCCCCTCAGTACGTTAACGGCCTTTGTCTTTGTCTTGGGCATCTACTGGCTCGTGACCGGTATCATCACCCTGGTGCACATGTTCCAGGATCGCACGGCATGGGGGTGGAAGCTCTTCTCGGGTGCCCTGGGTATCATTGCCGGCCTTTTGGTGATCAGTCGTCCCCTTTGGGCCACCATTGTGGTCCCCACCGTGTATGTGATCATCATCGCGATTTGGGGCATGATTATGGGTATCTTCATGCTCATCGCGGCTTTCAAAGGCGCGGGTTGGGGCTCTGGCATCATGGGCGCTCTGGCCATCTTCCTGGGGATCATCCTGCTGGGGAATCCCTTGATCGCGGCCACGGCCCTGCCCTTTGTTTTCGGTGCTTTTGCCCTGGCAGGGGGGATTGTCAGCCTGATCGCTGCTTTCAAGATGCGCTAGCTTTCGTCCCCATACCTTTGGTTTTCCCATGGAATGACTCTATGGAAGGGCGGCTTTCGGGCCGTCCTGCTTTGTAAATAGGATTCGGATCAGGATTAGGATTAAGATCGCCAGACCCACGTTGGGCGAGACGGCAAAGGTTCGTATTGCGTATTCCGTATTCCGTCCAGTCGTTACGCAATACGCAATAC
>JALWZT010000179.1 GCA_027002405.1 Anaerolineae bacterium | reverse complement strand
AGGAAGGGGCGAGGGCGGCAGGGGAGGTGCAGCCGGAAAGGGAGTCGGGGTGGGGTAACGGCATATTTGCAGGGAAACTTCATCCAACCACATGGCAGCCCGCCCATCGTTACCGTCGTTGTACACATTGAAATAAACCACAATGGTCCGCCCACTATAGCGGGTGAGGTCAAACTGGCCCAGACGCCATTCCGCCGCGTTTTCATTGACCCGCCACAAAATTTTCAACGTGCGGTAGGTGCGGGCCTTCAAAAGCACCAATTCCTGATAATCGCCAGGGTCCCCATCGGAAAAGGGACGATAACGGAAGGTGAGCGTGGCCCGCTGGGTGTCTGGAGGCAGGTAAACTTGTTGGCTGATAGAGGAATAGGATCGAATCCCCGCCTGGGCAGGATCAGGCGCGCCCAACAACGCGGCACGGCCTGCATAAGCCCCTGTGTATGTGTAATGCCCTCGCAGCCGGGTATGGCCAAAGCGCCACCCCTCGCCGCTTTCAAACCCGCCGTTGTGCAGCGCCTCGTAACATACGATGCCAGGCGGTATGGGCGTGGGGGAGGGGGATAGGGTGGAGGCGGGACTCAGCGTCGGTGTGGGCGTATTGGTCACCACCATGGGGGTGGGCGTGGCGGTGACAAAGTAAGAAGTGGGCGTCGGTGTGGGCGTATTGGTGACCACTATCGGTGTGGGCGTCGCCGTGACAAAGTAAGGCGTGGGCGTGGATGTGGGGGTGTTGGTCACCACGATGAGGGTGGGCGTGGCGGTGACAATGATGGGCGTAAGCGTGGGCGTCGCCGTAGGTACCGAAGGCGTGGGGGTGGGCGTCGGCATGGGGGTCACGTCCGTACAGGCTTCCAGCACCACATCATCCACATACATGGCTGTCACGCCCCCTTTGCCGTCATTGTACACGTTGAAATAGATGCCAATGGTCATGCCCCGAAATTCACTTAAATCGATCTCAATGGTCTGCCAGGCCTGAGCATTGCTCACCAGGGTCCACACCCGCCGCAAGGGCTGGCCCGAAGCATTCATGATAATCAATTCCTGGGCATCGTTCCCATCATAAGGCACACTCACGGGATACACATGGGCTCGCAGTCGCACCAGACTGGCATAGGGCACGGCCACCACTTGTTGCATCGATGAATAGCTCTTCTGATTCGGCCCGGTGATAATGCCCAACAAGGCACTGCGATAGGGGCTATAATAACGATCGGTGACGTAGCGTCCTCGCACCGGGGTATCCCCAAAGGTCCACCCCGCGCTTCCCTCCATGTCGCCATTCACCAGTAAGCTCACACACGTTTGCCCATCAGGGCGGGCAGGCGAGGGGGAAGTCGCATGGGCCCAAAACGCGGGGATAAGAGCCAAACTCAAAAAGACAAGCGTCCACAAGACGCCCCGACGAAGCCGTGACATAGGGAACAATCCATAGAACAGGGTGGGGGAATGAAGGGATTGAATACGTTAAGTGTACAACAGAGATGGCGGGATGGCAACTGCCTTGAAAGCAGTAATCAGTGGTCAGTCATCAGTCATAGTAGGACTCAGCATTCCCTCCACCTACCATCTGTCACCTCATCTTCGCCAGACTCCGGTCATTCAGCGCTGGACAAAGGAGACGAGAATTGGTAAAATTGAAATATCAGAAAATTCAATTTTCACAGAGATAATTCCTATGCAGACCTACATGATCCGCCTGCGAGAACGCGGCCAGTTGACCCTTCCCCAAAAGATTCGAAATCGCCTGGCTTTGGAGCCGGGCGATGCGTTAACGCTCGTTCAAATCGGGGATATCCTGGTACTGAGCCCTCGACAACCCGCAATTCCCAAACTGGGCAAGGCATTCAGCAACATCATGGATGAGGAAGGGGTCTCATTGGCCGAACTGCTGGTAGGGCTGGAGGAAGAGCGGGAACGAATCTAGTCTGAGATAACCACACCTGGCGTTTCCTGAATCGCTGCATCGGGACCTGGGTCTGGGAAGAGCTGGCGGAAAGCCTCGGCCCGGGATAGGCCTGAGGCGTCTCGAGCTGCATAAAGATCGCGGCGGGTAAAGCCGGGCGGGAAGGGCCAGCCGCCCTCCTGCCGCCACACGGCCCCCGTCACCCCGGCCAGCGCGTCCGCAATGCGCTGACGATGCCACCACATGAGATCATCGGGCAGGGCGTCGCCCGCAAACCAGCCGATGGCCGCGATTTCGCGCGGATCAGGACGCAGGACGCCGCCCACAGGCCGGGCCGCGAAGAGCGCAGTCACCAGGGTGTGCGCATTCCCCACCAGGGAGTACATCCCCACCAACCGTGTGGGTGCCACCAGCAGGCCTGTTTCTTCCTGGGCCTCGCGCACCGCAGCCTGGGCCAGGCTCTCGCCCGGGTCCACATCGCCGCCCGGCAGGCCCCACACGCGAAAATCCTCCCGCTGAATGAGCAGAATGCGGTCATCTTCAAGAATAGCCACGGATGCAGCGAGTAGGGTGGACATGACGTTGGACTTCTTAAAAAACCTTAACCACGGAGACACAGAGAGCACGGAGAAGAAAAAGATAAGGTTTGGAGAGAATTTTTTCTCCGTGAACCCCCTTATTTTTCTCTGTGTCCTCCGTGTCTCCGTGTTGAAAAACCTTTTTGCAGTGTATCCAACGTTTATATTGTAATCCAATTTTAGCCTTGCACAAAAGCCCGGGGCAGTTGGGGTATTTTAGATGGTTGACGTGATCGAGCATGAGACCTCGCGTCAAAAAAAGAACTTTCACTTTCAAAAAAAGAATTTGCATTTTTGAACGATTTAAGATACAATGCCCGCCATCATGGCCCTCTATGTTCGCCCCCTTACGGAGCAAGAACGCAAAGCGCTTCAGGCTCTGGCCCATGGAGAAGACAGGATCCAGGCCCGCTGGGCCCAAATCATCCTTCTTTCCTCCCGGGGCATTGGCGTCCCCAAGATCGCGGATACCCTGGGCATCTCGGCGGCCACCGTCCGTGCCCGCATCAAAGCATTCAACGAACACGGCATGGATGCTCTGGTCCGAGGAAGCTCTCCCGGGCGTCCGGTTACCATCTCTCCTTCCTTAGGGGATAAGCTCGCCGCGGTGATGCGGGAACGGGAGCCCCGAGATTTCGGCTGGGCCGATACCGGCTGGACCCTGGATCTCCTGGTCAAGGTTGCCACCCTGGAAGGCTGGGTGGAAAGCATCAGCCGCGAAGGGGTGCGCCTGGCACTGAAAAAAAGCAAACATTCCTACCGTAAGCTCAAAGACTGGCGGCGGAAAAAACAGGCCCAAACCCCTGCCGTCGAACCCCACGAAACAGCCTGATCAGGCACCACGAACAGCATCTCGCCGATACGAATGAACTGGACACTGGCGTTTTTTGATCTTGACACGAATGAACGCGAATTTCACGAATAAAGAATAAGAAAAATTCGCCAAATTCGTTTAATTCGTGTCGAAAAATGGCGTGAAAAGCGACCGAAATAAGTTTCGCCAGACTCCAGGAATGGAAACGCCTCGCGGCCAGGCTGGCGGGCCGTGAAACGTGATGCGTGATGCGTAAGGTTCTCACGTTTCACGTTTTCACGCATCACGCCCCTTGCCGTCTCGCCCAACGTCGGCTTGGCGATCTTAATCCTAATCCTAATCCTGATCCGAATCCTATTTTCAAAGCAGGAGTGACCTTCTATGTTGAATCAACCCCCAGCCAAACCCCGAGACGGCCTGCAATGGCGCATTGATGCCATGGTCTCTCGCGTCGAAGACGCCAAGAGCAAAAACGCTTATTACTATCAGCAAGCCGTACAGGAGATCGACGGCGCCTGGGTGATCACCGAAGAAGGGCGCAAATTGATGTTTGCCACCTACAGCTATCTGGGGCTTCTTAAACACCCCTACATCGACCAGGCGGCCAAGGAAGCCATTGACCGCTATGGCACGGGCACCCATGGCGTACGCCTGTTGGGAGGCACCCTGGACCTGCACCTGGAGCTGGAAAAAACCATCGCCCGCTTCCACGGTCGCGACGATGCCATTGTCTTTTCCAGCGGCTACGTCACCAACCTGGCCACCATCTCCACCCTGGTGGGCAAAGGCGATTGGGTGATTTCCGACAAGTGGAACCATGCCAGCATCGTGGATGGGTGCACCCTGGCCCGGGGGCATTTTGTCCGCTTCCGCCACAATGATATGGCCGATCTGGAACGTCGGCTGAAACAGGCCCCCGAAAGCGCGGGCAAGCTGGTGGTGGCCGATGCGGTCTTTAGCATGGATGGGGATATCTTCCCCCTCCCCGATGCAGTGGAGCTCTGCCGCAAGTACAATGCCCGGCTTATGATCGACGAAGCCCATAGTCTGGGCGTATTGGGGGATACCGGCCATGGCATTGAAGAACACTTCGGCATGCCCGGCGTTATCGACGTGAAGATGGGGACCCTGAGCAAAACCATCCCCGGCGTGGGCGGTTACATCACCGGGGATCAGGAGCTCATCACCTTCCTCAAACACGCGGCCCGGGCTTTCATCTTTTCTGCGGCTTTGCCCCCCGCGGTCGCGGCCGCGTGCAAGGCTGGTTTCGAAGTCATCGAACAGGAGGGGGTGGAACGTAACCGCATCCTGCGCCGCAATGTGGAGCACTTCATCGGTGGGCTCAAGGCACGGGGATTCGATACCGGGGTGAGTGTCACCCCCATCGTCCCCATTATGACCTACGATGAGGAAAAAGCCTTCCTCATGACCAAGTATTGCCAGGAGCACAAGGTCTTTGTCTTGCCCGTGCTGCCTCCTGCGGTGCCACCGGGCAAAAGTCGCCTGCGCGCCAATGTCACGGCCGCTCACACCCCAGAGGATATCGACTTCGCGCTGGATGTGTTCGAGGCCGCGGGGAAATATGCCGGCGTGATTTAACCGGGCAGCAGCACACCATCGCCTTTGAACTTACTTTCCTTCATGGCCCGCAGCACCTGGTTGGCTTCTTCTAAGGGGAACGTGGTGACCGTGGTACGGATGGGGATCTCCTCAGCCAGCTTCAGGAGCTCCACCGCATCCTGCCGGGTGCTGTTGGCCACACTACGCAGGGTGTGTTCAAAATAGAGCAGGTTATAATCCATGGTGGGGATAGGCGTCATATAGATACCAGCCAAAGCCACCGTGCCCCCACGATTCAGAACCCGCAAAGCTTCGGGGACCAGGGGCCCCGCGGGAGCAAAGATAATGGCCGCGTCCAGCCCTTCGGGCGGGATATCCTGGGCCTGGCCGACCCATTCCGCGCCCAGCTCCCACGCGTGCTCCTGATGTCCCGGGCTACGGGTGAACACAAAAACCCGAATCCCCAGATGGCGGGCCACTTGAATGGTGATGTGTGCGGAATTGCCAAACCCATACAACCCCAGCACATCCCCTGGCTTGGCCTCCGAAAGCCGAAAGGCCCGGTAACCGATCACCCCACCACACATCAGGGGCGCAATCTCGGGATCAGGCAAATTGCTCGGCAAATGATAAGCAAAGGCCTCATCCACCACCATGTATTCTGCGTACCCGCCATCCACATGATACCCGGTAAACAAAGCGTTCTCGCACAGATTCTCCCGGCCCGAGCGGCAATACCGGCATTCGCCACAGGTACGATACAGCCACACCGCGCCGGCCTTCTCCCCTACCTGAAACTGCGTCACCCCTTCGCCAAGCTTATCCACCACCCCCACCACTTCATGGCCGGGGATCAGGGGTAATTTGGGCAGGGGCAAATCCCCCTCCACCGTGTGCAGATCGGTGTGACACACCCCGCACGCGGTGACTTTGATGCGAATCTGGCCCGGCCCGGGCTCGGGCATGGGGACATCCTCCAGAACCAGGGGATTTTGGGTGATATCTTTGGGTTCGTGTAATACCATAGCTCGCATAAAACACCTCCAAAAGCAACGAAAACAGAGAAGCAGCCGGAATAGAGTAATCAGTTATCAGTGATGGATTGCCTGAAAAAACCTAACCACGCAGACACAGAGAGCACGGAGAGCACGGAGAGGAAAAAAGATAAGGTTTGGAGAGGATTTTCTCCGTGAACCCCCTTTATTTTTCTCTGTGTCCTCCGTGTCTCCGTGTTGAAAAACCTTTTTGCAGTGCCTCCAGTGATCCGTAATCAGTGGGAATCTGCGTTGCATCTGCGCAATCTGCGTTCTCTCCACTTGCCACTTGCAAACCTGCAAACTGTGTCCTATTTTCATCGTGATGGGGTGAACTCTCGCTCATGGCGACCGTTCTCCCTCCATTATACAACTTGAATGTTCGCAGAGCCCAGAACCCTCCTCTTCACAAATTCGCTCGTTCGGTGTATGATAGATTGTGTCATTTACCTTACACACCCCATCATCTTCCCCCAGCACATAGGAGGCGCCATGGCACAACCCCCAACAAGCTTCATCCAACCCCTCATCCAATCCTTTCCCTTGCTCACCAGGAGTCATCTCCTTAACCCAGGGTCCCTGGATGGCTCCTTGGCGGGTTCTTCGCCCGGCCTTTCGTGGGCTTCTTCGCTTCGCCCAAGGCAGGCTCAAGACAGATTCTGTTGACATCCTTTGTCAAAACGCTATCAAAAGGAGGATATGTACCATGAGAAAGCAATGGCTGCTTCTCTTCACCTTTGGGATCATTTTGGCTTTGGCATTAGCAGGATGCGGCGGCCAGGCCAAGTTGGGCACCAAGGATAACCCCATTGTCATGTCCTTTGTTCCTTCAGGGGATACCCAAGAGATCATCGCCAGCGGGGACAAATTGGCCCAAATGATTCAAGATCGGACCGGGCTTGTCATTGATGCCAATGTGGGAACCGATTACGCCGCGGTTCGCGAAGCCATGGGCGCGGGCAAAGCCCACATCGGCTGGTTGAATACCTTCAACTATGTGCTAGCCCATGAAAAATATGGCGTGGAGGTAGCCCTGGTCACCGTGCGCTACGGCTCCACATCCTACAAAGGTCAAATTATCGTACGCGCAGATAGCGGCATCCAATCCTTGCAAGACTTGAAAGGAAAAGTCATGTGCTGGGTGGACCCCAACTCCACATCCGGGTACATTGTCCCCCGCATTATGCTCAAGGCCAATGGCATCGACCCCGATAAAGACTTTGCCAAGACCATTGAAGCGGGCTCTCACAACAACGTGGTGACCCAGGTTTACAACGGTGAATGCGATGCCGGCGCCACCTACGTGGACGCACGCAGCTCGGTGGAAAAGGATATCCCCGATGTAAAAGAAAAGGTGGTGGTGCTGGCAACGACCTCAGAAATCCCCAATGACAACGTCTCATTCATCAAGGACTTCCCGAAAGACACGCGCGATAAAATCGTCAATGCCTTGCTGGATATCGCCAAGACCGAAGAAGGCAAGCAAGCGCTCAACGAGCTTTATTCTATCGAAGGCCTGGAGCCCGCGGATGACAGCTTCTACGACGCATTCCGCGCGGAACTCAGCAAGGCAGGTATCAACATCGAAGAACTCGCGAAATAGGTCATTGGTCTGGCACATCGTGGGCGATAGCGGGCGGCGGCTCCTATCGCCCACCCCTTTCTGTGGAGGCATTCATGCTCATTGTCGAGAACCTGACCAAGGTGTTTCCCGGGGGGACCGTAGCCCTGAAAAATGTGAGCTTTCAAGTCGAAGATGGGGAATTCCTGGCTGTGATTGGTCTTTCAGGTTCGGGGAAGTCCACCCTTTTGCGCTGTATCAATCGCCTCATCGACCCCACCGAGGGCCGAGTGATCTGGCATGATCAGGATATCACCGCGGCCCAGGGCCAGGAATTACGTCACATCCGCCGCCAAATCGGCATGATCTTCCAACAATTCAATCTGGTGAAACGCAGCACCGTGCTCACCAATGTGTTGGCCGGGCGGCTGGGGTATGCGCACCCGATTTGGAGCTTGTTCCACATCTTCCCCAAAGAAGATTACGAGCGGGCTTATGCCAATCTGGAACGGGTGGGGATTCCGGAAAAAGCCCATGTGCGGGCTGATCAGCTTTCGGGCGGGCAACAGCAACGGGTAGCCATTGCCCGGGCCTTGATGCAAGAACCCAAACTGATGCTGGCCGATGAACCCGTTGCCAGCCTGGATCCTGTCCTTGCCCATTCTATTCTGCGCTATCTGGAAACCCTCAACAAAGAAGATGGCATTACGGTTATTTGCAGTCTTCATTTTCTTGATCTGGTCCATCGCTACGCCACCCGGGTGATCGGGCTGAAGGATGGTGAACTGGTGTTTGATGGACACCCTTCGGAGCTTACCCCGGAAAAATTCAAAGAAGTCTACGGCGAAGAGGCAGAGATGGTCACCGTCAGTGGCGAAATGAACCGCTATGAGTCTCGATAAGCAGTTCCCCTGAGGAAAGCCCATGCATCATATTCCCGACGCATCCACTCCATCCAAACAGCCCCCCTCTTGGCTTTCCGCCTTGTTGTCTTTGATTTTACCTGGTGCGGGGCAAGGGTATCTGGGGTTTTATGCACGCGGGGCCGGTATTCTGGTCACCATCTTGGGGTTAACGGTGTTGATTTTATGGCGTGGCAATGCCGCGCTTTGGGCCGCGGTATTGGGCATTTGGGTGTGGAACGTGTGGGATGCCTGGCAAATGGCCCGCGGTCGGCGCCCGCGTATGGCTATTCCTGCCCTTCTGGCCATCCTGGTTATCTACAGCCTGGCATTTATCACCACCGAAGTCCAGCCCCGCCGCATGGTCACGGGCTGGAGTTCCATGGCCCCTTATGTGCGGGCTCTCTTCCGTCCCGAACTATTTGAATATCCTACCGAGGATCGCGTGGGCTCTGCGCCTATTCTGGTCCCTTGTGTCGAGCCTCTGCCCGAGCCCAGCCGCAAGCCCACCGAGCATCCCCGGCTTATACTGGATAAGCCTTGCGCCAGTGTCGGCGATCCACTGACCATTCGAGGCGAGGGGTTCTTCCCCAACTTTCAGGGAGAACTCTGGTGGGTGAGCCCCATTGGGGATGTCCAGCGAGTCATCGTAGACCATCAGCCCGCGACCTTTATGACCGATGACCAGGGCCGTTTTGAAATCACCATCATAGTCCCTTTGGCTGTTCCCATTTCCGAACAACCCCCTCCCGGGCAGACCCAAACACACCAGATCCGAGCAGAACAACATAAGCCCTACGGGAACCCTCAGCCCACACAAACGTTGCGATTGATCTGGGAAAAAATTGGAGAAACCATTGCCCTGGCCTTCCTGGCCACGGTGCTGGGGGCGGTCTTGGCTTTGCCCTTTAGTTTCCTGGCTGCGCGGAACCTGATGTACCACAACCGGGTTACCCGGGGCGTGTATTATCTGGTACGCACGGCGCTCAACATTGTTCGCTCCATCGAAACCCTGATGTGGGCCATCATTTTTGCTGTGTGGGTAGGGCTGGGGCCCTTCGGAGGCATGCTGGCCTTGATGATCCACACCATCGCAGCCTTGGGCAAGCTCTATTCCGAAGCCATTGAAAGCATTGATCCAGGCCCCATCGAAGCCTTGCGGGCTACCGGTGCGAATGAACTGCAAGTGATTGTCTACGCGGTCGTCCCCCAAATCCTCCCCGCGTTCGCTTCCTTTACCTTGTATCGCTGGGATATCAATGTGCGGATGTCCACGGTCATCGGCTTGATCAGTGACGCGGGCATTGGGTTCCTGGTCATTCAATGGATCCGTCTGAACCGATTTTCGGCCATGGCCACGGCTATTTTGGCCATCATGTTTGTGGTGACCGCGTTGGATTACGCGTCCAGTCTTATCCGCAAACGCCTCATCGAAGGGGTTCCCCCCCGGCCCGATCGCAGCCCGTGGGTGACCTGGGGGATTCGTGGGGTCGTCATCGGGCTCTTGACGGTCATTTTTTTCTGGTCATGGCATGTGGCCGAAGTGGATTTCACAGAATTGGTCACAGGTATGCCCGCGGGGATGCGGATGGCCAAGGCCTTTGCGGTTCCCGATCTCTTCGACCGCCCTACCGAAGCCCACGCCATCCGTCAACCCTTGCCTGTGCCATGCAGCGTCATGACACCTCCACCGCCTCCCTCTTCGGGCCCACGCGTGGTCTTAGAGCCCGCTTGCGGGCAGGTGGGCGATCCGCTGACCATCACCGGGTACGATCTCCCTCCCCATACCCAGGTCTCTATCCGTTGGGAAATGCCCGATGGTTCGTTCCTACGGGTCAAATCCAACTGTTGCACCACCGACGATCAAGGCATGGTGCAAGTTCACACTCGCATCAGCCCACTGATGGAAATCACCCCAGAAAGTCCACCAGGCCACGTAGGGTATGTGGGCATTCATTGGGAAGAGATCGTGGGCGGACCTCGTCTCAGCAAGACCGTCAAAACCGTGGCCGACCTGGCTTTGGTAACGCTGCTCATGGCCTTATTGGCTACGACCTTCAGTTCGGCCATTGCCATGCCCCTGAGCTTCTTCGCGGCCCGAAACGTAATGGGCGAAAGCTTACCAGGTCGCATCATTTACAATCTTTTCCGCCTGGGGTTTAATCTCACCCGATCCGTTGAACCCATGATTTTGGTATTGATCATGGCAGCATGGGTGGGTGCAGGGCCTTTTGCTGGCGTTCTGGCCCTCATCTTCAACAACATCCCCAACCTGGGCAAGCTTTTCTCCGAGACCATCGAAGATATCGATCCAGGGCCAGTGGAAGCCATTGTGGCCACCGGCGCAAATAAATTACAAACCCTGGTTTACGCGGTGATCCCCCAACTGGTGCCCCCCTTCCTGGCCTTCATTCTGTACCAATGGGATATCAACATCCGCATGTCCACGGTGATCGGCTTTGTAGGAGGTGGGGGTATTGGGCAGCAATTCCGGCTGTGGGTAGGATTGAATCAGTACGACAAGGCCGGTGCGGCTGTATGGGCCATCGTGATCATGGTATGGAGCATGGACTACCTCAGCGCTCGGGCTCGAGAAAAGCTGGTGTGATTATTCGCCCACCCATCGCTCGATGAGGCTCAGCAGCCCCCACAAAAACAGAATGAGCCCTGCGCCCGGGATGAGACAAAGCAATCCCGTGGCCAGGGCCCATGATCCATACAGCAGGTAGATCACCCCTCCGCCCACCAGCAATAACCCGCCCACCACCAGGGCCAACTGACGGCGGTCTTCGCCCCGGCGCATGCGACGGTAGTCTGTGGGCGGCCGCGGGCTCATGATTCAAATTCCATACGCTCTGCTATTTTGGGGCCGGCCTCGTACTCATCCAATAGGGTGCGAGGTCGCAGGGTGTAGGTATAAATGAAAATGCCATCATCGATGGGAGAAACCTGCTGTTCTTGCTGTTGGGGCGCCATGAGCTGGGAGGGTACGGTTTTGTTGCGCCCTTTGGCTTTGGATGCTCGACGCCGAGAACGACCGCGGCGGGCATTGGCCGCGGGTTTTTCTTCCTGGGGGACCACGTTGGACTCTCGCGCCTTGACTTTGGCTTTTGCTTTGGCTCTAGCTTTCGCCTTGGCCGAAGCCCGGGGTCGACGGCGTCGCCGCCGGGATTTTTTGGTGTCGTCGTTCATCGTCGATCCTAGGAAATGGTGATGGTATCAAGGCCCGCTTCGGGTTCTGGGTAGTGGGGGTCCAATCGGGCCAGGGTCTCGGTGAGGATCTGCCCCACCACATAGTTTCGGTACCACTTATGGTCAGATGGGATGATGTACCAGGGGGCATAGGACGTGCTGCACCGGGTCAAGGCATCCGCGTACGCATCCTGATAAGCATCCCAAAGCATCCGCTCTTTCAGATCATTTTTGCTGAATTTCCACCGCTTTTCAGGATTATCCAGCCGGGCTTGCAATCGCCGGGCCTGCTCTTCCTTGGAAATATGCAGGAAAAACTTGAGGATGACCACGTTATTCTCGCTGAGATGCTTTTCGAACGCGTTGATCTGGTCATAGCGCCGAGACCACACCTCGGGAGGCACCAGATTATGGACCCGCACCACCAACACATCCTCGTAATGGGAACGGTTGAAGATACCGATCATGCCCCGTTTGGGAATGGCCTTATGGATACGCCAGAGATAGTCATGGGCCAGCTCTTCGGGGGTGGGTACCTTAAAGGAGGTCACATGCACGCCCTGGGGATTCACCCCCCGCATCACATGCTTGATGGTCCCATCCTTGCCCGCGGTGTCCATGCCCTGAAGCACCACCAGTAACGCTTTTTCATTCCAGGCGTAGAAGCGATCCTGAAGCTTGCGCAAGGTTTTGCGATAGCGCTTCAGGGCTTTTTTGCCTTGCTTGGGGGAGCGGAATTCCCCTATCTCCGCGGGGTCCCACGCGGCCAGGTCCACCGACGAACCCGGCCTCACCCGGTATCGTTCACATAAATCCACGGAGGATTCCGACATAGCTATGACTCCTCTTCAGCAGAAAGACCAAACAGATTGGCATACACGCCCAATAACGCGCCAAAGATGAGGAAGACCAACAATCCCCACCAACTGCGGCTCAGTTCCAAAACCGAAAGATGGACCCAATGGCGCAGGATAAGGACGCTGACCACCCACAGGGTGAATCCATAAAAGATGGAGACCACCAGGGTATCCCGGGCGTTGAGTCGATCCAATGAAGCCGCGTAAAGCACGCCCACGCCTATGGCCAGCAGGAAATGGATAAAGGCTCCGGCCACCATTTGCGAAGCCGAGTCAGCCGTGGGCAAAAGGACCTGGCCCATGCCTGTCAGCAGCGCGCGCGGACCGGGCCCCCACAGGCTCATGGCACCCAGCCACGCAAGAAGCATGCCTGCGCCCGCAACGAGCCCTGCGGCAACCCCTTGCCGCGGTTGCAATTTCAGCCCCATGAAGGGCCGGGAAGCAGCTTGCGACGTCATGACGCGGGCATTGTAGACAATTTCCTGGAAATGAGCAAATCCTATTTGGGCCCTTACTCGGCCACGCTTACCAGGCTGGCCCGAATGACTTTATCCTTAAGCTTATAGCCCTTTCGGTATTCGGTGATGATGTGGCCGCTTTCCACCTCATCGCTGGCCGCGGTGGTCACCGCTTCGTGGACTTCGGGGTTGAATTCCCCCGTGGCCTCAATGACTTCCACGCCCTGACTTTCCAGGATTTTTTGCAGCTTACGGTAGATGAGCTCGAAGCCTTCGATCCAGGCGGCATGGCTCTCGCGCGCTTCCGCGGGAATGGCTTCAAAGGCCCGTTCGAAGTCATCCAATACAGGCAAAAGCTCCAGGATGAGCTGCTCGTTGGCCAGGGCGATGCGTTCCGCGACCTCCCGTTCTTTGCGCCGGCGGAAGTTCTGCAATTCGGCCTGGGCCCGCAGCCAGCGGTCTTCGGCTTCGGCCTGAGCCTGCCGCGCGGCTTCGGCCTCGGCCCGGGCTGCATCCAAAGCCTGATGGGTCTCTTCCAGCTTTTGGATGAGCGCGGCCATTTCCGGGCTCTGTTCCGGTGCAGGCTCTTCTTCGGGAGCCGGTTCTTCCGCGACAGCTTCTTCCTGCGGCACCACCTCTGGAGCTTCGGTGGTCACCACGGGAATTTCCTCCTCTCCTATGAGCGCTTCTTCTTGCTGGATTTCCGGGGTTTCTTCTGGGGTTTTCTCGGTCATAGTTTGTACCTGCTATGTAAATAGGATTCGGATCAGGATTAGGATTAAGATCGCCAGGCCTACGTTGAGCGAGACGACAACGGGCGTGATGCATGAAAACGTGAAACGTGAGAACCTTACGCATCACGCATCACGTTTCACGGCCCGCCAACGTGGCCGCGAGGCGTTTTCATCGGTATCGACGAATAGTCGTTCGTGGCGCCTGCTATGAAAATAGAATGATCGCTGGTTGCTGAGGAATCGCCAGGCCGACGTTGGCAAGGCGGCAACGGGCGTGATGCGTGAAACGTAAAACGTGAGAGCCTTACGCATCACGCATTACGCATCACGTGCTCGGCTTCCCGCGCCAACTTGGCCGCGAGATCTTTTCCTTGGTATCGACGAACTGCCGTTCGTGATGACTGCTTTGAAAATAGAGGACGCAGATGAACGCTGATAGAGGCAGATTCACGCAGATAGAATCAAAATAAAAATCATCTGCGCAAATCTGCGTTCCATTTTGCCACCTGCTACCTGCCACTTGCTACCTGCCACCTGCCACTTGCAGCGGTCTTTGCGACGCTTCGGCCAGGTCCTCCGGTAGTTACGATGAAATAACGGACGATTTGGTTTCATCTTTTGAAAGTTCAACCGAACACCAGGCCGCCAATGGTCACCACCGAGGTGTTTTCCTCATCCGCGGGGCACACCGCGTACCCCGCGCGTTGGCCCTCGACAGGCCCGACCGCTTGGAGGCTGAGGTAGAACGGCGCCACACCACAGACATTGTTCTCGTCCCGCACCCGGCAAATAACCTGCCAAAAGCCCTCGGGGTCCCCCGCGGCCAGGTGCGCCAGCATCTCTTCATCAAGCCGTTGAATCTGGTCCCGCTTGGTCGCGTCCACGGGCGCGCCGTCAAAGGCCGGTCCCACGTGGGCCAGGTCGCCGGAAGCCACCACCAACGTGCGGGGGCGCTCCTGCAAGATGGCCCGTAGCTCGGTCAGGAACCGGGCCAGCACGGGGTCTTGAGCAGGCTTGTAGGAAGCATCCAGGAAGGGGAGCAGGGAGCCCACCAGGATGGGGACCACGGGCACGGCCTGACCTGCGCGCATGTGGTGCAGCCATACCAGCACCAATTCCAGGGAGTGTTCGCCCAGGTGGTAGAGCTCGCCCGCAAACGCGATGTCCTCCCCCACGGCCCGGGCCAGCCGGTCTACCAACCATGGGTCCGTGGGCAAGATGCCGTAAGGGGTCGCGTAACTCTGCCGGGTGAGGGTCACCGGGTTGTGACCGCCGTAATGATCGGTGCCCAGGATGATCACCAACTCTGCGGCCTGGGCCATGGCCGCGGCTCGTTTCCAGGTACGGGCGTAGACCTGATGCCCGCGGGGATAATCGATATGCGGGCTGAAGACCAACCGGCCGGTGGCAGGCATGGGGCTCACCGGGCCCACAGCCTGGAGATAAGCATCAAACTGGCGACGAAGCGCGTCCGGGTCCGCGGGATACCCTTGGTCCGCCAAAAGAAGCGGGCGATGGGGGAGCTGATAGTAATGGTCCCGGGCCCGGGCGTAAGCCTGATGAAAGCGCGGGTTTTCCAAAAAATAGAGCTGATCCAGCACATCCACCAGGGCTTCCAACGCGCCGTCCTCCACCCGCATGCCGAACCGCCGCCACAAGTCCTGACGCACTTCATCCAGGGTGTGCTCTCCATCCAGAAAATAAAGCACCGGGCCATACACCTGGGGCAGAATGATGTATTGCCCCTGGGCCAGTTGGAAAGGGTCCTGGATGAGAAGCGCGGGCGCGCCTTGATGCCAGATGCGCTGGACAGGGAGAGGGCGTAATTTGGGACGGAGAGTCACGTTGAAAGGGAGAAATAGGTTAGGGATTCGAGGACGTATTGGCAAAGAAGGCCCGATAACGCCGGGCCCGTTCCTGGTATCGCCGCGCGTTTTCCAACATGGCTTCCAGGTCCTTGGGGCGCAAGGGGCGGGCGAAGCGCGCGGGCACACCTTTGTAAAGGGTGCGGGGCGGGATCACTGCGCCCGGCGGCACCAGGGCTCCGGCCGCGATCATGGCGCCCTCGCCAATGCGGGCGCCGCTGAGCACCGTGGCATGAATCCCGATGAGCGCATTATCTTCCACAATGCATCCATGCACCACCGCGGCATGCCCGATGGTGACGTTTTTTCCGATCAGGGTCGGATACCCCGGATCGCAGTGAAGCACGGCATTATCCTGCACGTTACTGCCTTCGCCCAGGACAATGCGATCCACATCCCCGCGCAACACCGCGCCAAACCAGACGCTGGCATCGGCCTCCAGGCGCACATCACCGATGACCGTAGCCGTAGGCGCTACGAAAGCGTGAGGATGGATCTTTTCGGGGAAGTAACCAATGGTTTCTCGTTGGGGCATGGGAGTTCCGTAAATAGGATCAGGATTAGGATTAGGATTAGGATTAGGATTAGGATCAGGATTAGGATTAGGATTAGGATTGAGGATTGTTGGGCCGAGGTTAGGCGCGAGCAGGAGTAATCAGTGTTCAGTGTTCAGTTGACTCTACGTTCTCTGCGCTCTCTGCGGTAAGTAACCTTTCCGTAGGGGGCAGAAATCAGTCATCCAGTGTTCAGTAGAGCCGAGGCTAGAAACAGCGCCCCTGCGGGGCTTAGCCGGATTATGGAGTTTTACAAATTAAACGGGTCATAGGCCTCATTCTATTACCAGATTGTTTTGTAAACGTTCATCATCCGGCGCCGTTTTATAGCCCGGCGACTTCATCGCCGGGCGGGCTTTGTAAATAGGATTCGGATCAGGATTAGGATTGCGGATCGCCAGGCCTACGTTGAGCGAGACGACAACGGGCGTGATGCATGACACGCGAGAGCCTTACGCATCACGCATCACGTTTCACGGCCCGCCAGCCTGGCCGCGAGGCGTTTTCCTCGGTATCAGCAAGCCGCCGCTCGGGGCGGCTGCATCGGCGGGCCTAAATCGCGATCTTTTTCTCCAGGGCCTCTTGCACCAGGGCCAGGAAGTCCTCCACGGCCATCGCGCCCAGGCGCTGGCCATTGCGCAGACGCACGTTCACCTGGTTCGCGTCCAATTCCTTCGCGCCCAGGACCAGCATGTAGGGGATCTTCTCCAACTGGGCGTTGCGGATCTTGGCATTCATGCGGCTGTCGCTATCATCCACCTCCACCCGCAGGCCCGCGTTTCGGAGCTGTTCGGCCACCGCGAACGCGTAATCCTTTTGCGCGTCGGTAATGGGGATGATTTTGACCTGCACCGGGGCCAGCCATACCGGGAAATTGCCGCCATAATGCTCGATGAGGACCCCGAAGAACCGTTCCATGCTGCCCATCAAAGCCCGGTGGATCATGTAGGGCCGGTGGGCCTGGCCATCCGAGCCAATGTAGGTCAGATCAAACCGTTCGGGCAGGTTGAAATCGAACTGAATGGTGCTAAGCTGCCAGGGCCGCTCCAGGGCATCGGTGACGTAAATGTCGATCTTGGGGCCATAGAACGCGCCATCCCCTTCGTGGATGTCGTAGGGATGCCCGCTGCGCTTCAAGGCCTCCAACAAAGCGTCTTCGGCTGCATCCCATTTGGCTTCCTCGCCCACCCGCTTTTCGGGCCGGGTGCTGAGATACAACTGAAAATCCTGAAAACCAAAGTCCTGCAACAGCCGAATGCTGAAGTTCAAAACCCGGTCAATTTCCTGGGGCATCTGCTCGGGCGCGCAGAAAAGATGGGCATCATCCTGGGTAAAGCCCCGCACCCGAGTAAGGCCATGCAGCACGCCCGAACGTTCATACCGGTACACCGTCCCCCATTCCGCCATGCGAATGGGCAGGTCTCGATAGGAACGGACTCGACTCTTGTAAATCTGCACATGGAAGGGGCAATTCATGGGCTTGAGGTAATACTCCTGCCCATCAATCTCAATGGGCGCGTACATGTTTTCCTTGTAGAAATCCAGGTGACCGCTGGTTTCCCACAGCACAGAACGCCCGATGTGAGGGGTGTAAACGAACTCATATCCTCCTTCCAGATGCATCTTTTTAGCGTGCTCTTCCATCAGGTAGCGGATCAAACCGCCTTTGGGATGCCACAGGATGAGGCCACCCCCCACCATCTCGTGGTTGGTGCTGAACAGGTCGAGCTCACGCCCTAGCTTGCGATGGTCCCGCTTTTTGGCTTCCTCCAGGCGGTTGAGGTAAGCCTTGAGCTGCTTCTTGTTCTTCCAGGCCGTGCCATAGATGCGTTGAAGCATGGGGCGATTTTCGTCCCCGCGCCAGTACGCGCCCGCCACATGGAGCAGCTTAAATGCGTCCGCGGGGACCTGGCCCGTGTGTTCCACATGGGGGCCGCGACACAGGTCGATAAAGCCATCATGTTTGTAGATGGAAATCTCTGCCGGGCCTTCGATGGGCTCGCCATGCTCGTCGGTCCCGCCTTTTTCCAGGCCCTCGATGAGTTCCAGTTTATAGGGTTGATCTTTGAACAGCTCTCGGGCCTCGGCGGCGGAGACCACGCGGCGCTCAAAGGGGTAGCGACCGGCGATGATCTGGCGCATCCGTTTTTCGATGGCCTCGAGGTCTTCGGGCGAGAAGGTCTTCAGTTTACCTTCCTCATCCCGGCCTAAATCGAAGTCATAATAGAAACCATCTTTGATAGGCGGGCCAATGGCCAGTTTGGCTTCGGGGAAGCGTTCCAACACGGCCTGGGCCATGATATGCGCGGCCGAATGCCGGATTTTATACAATTGCTCATCGTATACCTGCTTTTGATTGGGAGAAGCCATATGACAAGGAAACCTCCAGATGATTGGTTGGACTGTTCCGTAAATAGGATCAGGATTAGGATTGAGGATTGTTAGGCCGAGGTTAGGCGCGAGCAGAAGTAATCAGTGATCAGTTATCAGTAATCAGTGTTCACGGTGTCAAGTCCTGAAATATGTTTATATTGAAGGGATGAAGAACTTTACCATAAAGAGATAAGGTGGATAGGACGGCGCCGTCACCCATAGCCCAGTCTATCCGTCAGCCAGCCCTGTCAAGGGCTGC
>JALWZT010000178.1 GCA_027002405.1 Anaerolineae bacterium | reverse complement strand
CCTTCCCCCACGCCTCCACCCCAGCCCCAATTCCCTCCCCTACAACCGGAAGAGATCCTGCAAACCCTGGCCCGGGGAGGACGCATCCCCGAAGCCCTGGCCCGCCGTTTACGACAAGAGGCTGATGAAGAAGATGTCTCGTCTTCGCGTTAAACCCCTCCTGCTCCTGTTGAGCCTATGGACCGTGGTGGCCACCTGGCCCGTGGCCCGATTCCTCGCGTCCCGGGTTCCCGGGTCCGACACCTGGGCTTACGACGAATACACCTTCATCTGGTCCATGTGGTGGTTCAAACACGCGGCCCTGGACTTACATCATGCCATCTTCTTCAGCCAGAACATTTTCTACCCCCTGGGCATGGAGCTCATCCTCTATTCCTACAACCTCATGGCCGCAATCCTGGCCCTGCCCCTGGGGCTGGCTGTGAACTGGCCTTTTGCCTCCAACGTGCTGATTGGGCTGAATATGGTGTTTTCGGGCCTGGGCGCGTATCTGCTCGCGGTGTGGGGATTGGGGCATGGCCTGGGGAAGGAAATCGCTCCTTTGAACCATCGCCGATGGGCCGGGCTGGTGGCCGCGTTGATCTATGCTTTTGCCAGCAATCGCATGGTCTATCTGGCGTTGGGGCACTACAATATCCAAAGCTGGATGTTTTTGCCCTACTTTCTGCTCTATCTTCTGCGGGCCATGCGGCGCCCCACCTGGCACAACACAGGGATGGCCGGGCTTTTTGCCGCGCTGAATCTGCTGGTGGATATGCAGTATGGGGTCTTCATGGCCTTTTTGGGTTTGAGCGTGCTGTTGGCCCGCCCGGTGCGACAGAAGCTTTTCCCCCCGCGCGCCGCGAATCATCCCGACCGGGAGCTCTTGCCCATGCTGCGGCGCTGGGCCGCGTTGATAGGGATGGGCATGGTGGCGGTGGGGCTGACCTTCCCCTATTTCTGGGAAACCGTGAAAAGCATGCTCCACGCGGGCTATCTGCTCAAGGGATGGGGCGACGCGCTTAAACTTTCCGCAGACCTGGTGGGGTGGTTCACACCCACCGCGCTGCATCCAGTGTGGGGTACCGACTGGCCTGCGCGGCTGCGGGCCGTGCAAGAAGGCACCGCGCCTTTTCGAGATGTGAACACCGTATTCCTGGGATATGTCACCCTGGGTCTGGCGTTGATCGGCGCGGGGGTCCTGTGGCGCCGAAACCGGGGTTGGATCGCGGCCGCGGTCTGGGCTGCCCTGTTCACCTTGGGGCCTTTGCTCCAGATTCATGGGCGATGGGTGTATGACTTCGACGGCTTGAAGACCTCCATCCCCATGCCTTTCATCCTGTTGCATTACATCCCCTTTGTCAAAGGCAACCGCACGGCCAATCGTTGGAGCATTCCTTTGATGTTGGCATTGGCCATGTTGGCTGCGTGGGGGATGTATGGGCTTTTACAGCGATGGGCGGGCCGGGAGCCCAAGCTTTCCTGGCAGCGGGTGGGAACGTGGGGGCTCACGCTGTTCCTGGCCGGCGGCCTTCTTTTCGAGCACGCGGCCATGCCCTTGCCCACCACCGACGCCCGCATCCCCCCGGCCATCCAGCAACTGGCCCAGGCGCCCGAGGGCGCGGTGTGGCCCATCCCCATGGGGTGGCGCAACAGCTTTGGGGTGCTGGGCGTGGAGCGCACCCAGGCCCAGTATTACATGACCGCACATCATAAGCCCATCATCTCGGGCAATACCTCCCGCAATCCTCCCATCAAATTCGCATACTTCGCCCGGCTTCCCCTGGTCCAGGCCCTGGTCCAGGCCGAAAGTGGGCATCCTGTAGATGATGCCCTGCTGGCCGCGGCCCGAGCCCAGGCCCAAGAGGTGATCACCCTGTGGGGCGTGCGCTATCTCATGCTTCTGCCGCCGGTGCCAGGACGCTTACCCTATGCCGACACCTGGCAGACCAGCCAACGCCTGGCCCTGGAGCTGATCCCGCACAGCCCGGAGCCCATCATCGATGACGGCGCCATCCGCATCTACCAGGTGGAACCGGGCCCGCCCTTGCCTTTACGGGTGGACTTCGGCGCGCAGTCCACAGACCTGTGGCGGGCCGAAGGTTGGGGGCCGGATGAGCCCGATGTGGGGGGCGCGGATGGCGCCTGGATCACAGCTCCCCGCGCGCATTTTCTCTTCCGCAGTGAGGATGATCACCCTCGCACCCTCCGCCTGCGGGCCCAGCCCTTCACCTGGCCCGGAGCAGAGGCCCAATCCATGACCGCGGAGCTCAATGGCCATCCCCTGGAGGTGCAGGCGCTGCCCCCAGGCTGGTCGGAATATGCGTGGACCATCACCCCCCGACCGGGCATCAATCATCTGTGGTTCTCTTTCCAATATGCGGAAAGCCCACGGGACAAATTGCATCAGGCCATGATCGGCATCACGGGCGTGCAAAGCCCGGTGAATATCGCCGTCCATGCCTTTGATCAGGCGTACATCACCCTCACCGATGACCAGGGGGAGCAGGTCGATGCTTCCTTTGGCCGCAGAGGGTATAATGTCACCCTGTTGGACCCTGAAACCGGACGGGTGGTGGATAAACAGGGGTTCGACACAGTCGCGAATAGCTACGAAGTCGCCCGGCTGGTGGACTATCTGAACCAACTGCCTCCGGGCCAGATCGTCATCCTGGCCACCCGCGAGGGCGCGGGGGCGTTCATTAGCCCCGACCTGGTGCAGGCCTTGCAGCGCGTGGGGTCCGCGGTAACCTCGGCCCAACAGATCGCGGGCCAGGCTCATGCCCTGGTGGGGGTCGTGGCCGCGGGCCCGGGGACCGCGGCCGAAAAGATCGCCGCGTCCGATGCCTATCTGGATATCTCTGGCGACTTCCGCACTCTGGCCGCAGCCATCGATTGGCTGGCCATTACCGACCCATCTGGAGAGTGATGACATGGTGATTTCCCTGCTTTTCTTGCTGCTGCTTCTGGCAGGCCTGGGCATGGGCCTGGTGGGGTTTCTGCGTCCTCAGGCCCGGTGGTTCTTCCTGGCCGCGGTCATGTTCTGGATTGTGAGTTTCCTGGGCATGTTTTCCATCGGCTGGATTTTGCTGGCCTTCATGTTCCTCTTCCTGGCGCTGGGGGTGGCCCGGATGCTGCGCTGGGATGCCCCATGGCAGCTCGCGGTGGCCGCGGGCGCGGGGCTTCTGGTTTGGGGCATCATGATTCTCTGGTTCCATGAATTCCTCTGGCTCCTATGGCCTTGGCTGTGGCCGGGCATGTGAAGGGATGAGATTTGGCATGAGGCGGGAGTTTGGCTACAATCGAGGCCATGTCTACCCCCATGCGCAAACAATATCTCCAGATTAAAAAACAATATCCCGACGCGATCCTTTTCTTCCGGCTAGGGGATTTCTACGAGACCTTTGACGACGATGCCAAGATCGTGGCCGAGGTGTGCGACGTCACCCTGACCAGTCGGCCCGTGAGCAAGGGGCAGCGGGTGCCCCTTGCCGGGGTGCCCTGGCATTCGGCCGAAACCTACATCGCCAAGCTCATCCGCGCGGGATACAAGGTCGCGGTCTGTGAGCAAGTAGGCGAGGTGGGCAAGGGCCTGGTGCAGCGAGAGGTGGTCCGAGTCATCACCCCCGGCACGTTGCTGGAACCCGCGTTGCTGGATGAACGGCGCAACAATTACATTGCCGCGCTCATCTTCGAAGGGGGCCAACGCGCGGGCATTGCCTACGCGGATGTCACCACGGGCGAGTTCGCGGTCACCGAAATCCGTGGGGAGGAGGTCGCGCGTCGCGCCCAGGAAGAGCTTGCCCGTCTGGCCCCGGCCGAACTGCTCATCCCCGATACCGGGGGCTATCCGGGCCTGGAGGCCTATCGGGTCACCCCTTACGAGCCCTGGCGGTTTGAGACGGAGGCCGCGCGGCAGGAGTTGCTGGACTACTACGGCGTTTCAAGCCTGGAAGGCTTCGGTTGTGAGCACAAGCCCCTGGCCATCAGCGCCGCGGGCGCGCTCATCGCCTATCTGCAAGAAACCCAGAAGCAAACCCTCGGGCATCTCCAACCCCTGCACACCTACTCCACCGAGGATTACATGCTTCTGGACCCATCCACCCGCCGTAGCCTGGAGCTGGTGGAAACCATGCGGGAAGGCACGCGACGAGGCTCGTTGCTATGGGTGCTGGACCGAACCCTCACCCCCATGGGAGGGCGCCTGCTGCGCAAATGGGTCAATCAACCCTTGTTGGATATCGACCTCATTAACCAGCGTTTGGACGCGGTGGAAACCTGGACCCAGGCCCCCCTGGAGCGGGCCGAGCTGCGGGAAGCCTTGCGTTCGGTACGAGACATCGAACGCTGGGCCAATCGCTGCACCCAGGGCATTGCCACCCCGCGCGACCTGGTGGGTTTGCGCGCAAGCCTGCAAGCCCTGCCGCGAGTGAAAGCCATTGCCGCTCGGGTCGGTCAGGACGCGGGCCTGGACCTGAACCAGGAAGCCCTGCATCTGCTGGAAACCGCGATCGCGGACGACCCGCCCGCCACCCTGGCCCACGGCGGCGTCATTCGCGCCGGTTTCAACGCGGAACTGGATAGCATCACCCTGGCCGCGAAAGATGCCCGGGCCTACATCGCGGGCCTGGAAGCCAAAGAACGGCAACGCACGGGCATCCAAAAGCTCAAAGTCGGCTACAACAAAGTTTTCGGCTATTACCTGGAAGTCCCCAAATCGCAAACCGATAAAGTCCCCCCGGACTACATCCGCAAGCAAACCCTGGTCAATGCCGAGCGCTACATCACGCCCGAGCTGAAGGAATACGAATCCCTCATCCTGAACGCGCAGGAACGGTTGCTGGACCTGGAAAACAGCATCTACAAGCGCATCGTGAGTCAACTCGCGGACATGGCGCCCCGGCTTTTGGCCGCGGCCGATGCGGTGGCCCATCTCGATGTGGTCTCGGCCCTGGCCGATGTGGCCGAGGACCGACGCTATGTGCGGCCCGAACTCACCCCCGACCGGGTCCTCGATATCCGGGCCGGACGGCACCCCGTGGTGGAACTCACCCTGGAGGGCACAACCTTTACGCCCAACGATACCCATCTGGCTCCGGACCGGGCCATCGTCATCCTCACGGGCCCCAACATGGGGGGGAAATGCGTGGCAGGGGACACGCTCATCCTTACGAAGCAGGGCCTGCACCCCATCGCGCATTTCGCAACCCCCAACCAGCCTGACGATACCTTCTATCCCCTGACCCTCACGCTGGAGGGACCTTCCGGCCCGGTGGAGACGAGCCATGTCTACTCGGGCGGTGAACAGGCTACCATCCGTATTCGCACCCGCACCGGCTTCGAACTGGAAGGCACCCCCGAACACCGCATCTGGGTGCGAAGCGCGGATGGCCGGGAGCAGTGGCGGCGGCTGGATGAGTTACAGCCGGATGATTATGTGGCCATTCGCTATGGCAGCGAGCTATGGGGAACCCAAACGCGGCTGAGCATGCCCCAGGTAGCGTTGGATCACCGGGCCAAACGCTATCCCCTCCCCCCGGAACTCAGCCCGGACCTGGCCTATCTCTTCGGCCTGCTGGTGGGTGACGGTACATTGACCTATCGTGAAAGTTTCCTGCTAAGTACGGGGGACCCGTGGATCGCTCAGGAATTCACCCGCATCATGCAGGAACAATTCGGCTACACGCCAGGCGTCAAATCCAACCGCAAGGATTATGTGGTCTCTAGCATTCAGATCCGCGCCTTTCTGGCGGCCAACGGCCTGGGCTATCACCCGTCGTGGGAGAAAACGGTGCCCGAATCTATCCTGAAAGCCCCGCGGGAGATGGTCATCGCCTTCTTGCAGGGACTATTCGATACGGATGGCACCGCGGAAAACCGTTATGGCAACATCCGCCTCAGCCTTTCGTCGAAAATGCTAGTCCGCCAGGTGCGGATGCTTTTGCTCAACCTGGGCATCCTGGCCTCCATTCAAGAGAAGCCCACCAAACACCGCATGTCTTATCGTCTAGGTATTAACGGCGAACATGCCATCCGTTTCCATCAACGGGTGGGATTCCGACTGCCGCGCAAGGCCAAGCCATCCAGTCGACTGAAGTCGAACTTTTCAGGCCTATGGCCAGTGGACGGCCTCCGCCGTCCAAAACGACAACAAGAAAAAAGGTTGCCGGAGGGCGACCCCTGGAGCGAAGCGCCTAAAGAGTCCGCGTTTACTCGGCAAGCTAATTTGTCAAGCCCCAAAACGTCCGTTTTGAACTACGCCCAGATGCCTGATAAGGCGATTCGCTCGAATCACTATTTTTACGACCCCATCGTTGAAAAACAAGCGGGCCGAGCGCGCGTCTACGATTTTTCTGTGCCCCAGGGCCATGCTTTCATCGCCGAAGGCTTTATCAGCCATAACTCCACCTGGCTACGCCAAACCGCACTCATCACCCTCATGGCCCAGATCGGGTCCTTTGTGCCCGCGGACGCGGCCCGCATCGGCCTGGTGGACCGCATCTTCACCCGCATCGGCGCACAAGATGAAATCCACAGCGGCCAGTCCACCTTCATGGTGGAGATGGTGGAAACCGCGAACATCCTCAACCATGCCACCGACCGCTCCCTGCTCATCCTGGATGAACTGGGCCGGGGCACCAGCACGTATGATGGCATGGCCATCGCCTGGGCCGTGCTGGAATACATCCACAGCCATCCCAAATTGGGCTCCCGCACCCTCTTCGCCACCCACTATCACGAACTCACCGCGCTGGCCGACCGCCTGCCCAAGATCGTCAACTTCCATGTGGCCGTGGCGGAACAGGGCGACCAGGTGGTCTTTCTGCATGAGGTGCGCCCCGGCCGCGCGGATAAATCCTACGGCATCCACGTGGCCCAACTCGCGGGCCTGCCCAGGCAGGTCATCGCCCGGGCCAACGAGATCATGCGCCAACTGGAGGAAGCGGGCCGAGAGAAAGAAGCCCTGGACCTGGGCGAGGGCGCGATGCAGCTTTCTCTGTTCAGCGAAGGCCCTGACCCCATCCGCGAGGAAATCGAAAAGGTGGACATCAACACCATGACCCCCCTGGAAGCCCTGAACTTCCTCTACGCCCTGCAACAGAAGGCCAAGCGACTGTAACCATACACATACCCTCTCATAGCAAGGCAAAAACCACTAAGGACACGAAGGACACCAAGACACAAAGGGAAAGATAAAAATTTCCTTCGTGTTCTTAGTACAACGTTGCATAAATTCCTTCCTGATTACGTCATGCTGAAGGAGCGAAGCGACTGAAGCATCTAGCGAGCGAAGCGAGCGCATAGCTTCGGCGTAGGAAGCGCTTCGCTAGATTCCTCCTCCCTTCGGTCGTCGGAATGACGTTTCAAAACTCGGAACTTATTTACGAAACGCTGTTCTTAGTGCCTTTGTGCCTTCGTGGTAAAAACGTCTTGCAGAGTGTAAAGGTCTTCGGAATCCTCTTTTAGAAAGGCGAAAGCCGAGTTGCGTGCGGCAGCATATAGCCATTCCTCTTCATCGATATCGTCATCTTCCTTGCCAGGGTAAAGCAAGATGATGCGAACGCGTTGAGGTCCTTGAATAGGAAGATCGCCTTCGATTTTCAATTGTCGATTTTCGTCAATCATACCTTCAAGTTCGACGGCTTTCAATGACGTTGCCATGATACAACCTTTGGGAGGAATGATTCAACATCAGGTAGACATAAGGGTTCGAGCTTCCTGAACACGCTCGGGCAGAGGCTCATCGCAGCAGGCTCGGGCAGATGTATCCCGCAGATAACCTGCCGCAAACGCCGGAAACTCCCGCATGAAACGACTCCTGGCCCAGACATGATCGCTGCCCGCCCGGCGATGAAGTCGCCGGGCTATAAAACGGCGCCGGATGATTCCGGCTAGCCCCGCAACTGATTACTGATTCACGGAGCAGCCCTCACACCTCCACCACCAGGGGTAAAATCATAGGACGACGCCGGGTTTCTTTGTAGCACAAATCCGCCAGGCGCTTCTTCAAATACTTGATCACCTGGGAGGTCTCCTCAAATTCATCCAACACATCCCAGGTCACCTGTTGCGCTTTTTCCAAAAAATCATCGGCCTCTTCCAGATACACAAACCCTCGGGTGAGGATCTCCGGGCCCAGGATCACATCCCCCGTTTCCTCATCCAACCCAACGACCACCGCCAGAAAACCGTCCCGGCTCAGGCGGCGGCGCTCCCGTAACACCATGGCGCCGATATCCCCCACGCCCGAACCATCCACATACACCCGCCCGCTGGTCACCTGAATCCCCAGCGTCACCTCTTCAGGGGTCATGCTCACGCACTGCCCATCCTCGATGACAAAAATGTGATCGGGATCGATGCCGCTTTCCTGGGCCAAACGGGCATGCAACACCAATTGGCGGTATTCCCCATGAATCGGGATAAAGTATTCCGGCTGGGTGAGCTCAATGAGCTTTTTCAAATCCTGACGGCTGCCATGACCACTGACATGGACATCAAAAAGCTCGTCATAGTAGACATCCGCGCCCAGGCGGAAGAGATTATCCAGGGTGCGTTGGATCATCTTTTCATTTCCCGGGATAGGGCTGGCGCTGACGATGACCGTATCCCCCGGCCCGATGTGCAGATGCTTGTATTCGCCCCGGCTCATCCGCACCAATGCGCTGGTGGGTTCGCCCTGGCTGCCCGTACACACCACCACCACTTGCTCCGGCGGCAGGTGATTCATCCGCTCGGGCGTGAGTAAGCCATCGGGTGGAGGCGTAAGGTACCCCAGCTCGATGGCCATCCGCGTATTTTGGAGCATGCTGCGGCCCGTCACCCCCACTTTGCGACCATGTCGGGTGGCCACATGAACCACTTGTTGGATTCGGGAGATGTTGGAAGCAAAAGTAGCCAGAATCACCCGGCCCTTGGCCTGGCCAATGATGGTATCCAGCGTCTTTTCCAATGCCTGTTCCGAAGGCGTAAACCCCGGGGTTTCCGCGTTGGTGGAATCGGAAAGCAACAACCGCACCCCTTCCTGGCCCAAACGTCGCAACTTGGCCTCATCGGTCAATCGGTTATCCACAGGATGGGGGTCGAACTTGAAATCGGAAACATGCAGCACCGTCCCCGCGGGGGTATGCAGGGCCACTGCCAAAGCATCGGGAATGGAATGGCACAAATGCACAAATTCCAGGCGGAAGGGGCCGAGTTCCAGCACGGTATGCTCATCGATCTCTCGCAGATCGGCCTCATGGGGCAGATGATGCTCTTTAAGCTTGTTGCGCACCAGGCCCAAGGTGAGACGGGCACTGTAAACAGGGGCCTGAATTTCTCGAAGCAGATAGGGCAAAGCCCCGATATGGTCCTCGTGCCCATGGGTGAGAATAATGGCCCGGACCTGGGAAGCATGTTCGGCCAGAAAGGTGATATCTGGGATCACCAGATCGATGCCGGGCATGTCTTCTTCGGGGAACATGAGCCCCGCGTCGACCACAATGATGTGATGGTCGTATTGGTAGACCATCATGTTTTTGCCGAATTCCCCCAGGCCCCCCAAGGGGATAATCCGCAGGCCCAAAGCCTGGGCCAGATCAAAAGCAAAAGGAGAGGATAAAGTCATCGTACGATTGCTTAAAACAAAGATAATTGCTGAGGGGAAGAAGAATCGGAACGCCGGGCTTGAACACGCGCCAGCAAATCGGGGATCTGAGCGAAATCTGCTTCCATGGCCTCCATCCAGCGAGGATTGCGTAGGGCCGCGGCGGGATGGAATAAAGGTAGGATCGCGCGGCGTTCCTGCCAAAGGGGTTGCCCATGGATGCGAGTGATCCGGGCCGATGCAGGGAAAAATTGCGCCATGGAAAAACGCCCCAAGGTGACGATTACCAGGGGATCGATCCATGCGATCTGGCGAGACAACCAGGGTCGACACGCCTCGATTTCTTCAGGAAGCGGGTCTCGATTCCCTGGCGGGCGGCACTTGACCACATTGGTGATAAAAACATCCTCCCGGGTGAGGCCGATCCCTGCCAGGAGCCGCTCCAGCAACCGGCCCGACGCGCCCACAAAGGGGCGTCCCTGCCGGTCCTCGTAATACCCCGGCGCTTCGCCAATAAACATCAAGGCCGCGTCCGCGGGCCCCTCGCCCGGCACGGCATGGGTGCGGGTATGGGCCAGGGGGCAACGCTGGCATGCGCGGATTTCGGCGGCAAGTTGGGCCAGATCGACAGCAGGGTCCATGGGAGGCAGTAATCGGTGAGCAGTAATCAGTAATCAGTGAGCAGTCATCAGTGAGCATGAGCGATGGCTCACCGCATAACGATGAAAATAGGGGGCAAGTGGCAGGTGGCAAGTGGGCACGGTGAGCGTCTCAGACATTTGGCGTGGTTTAGCCGACCGAAGTGGCGTCTATCACGTCCGCCCGGCGATGAAGTGAGGCTGTTGGCAAACCCCAAGCCGGTTGCCGGGCAAACCGGCAGGGGCGGTGATCCGGCCGTTCGGCCCCCACCCCTGCCCCTCCCCCGCTTGCGGGGGAGGGGTGATCGCCCGGAACGGAGGGGCTACGTAAGACTCATCCCCCTGCAGAAGCGGTCGGGAGGACGTCAACCGCCGCCCGCCCGGCGATGAAGTCGCCGGGCTATAAAACGGCGCCGGATAATTCCGGCTAGCCCCGCAGGGGTGTTGTTTTTTCTGCTCGGAGCTAAACCTCCGAGCTACAAATACGAAGCCCTGCGAGCTGGCCACGGGAGTGCTACTGAACACTGGATGACTGATTCCTGACCCCCTACGGAAAGGGTACTTACCGCAGAGGGCGCAGAGGACACAGAATCAACTGAACACTGATTACTGATTACTGATAACTGATTACTCCTACTCGCGCCTAACCTCGGCCTGACAATCCTCAATCCTAATCCTGATCCTATTTACGGAACAGCTTCCACCCACTGTTGGCGCAGAAAGGGAAGCAACCGGGCCAGTTCCGCTTCCAATTCCTCGCGATGTAGGGTGGGGCGGGTCATGATTAACGCATCTTCGCCATTACGGCGATAGTATCGGGGACGCATGCCCACGACCTCAAAACCATAGCGCAGGTAAAGCCGTTGCGCGGGATAGTTGGATGCCCGTACCTCCAGGGTCGCTTCGGTGCAACCCAAGGCTTCGCCTTCCAACAACAGATGAAGCAACAGATACCCCCCCAACCCCCGACCCTGAAAGTCGGGATGCGTGGCAATGGTGGGGATATGCGCACTGCGATCCACCTGCCACACCCCGCCATAGGCCAAAAGCAATGGCAACAAAGGCCGGGTGGAGCGCAGCACATAATAGTGCGACCAGGGATTGGCGGTGAGTTCCCGGCGGTAAACGCCACTGGTCCACATATCCGGGAAGACGCGACGTTCAATACTCATGACCGCGGGGATATCATCCACCGTCATGGCATCGAATCGAAAAGGCAAGGGAGGAGGCATCGCGTGGACGTTACTTGAGGTAAATAGGACTCAACGTAGCGGGATCATCCCATGCACCCCGATGCCATCGTAGCCAGGCCAGCTCGGCCAGGGCACCGGCCCGCCGCGTGCCCCAGGCCGGGGGCGAGACCACCACATCAGGGTATCCATCCCAAAGCTGGCGGAGTGCCTCCTGCCCGCGGGTGTCGAGTTCACCCACAAACATCACAGGAGGCTGCAAATGGGAGGAGATTTCTTCCAGAGAGCCCACGCGATAAGGCGTGAGCCGTTGAGGGGCCCGTAAGGGATCCGCCCAGGGATCGGTGGCATACAAAGCCCAGGCATACCGGCCACGCCCCATGGCTACCAACGCGCAGACAGGCATGGGCGCGATGCCATAAAGATAAGCCAACACATCCAGAGAAGACACGCCCACCAGAGGCAATGCCAGGGCGGCCACAAGCCCTTTGGCATAGCTCAGGGCGATGCGAGTGCCGGTGTAGGACCCGGGCCCCAGTCCCACGGCCAATCCGGTGAGCTGCTCGGGGGTGACCTGGACCAGACCCAGCAAACGATCCACCTGCGGAGCCAATTCACGGGTATGGCGGCGCTGGGTACGCCAATTCAGCTCAGCCAGCACGAACTCCCCGTCATAAAGGGCGATGGAAGCGGCAGAGGTGGCAGTATCCAGGGCTAACAGCATGGCGTGATGGTGATGCGGCGTTGGGATGCGCCCGCGTGTTCCAGATGGACGTCAATGCGGGTGGAAGGGAGCAAAGGGGTGATGCGGTCGGCCCATTCAATGACCACAATCCCCTCATCGAATAACTCCTCCAGGCCTAAAGCCCGGGCTTCGGGAATGGGATCATGGAGCCGATACAGGTCCACATGGTAGAGGATGATCCCCGAAGGCAACGGATATTCGTTGATCAGCGTGAAGGTGGGGCTGGTCACCGGTTGGGTGACGCCCAAGGCCCGGGCTAAAGCCTGGGTGAATAAGGTTTTCCCCGCGCCCAAATCGCCGTACAGGGCAATCACCACAGGCGGGCGCAGGGTTTGAGCCAGTTCCCGGGCCAGGGCCTGGGTGTCTTCGGGACCGGCGCTGAGATAGGCAGGCATCATAACAAAAGAAACCCCCGCGTGGGGCGGAGGTTCCAACGCAGCCGAGGGAACTCAAAGAGGGATAATGGTGACTTTGCGTTCGTCACCTTCGCCCACGCTTTCCGTGCGCACATCCTTGCGGTCGCGCAAAGCCAGATGCACCAATCGTCGCTCTCGAGGAGGCATCGGCTCCAGCACCATGGTGCGGCCTTCGCGCACCGCCTGATCGGCCATGGTGTGCGCCAACCGCTCCAGGCGGGACTCGCGTCGGCGCTTGTAATTTTCCACGTCCACCTCAATGCGGTGCCAACGATGGGTGTGCTGATTCACCACCAACCGGGTCAGGTACTGGAGGGACTCCAGCGTCTCGGCCCGACGCCCAATAAGAATCCCCAGGTCTTCCCCGGTGATATTCACCCGATACGAAGGGCTTTCCCCGGGGAGCGCCTCGGCTTCCAGAATGGCATTCAGGCCCATGTGGGTCAACACCCCTTGCAGAAATTCCGTAGCCAGGGCCAGAATACGTTGGTCCTCCTCTGAAAGGGGAGAATCAGGTGGGGAGGATGGCGCTTCGTCTTCGACCAAAGCCTGGGCCGGAGGTTCTTCGGGCGAGGGAGTGGGGGTGGGCTCCACCGCGTCCTCGGGTTCCAATGCCTCATCGGCTGCGCTTTTGGGCACAATGCGCACCCGTGCGGGCTTGATGCCCATGCCAAAGACACCGGAACGCCCTTCATCCAAGACCTGGATGTCTGCGTCCTCGGCCGTGAGGTTCAGTGCCGACAGGCCTTTTTCAATGGCCTCTTTCACCGTACGTGCTTCAAATTCAGGCATAGGAACAATCCCTTACTAGCGTTTGCGGCGCCGCTTGCGTTTGGGCTTCGCCGCGGCAGGAGGCGTTTGCGAAGATGGGGGAGGGGCCGATGTTTCCTTCTTCGCCTCTTCATCCCCCGAAGCCCCCTCTTCTTTCTTTTTGCTTTTCGACGCGGCCGCGGTCACGGCGCTCATATCCACCGCTTCTTCCCATTTTTCTTTCTGTTGGTTCACGTAGAGCTGCTGAGCCAGCGCGAAAGCATTGCTCACCACCCAGTAGAGGCTCAAGCCCGCGGGCACCTGCAACGCGAACCAGACGAACATCAGGGTCATCACCCATGTCATGGACCCCATCATGCCCGCGGCCGGGTTGTCATCCCCTTGCTGAGGCTGCGCCTGCTGCGCGTAGCGGGTCATGGCAAACTGGGTGATGGCCAACAGCGCGGGCAACACCAGATAGGGCCAGACATCGGGTTGCAAAAGCTTTTGCAGGGTGAAATCGTTGGTGAGCCAGGTGAGCCCCTGCCGATATTCGGGTTTGGAGATATCGGGGATGAAATACCAGGCGGCATTGTCGATGCGGCCCTGCGCGGCCAGGCCAATGAGCGCATAATAGAAGGCAAACAGGATGGGCATCTGCAACAAAGTGGGCAAACACCCCGCCATCTGAGCCTTCATAATGCCCGCTTCCTGTTGCAGCCGCATCTGTTCCTGCTGGAATTTCTGTTTGTCGTGCGCGTACTTCTTTTTCAGCCGATCAAATTCCGGCTGCAACGCTTTCATTTTGATCTGGGCCTCCCGCATCGACTTCATCTGCTTGAGGCCCAAAGGCAGCAGCAGGAGGCGAATCAGCAATGCCACCAGGATAATCGACCAGCCCCAGGAGTTGGGCTCGCCAAAGAGGGGGACCAGAACCACGTCATGGAAGAAGACAATGGTGGCGCGCAACGGGGCAGCCAGGGGCTCGAAAATACCCGGCCGATATTCCCCGGTTTTGGGGTCCACCCCGCCACAGCCGCTGAGAACCGCCGCGGCCAGAATTAAAATCAGTAGGAGAAGGAGGATTCGTTTCTTGGAGGATGTCACGCTGAATGTCCGATATGGTGGTGCGGGTTTCGAGCGTCGTCTAGGGTTTCGGGAACAGGGTCGTAGCCGCCTTCGTGCCAGGGGGTACAACGGGCAATGCGTTTGACCCCCAGCCAGCCACCCTGGATTACACCAAAACGCTGGATCGCTTCATAGGTGTAATGGGAGCAGGTGGGGGTGTAGATGCAGTTGCTGCCCAATACAGGGGAAATAAAGAGCTGATAGAAGCGAATCAGCTTCAATACCATCAGGCTGGGCAGGCGTTTTAGAACGTGCATAACATTCCTTGGCATGATTCATTATACCTGCTCGGGGGCCTTTAGCAATCGGGCCCGGGCCAGGAGTTCATCGCATGCGGCCTGCACCTCATGAAACGATGCCTGGACGATGGGCGGGCGGGCGATGCACACCACATCCCACCCGGGATGAACCTTCTCCAATCGCAGACGCATGGCTTCGCGCATCAAGCGCCGGGCCCGATTCCGTTTCACCGCGTTTCCCACACGTTTGCTGGCTGTGAAGCCAAAACGACTGTATGGGAGACCATTGGGCAGAACCACCAGAACGAGCAGGCGATGCTTGTAGCTTCGCCCCTGGCGACGAACCTGCTGAAAACGCTCTTTGGAGCGTAGACGGTAACGTCGGCGCACGGATGGGGATCAAACGGTCAGGCGCTTGCGGCCCTTCAGGCGTCGGCGTTTGAGAACACGACGTCCGCCCGTGGTTTTCATCCGGGCGCGGAAACCATGGGTTTTTGCACGTTTACGAACCTTGGGTTGCCAGGTGCGTTTGGGCATGATATCACTTCCTCGAAAATAAAGGCTGGATTCCGAATAACGGTCACAAAAAAGCAGGGAAGGCCAGAAGACCTCCCCCTGGGTGTGCAGGGAACGCGCGGCCGCGCGAGGTGCCAAAGACGAGGGTCATGAGGCGACTAGAAATTATACACTTAATCCCGGATAAAGGTCAAAACCATGGCATCACAAATTCCACCATCACCATCTCCGGAGGACAGCGAAAACGGAAAGGGGTGGATTCGCCCATGCCGCAGGACACAATCATGCGTCCCTGGCCCGGGAGGTCGTCGAAATAACCGGCTGCATGCTCTCGCGGGAGCCGGGTGCCCTGGGTGTGCACCGCCCCTAGCCCGGGCAAGACCACCTGCCCGCCGTGGGTATGACCACTGAAAACCAGGTCCACCCGGGCTGTGGCGGGGGCGTAAGCCAGATCCGGATGATGCGTGAGCAGGATCACATGGGCCGAGGGGGGCACGGTCGCCAGGGTGGCTTCCAGTTGCGGCTGGCCTTCCACCCAATCATCCACCCCTGCGATCCAGATATCCGGCCGGCCGGGCAAAGGTCGGGCCTGATTTTCCAGCAAGACCACGCCGTAACTGGTCAGAAGATGGCGCAATTCCCGGGTGTTGTTGGGGACCACCGCGAAGCGCAACCGCTGATTCCGGTAGATATCCCAGGCCAACCGGCCCAACCGCCCCACTTCCTGGCCCAGGGCCGAAAGCTTGCGCTGGAACGAGGTTTGGGCCCGCACCTGTTCCCCCATGTTGCGGAAAAGCTCCCGGTAAGAATACACCGCGTAATCATGATTTCCCAACACCGCGTACACCCCCAGGGGGGCCCGAGGCAGACTCTGGAGCAATTGCTCGGTCGCGACCAGGCCCGCGTCGTCATGCAAAAAATCCCCGGTTATCAGGATGATGTGGGGCTGGAGCGTCCGCAACAAAGCCCGGGTTTTCCGCAACCGCTGGCGCTGAATCCAATGATCGCGACTGTAATGGAGGTCGGAAAGATGAAGGACCTTCAACCCCGCCCCTGGGGCCCAGGGCAGGCGATAGGTCCGCAGCCTCATGCGCGGGCGTTCGCCGCCCCAGGCATAAGCCAACAAAGCCGCGCCGGCAACGCCCAAACAGAAAGGAAACCATCGGGTGACGCGATGAATCATGATCTATTTACAGAGCAGTCATCACGAACGGCAGTTCGCCGATACGAATGAAAACGCCTCGCAGCCAGGCTGGCGGGCCGTGAAACGTGATGCGTAAGGCTCTCACGTTTCACGCTTTCACGCATCACGCCCGTTGTCGTCTCGCTCAACGTAGGCCTGGCGATCCTAATCCTGATCCGAATCCTATTTACAAAGCAGTCCAACGGCGGGCCAGCCCGCGCCGATACCGACGAAAATGCCTCGCGGCCAGGGCGGCGTGACTCGTATTCCGTATTGCGTATTGCGTAACGACTGGACGGAATACGGAATACGCAATACGAACCTTTGCCGTCTCGCCCAACGTGGGTCTGGCGATCTTAATCCTAATCCTGATCCTAATCCTATTTACATAGCAGTCACTTGCGATACAGCTCCCGCAGTTCCTCCGTGCTCCGTACCGTCCGAATGGCCTGCTCGATGATTTCCAACACCACCAGGTCTTGAATGCCTTTGATCTCGGGCATGAGCTTCAGCCCTTCCACCCCAAACTTTAACTCCAGGCCCAGGGCGATGGCGGCCAACAAGCCATTACGATAGCCTTGTTCACGTCCCTCTTCACGCCCGCGTTCCAGGCCCTCTATGAGTCCTTCTACACGCCCGCGTTCCATCCCCTTCGAAAGGCCTTCTTCCAGCCCTTCCTGAAAACCTTGCTTGAAACCTTCCTTCAGGCCCTTCTCCAGGCCCTCTTCCAGGCCTTCCTGCTTGATCAGTTCGTAGCCAAAGGATTGTATCATCAGGTCCCTCCGTCGTTTCAAGAGGTGCCGGGCCAGGTCTTTCGACACCAGCCCTGCCATGAGAGTCATATTCGTCAACATGTCCGCCTTGACCTCCTCCGCCAGATCACTGTCCACGATGGCCCGCTCCGCCTCCACGGCCACATCCACGCCCCCTTGCATCAGTGGCGTCAGGGGCATGAGACACACCCTGTTCTCCCGGAGGACCTCGGCCGCATCCAGCTCATACGGTTTCACCAGGCGGAAGCGGTAGTCCACCTCCCGGTCCTGGTAGTGGTCCGTGGCCGAGGGGGAGGGCCGGAGGAGCATGACCACGGTGATGGCATCCAGCTCCTCTCGCAGCACGTGCCGGGCCCGATACTCCAGCAGGCGCTGGGGCACGTTCCGCTGCCAGTAGGTCTGGAACTCGATGAGGACGAGGAATTCTTCGCCATCCTCTTGCACGACGCGCAACAGGAAATCGCTGCTGCGCACGCTGGTGGTCTCTCGCGGGCGTTCCTCCATCAGGGTGCTGCTGGTCACGGGGATATCCAGCAGGTCGCGCAGGATGGCGGCGTGACAGTGGCGGAGAAGTTCTTTGAGCGCGGCGTCGTATTTCATGAACGATGAGAGGAGCAAGGGGATTGTAGGGGCATTGTAGCACAGCCCGGCGGGTTGGGCAACGGCTTCCGGGTTAGGATTGGGATTAGGATTAGGATTAGGATTGGGATTGGGCGATATGGGCGATGGCTCGCCGGTACCGAGGAAAATGGGAACGCAGATACACGCAGATGCTTCGCAGATTTCCGCAGATGGTCTTATGTTCAACTACTGAACACTGAATACTGAACACTCCCATTGTTGCCTCGCTCAACGTTGTCCTGACGATCCTCAATCCTAATCCTGATCCGAATCCTATTTACAAAGCAGTCACCACGAACGGCAGTTCGTCGATACCAAGGAAAACGCCTCGCGGCCAGGGCGGCGTGACTCGTATTCCGTATTGCGTATTGCGTAACGACTGGACGGAATACGGAATACGCAATACGAACCTTTGCCGACTCGCCCAACGTGGGCCTGGCGATCTTAATCCTAATCCTGATCCGAATCCTATTTACAAAGCAGTCATCACGAACGGCAGTTCGCCGATACGGATGAAAACGCCTCGCGGCCAGGCTGGCGCGGAAAGCCGAGTACGTGATGCGTAATGCGTGATGCGTAATGACCTCACGTTTCACGCTTTCACGCATCACGTCCGTTGCCGTCTCGCTCAACGTCGGCCTGACGACCTCAATCCTAATCCTGATCCTAATCCTATTTACATAGCAGCCGATCGAAGTGGCGTCCACCACGCCCGCCCGGCGATGAAGTCGCCGGGCTATAAAACGGCGCCGGATGAATCCGGCTAGCCCCGCAACTGATTACTGATGACTGATTGTAACTATACAGGTACGCAAAAGTACGCAACCTGTGGTAGAATAGTGATACAGTGATAATGAATTTACTGCAAGAGAACAGGCGACTCAAGCAAGAGAACGCCGAATTACGGGAACGGCTACAGA
>JALWZT010000177.1 GCA_027002405.1 Anaerolineae bacterium | reverse complement strand
GATTAGGATTGAGGATTGTTAGGCCGTGGTTAGGCGCGAGTACGAGTAATCAGTGATCAGTTATCAGTAATCAGTTGCGGGGCTAGCCGGATTCATCCGGCGCCGTTTTATAGCCCGGCGACTTCATGATACTGTTGGTTTACTGCGCGAGTACGCCGAATAAATTCAGGTCTGAGGGCGTTCCGCCGCATGTCCCCCTTCGGGGACATGTTTTCCGCCCGGTTGGACCTGTCTGCGCAGGCAGACAGGCGGCCAAAGGCCCCCAGCCCCGACTTCGAGTCGGCGGGGCCAAGGCGCCCAGCAGCCTGTATGGAGTTTGCCAACAGGTTCACTTCATCGCCGGGCGGGCGTGGTGGACGCCACTTCGCTCGGCTAAACCACGCCAAATGTCTGAGACGCACACCGTGACCACTTGCCACGTGCCACCTGCAAACCTGCAGACTGCGTCCCATTTTCATCGTTATGCGGCGAGCTCTTGCTCATGGTGACTGTTCCGAAAATAGAGCCTAGCAACGTCATTCCGAGGGAGCGAAGCGACCGAGGAATCTAGCGAAGCGCAAAAACCACGGCATGGCGCTCGCTTCGCTCGCTAGATGCTTCGCTCCCTTCGGTCGCTCAGCATGACGAACATCTGCGTCCCCATTTTCATCGTTATGTGGTGAGCTCTCGCTCATGGTGACTGTTCCGTAAATAGGATCAGGATTAGGATTGAGGATTGTCAGGCCGAGGTTAGGCGCGAGCACGGGTAATCAGTGATCAGTCATCAGTAATCAGTGTTCAGTCTTCGGTCAGCCACTTAAGCGCGTCCTCCATCTGATGGGGGTGGAAGAAGCGGGCCTCGCGAGCATAAAAGAGCCCGGCCAGTTTTGTGAGCCATGCTTCCCATTTTTTGTCCCCCACAATGGCCATTTTGACGATGACATCATGGAACTTGCGCCCAAAACGCCAGTCTTCACCCCAGGCGCTGATTTTTTCCCAATGGAACTGGGTTAAATCCAGAAGCAATCTCACATTCCCATACTCTTTGGCCAGGCTTTCGACCTCGGGCCCGATCTGCCGGTAGTCTTCTTTGGTGATATCGCCAATGGCCTTATAGGCCAGGAGATTCCCCCTGCTTTCCTGGATCATTTTTTGGAACATGATAGACCTCCGATGAAGCGAATGGGAAAGTGGAGCGTTAGCAGTGACTAATGATATTGTATCAGAACTGCTATGAAAATAAAGTAATCAGTGATCAGTGATCAGTGATCAGTAGGAATCTGCGTTCCCATTTTCGTCGTTATGCGGTGAGCTACCGTTCATGACACTTGTTCCGGGGTGATTCGAATACCCAATATCAAATATCGAATACCCAACATACGCGGCAAACGCCACTGCACACTGATTACTGCTCACTGCTCACTGAAAACTACCCCACGCCCAACCACGCCCGCACCCGGCCCGAGGGGATCAGCCCCGGTTCGAACTTCAGATTGCGGGCCGCGTCCGCTTCGTGCTAAAATGCATCCATGAGCCCGACAGCTCCGGGAGCGATGGCATGAATTCTGTGGCAATAACCACCCTGGCCGTGCCTAAAATCCTTCATGTCGAGGTCACAGACGATACCCTGAGTGTGGACCTGGAAGATGGCCGCACCATTGCCGTACCCTTGAGCTGGTTCCCGCGGCTGGCTTACGCCACGCCCGAGGAACGTCAGAACTTCCGCATTGCCGGCGCGGGCTACGGCATCCATTGGCCCGACCTCGATGAGGACATCGGCGTCGAAGGGCTGCTGTTGGGCAAACGTTCCACCGAAAGCCCCGAATCCCTGGCCCGCTGGCTACGTCAGCGCAGCGAACAGGAAGATCCGTAGCTCTATGCAGGGAATCAAACCAACGTCGTAGGGGCGATGATTTTATCGACCATGTCGGGAAAAACGCGCTTAAAGTCTTTTACATTGAAAGTAATGACCCAATCCACATTTGCCTTCTTGGCTGCCTGTAAAATAATAGCGTCGTATGTCACTCCTCCAATAAGTCCTTTATCAGCTAACTGTTCGAGCACTTGCATGTATTCGTGGGCTTCCAGAGATACCACCTCCAAGTAAGTGAGAACATTTCGTTGTATCAAAGTCACGGCATCAGCGCTTGATATCCGAGGGGTCACTGGAAGGGTCGTGAGGATAGCATACAGCTCAGCCAGCGTATGTGCGGCAATCATTCCATTCACTTCCCCCTGTACAACCCGTCTAAGACAGCGAAATCCAAGCTCATGATGCGGATGGGCCTCCACCATCGCAGCTACCAATACCGAGGTGTCTAACAACACTTTCATAATCCGGTTTGTCGTAACAAATCTAGAACGCGGCGATCCCGCTCGTGTCGTACAACGTTAGTCAAATCACCCCATGCCTTCACCCTGGCGACCCACACCCCCTCCTTTTCCTCCAAGATCGTCTCCTTACTTTGCACCCGGAGTCGCAGAGCGCCCTGATCGCCCTCCTCGACAACCAGAGTCATCCCGGGCGTCAGGTGAAGCAGCCTTCGTGTTTGGGCGGGCAAAAGGAAATTGCCTTCTTCATCAACAGAAACTTTTAACTTTCGTAGCATAAGTAACCTCATCCAATGCAGGCTGTTCGTTATTATACCGGCAAATCATCAACCCAACAACTTCATTGAACACGGCGGGTGCGTCCCAGATATTTGGCATCTGCCACGCCCGCCCAGCGATGAAGTCGCTGGGCTACAGAACGGCGCCGGATGATGAACGTTTACAAAACAATCTGGTAATAGAATGAGGCCTATGCCCCGTTTAATTTGTAAAACTCCATAATCCGGCTAGCCCCGCAGGGGCGCTGTTAGCCGGGGAACATCATCCTTCGTCATCAAAAATCAAACGCTCGCGTACGATCCGATGGGGCCACGCGACCAGGCCCAGCGCCTCGATCACCTCGGTCACTCGGGCATTGCCCTGAGAACCCGCCTGCAGAAGCATCCGCACACAACCGGGCTGCTCGGGCAACGCCTGAATCGCCAAGATACGGGGCCGCAAATCGTAGGTCTTATGAGGCTTTTTGAAGTGGGCGCGCGGGATCGCTTTTTGGGCCAGCAGGGCATCGATGCTGGCTTGCAAAGTGGCGGGGTCCACATCTTGCCAACAAACCCGGTAAACCGCCCGGCGCAGGGTTGCCTGCATGGCAGGGGCTTTGAGGTCCACCTCGCGGAGGTCAAGCAGAGCAAAGCCCGGGGGTAGATTGCGGGCAATCGGGGCCTGCCAGGCCCGGGGTTCAACCCGCTGGGTCAACCACAGGTCCAACAATTCCTCTTCCCCCTCCACCCCCACAGGCAAAGCCGATGCAAATTGGATGCGCGGCTGAGGATGAAAACCATGGGAATAGGCCAGGGGCAACCCCACCCGACGAAAAACCCGTTCCCAAAATCGAGCGAGGTCCAGATGTCCGATGTAACGTGCTTCACCCGTTTTGCTGTAAGTTAAACGAAGGCGCTGGACAGGGGAAGGATGGGGCATATTAGCGACGATGATCGCTCCAATGCAGCGTAAAGGTGGTGTGACGACCCCAATAGAAATCTTGCGGCAGGGTGATGAGGAAGCTGCCAGGCAAAGCGGGCATGCCAAAGAGCTTGGCGCCCGGTTGTGGAGGCAATGGCTGGATGGAGAGCCAATAAGGGCTCTCTGGCCCGATGGACGCTTGTCCTCCGGCCAGGAAAAGGGTTTCTTGGGGCGGGTCGGTTTCGGGGATGGATGCGATGAGGGTAACCTCCCCATACGTCAGCTTCAGCCAGGCCAGGGATTCCACATACAGCCGCACTTGAATCGTGGCGGGCGCGGTTCCTTCGATCCGCTGAATGGTTGCCTGGCCCGAACCTTCGGGCGCGTAAATATGAAAAACCACCATCCCCTGCCCATCCACCGCGCGAATCATCACCCCATCTTGCGGACTTTCCCACCGAAATCGGGGAGGAGGTGGAGTTAGTTCAGTCACCTTTTGCCAGCAGCCAGTCAGCAGCCAGGGGATGATGAGCAGAAGAAGCAAGGTGGGAACGCGGCGTTTCATCATGATGGATGTCCTGGTAACTGCCGGAAGCCCTCCACATGGATAGCCCGAGGCCCGCGCGAGCCTTGCGCCAGACGAAAACGCACCCATTGCCCCCGCCGCAACTTGCCCCGGACCACGTCACGGCGGCGCACATAGATTTCGCGACCATCGGCCGCGGTGATAAAGCCAAAGCCCTTACGCGCGTCAAACCATTTGACCACCCCCCAATGGGCCGTGAGCCGAAGGAGATGGCGGCAACCCGGGCAATGGGCCGGCGGGGCCTTATCATGCTGCTGCTCCCAACCTGTCCACACAAAGGTGATACGGCAATGTTGACAGGTGAGGAATTGGTCCGGTGGGAGAGCCAGGAGGGTTGTCATGGGAAAAGATAGCAAAAAGGCCCGTCCATAGACGGGCCTGGGATGGTACCCTGGAGAGGATTTGAACCTCTGACCTCCTCCTCCGCAGGGAGGCGTTCTATCCGCTGAACTACCAGGGCGCGTTTCAACCAGGCCTAGTATAGCAAAAAACCAGGGAAAATGCAAGCTTGTATGATGGTGATCCGCCGGGGGCATGGGCACCCCCGGCGAGCTTTCATCCAACCCGAGGCATTACTTGAATTGCCGATAGGTGCCGCTGTCGTAGAGGACGAAAACGCCTTGGGTGGCCGTCCAGATCATCTCCCCATGTTCATAAGGCTGCCAGGTGGCTGTGACCGGGCGCTGAGGGTAACGAGCCCAGCCCAGGCGCTGCGAGTAGTTATCCTCGTTCCGCCACATCTTGCCAATGCCATATTCGGGCTGATACCATCCCGCGGGCGGCACCAGGGTGGGATTGTTCACAGGATCGCCCGGGGCCCAGGTATCGGGGTAAGTGGTCCATTGTCCTAAACTGGAAAACATGATATACATCTGTTTGGTATCCTGGTTGTTCACCACATAGCCTTGATAGAAGGCCTGTTCAATGGCGTTAAAGCCTTGTTCCGGCGCTGTGGGGCACCCCAGTTTCGCCCGTACAGTTGGATTGTGGAACCATACTGCACCAAACCCCAACATGGGCGTGATGGTGCATGCGGTAGCAGGTCCATCGCCCGGCTGGGGCGGAGGAGGATAATATCCGGGGGGTTTCGGGGGCACCGAAGGCGGCGGCGTGCCAGGAATGCATAAACGCTGCCCCGGATAGATGCGATTGCGATTCTTGATGTGATTGCAGCGTTGAAGGGCCTTGGTCGAAACCCCATAACGAGCCGCGATCAAACTCAAGTAATCGCCCTTTTTCACCCGATAATAGGCTTTGCAGGTGCAGCCCTTCCTGGCAGTGGGAGCAGCCTGCGTGGTGGTCAGCGGGATCAGGGAGAGCACCAGCAGAAGAGCGATGATCCCTAAAAACAGTCGCTTCATCATGTGAATCATTACCTCCTGAAAAACAGAGCCCTATCTAAGGGGCATAAGGGGGACCGATACCATCCTGATTCTAACATATTTATGTCATTTGTCAATTCTGTCATTGAGGGTTATATCCAAATCGCTTTGAGATAGCAAGTTCTGGTATAATGGAACCTCCTACTCTATTTTCAAAGCAGTCCGACGGCGGGCCACCCCGCGCCGATACCGACGAAAATGCCTTGCGGCCAGGGCGGCGTGACTCGTATTCCGTATTGCGTATTGCGTAACGACTGGACGGAATACGGAA
>JALWZT010000176.1 GCA_027002405.1 Anaerolineae bacterium | reverse complement strand
CATCGGGTCGCTCCCAGGACGCTGGCGGGGTCAACGGCGACGAAGATCTTGCGACGGGCGGCGCCGCGGCTGAGACCGTTTCGTTCCAGGCAGTGGCGAATCCGCGGCCCCAGGGTCGCCGATCTGGGGCCGCGCACGACGACCTGAAAGCGATACCGGTCGCGCACCCGGTAGAGGGGCGCGGGCCAGGGCCCCCGCACGTCGTAGTCCTCCCCGAGGCCCAGCAACAGGGCCAGGGCCTGGGCCACCCGGGCGGCCAACCGCGCCGCCTCGGCCTCGTCGGTGTCCTGGATGGTCAACAGGGCCAGACGCCGAAAAGGCGGCAGTCCCAGCTCCTCCCGCAAAGGCAGTTCCCGATCGGCCAGGGCCTGATGGTGATGATAGAGGTCGCACTGCATGTTGAGCACGGGCGCGCGGCTGGCTTCCGCCACATAGCGGATGTACTTATTACCCACGCCCCAATCCACATGCCGGATGGCAATGCCATCGAAATAGCGACCGTAGATTTCTCCCAATTCTTTGGCGGTATCGCCATGGGCGATCTGGGTGGTGCGGCTTTCCACAAAGGCCGCATGACCGCCCAATTGCGCCATGCCCGCTTCGAAGGACCCACGGGTGCGGGTGGAACTGAAGAAGAAAAGCATGGCCAGGGTCTTATCCCGTAGATAGGGATGAGGAATACCCAGCGCCCGCTTCTTCTTCATGTCGAACGCGATATCCAACACGGTATCCAGCTGGTCCTTGGTCCACTCCTGGGTGGTGATCATATCAAGACCGCGCATATTGGTTTGCATGGAACAACACTCCTTTTGATGATGAGATGACAAATCGTTAGTCTTTAATCTTTCTTCCGTCTTCATCCTTCCTGAACGAAGACGGCAACTCGTCAATCTGATAACCCATCGCGGCTTCCAGCGGCAGGATATGATTACCGCGTACGGGTTTGCCATCATGGGTGTGCCCGTCGATGAGTTCCCGACGAGTAACCCAGCGGTCAAGGGGGCAGAGGCGGATGGGAGGAAGCCCGCGGGCGTGGAAAAAGGTGAAATGATACGAAGTCAGCGCACCGAAGGAAGGGGAAAGCCGCTTCTTACCTTCGAAATCTGCCAGATACCTCAATTCAAAATCCCCGGCATCATGCTTAACCTGATAGCATAATTCCTCTTCCAACTCTCTTACTGCGGTCTGTTCAATGGGCTCCTCCCAATCCCCATCCACTTTCTGTCGCCCACCAATAACCTGATACTGCCCGGCCCGCTCATCCCACTGCACCAAAAACCTGGGAGGATTCCCCGGCCTGACGATGAGTATCTCGGCCACACGTGTGAAACGGATGGGCTCCGCATCGGGAAAGCGACGCCATCGCTCCCGTTCCAGCAGAAACACCAGGCTGGTGCCATGTTCCAGGCCCGCGTCAGGGCGAGCCCCCTGGGTCTCGGACCAGTCCGGGATGACCGTGCCCGGCGATTCCAGCCAGGCCGCGAGGCTGTGCAAAAAATAATACGCGGGCTGGGAAGTGGCCCGAATGCCCGCGTCCGTCCATTCCACCGCGCCCCAGGCAGCCAACATGACCCCCAACCCGCGGCCCACCTC
>JALWZT010000175.1 GCA_027002405.1 Anaerolineae bacterium | reverse complement strand
CGATAAGGCCACGCCTTTTCGTCCCCTGCCCGGGCCCGGCCCCGAAGGTCAGGGCCCCCCGCCCCCCAAGGCGCTAGACGCGGCCGCGGCATACCGCATCGGCCGCATTGTCCATCTGCAACCCGATGATATCGATAGCATGAAAGCCGCGTTGGTCCAGGGCCATTCGGTAATGATCACCATCCCCATTGTGGATTCCTGGTTCCGAAGCCGAACCACCCGCCTTTTTGGAAAAATCAATCTGCCTCTGCCCGATGAACCTTCGGTGGGCGCGCACGCCCTGGCACTGGTCGGATATGTGGATGATGAAGACGCGCCCGGGGGCGGCTATTTTGTGGTGCGAAATGCATGGAAGCCCTGGGGGCTCAAGAATCCTTTAGGGCCAGGACTGGGAACCATTCCCTATGGATTTTTGCAAAAACACAACCTGCTTGCGGACCTGGCCGAGCCGTTGGTGACCGCGGATGTGTATATCCGGGATTCGGAAAAGGATACAGGGCTGGTGCCCAGCCGGGGGCCGGTTTTCGACAGCCCGGATATCTGGGTCCGGCATCGTCGCGACGATAAGGAGGCCCACCAACCGCCGATTCCCGGAAAAAAACAGTGGATTTATGTGCGAGCCTGGAATTTAGGCCCGGAACGGGCCACCGGGGTTCGGGCCCAGGTTTTCACCGCGACCGCGTCTCCCTCCTTATGGCCCGACATGTGGCAGCCCATAGGGGAGGTGGATTTGGGCGATCTGGAACCCAAGGGCAGCCAGGTAGGGTCCCTGGCCTGGACGCCCGACCAGACCGCCCAACGCCTCCTGGTCCGTTTACAAAGCGATCAAGACCCCGCTCAGCACCAGTGGGCCGTACGGTATGATAACAACATCGCGCAGAAAAACCGGGTCCATCTGGCAGCCAGGCCAGGAAAAACAGCCACGTTGGCCTTTCCCATCTATGGCCCCCCGGGAAAACTCACGCTCCGATACCTGCGTGTGGACCGCCGCGGTCTACGCCGAGGCCGCGTTGGGCTCGCTTTGGAAAAGGGGGATGCCTATCGTGGCCCACGGCAACCCTTGGTCGAAGATGAGGTCATGCGGCGCCTGGCACAAAACGCGGTGGCTTCCCGCACCGCGGTCCTCACCATCAAAATGCCCAAAGCCGCCACCCCCAAGGATGGCGGCCGGTTGGTGGTCAGTCAATGGCATGGGAAGGTCCTGGTAGGCCGCATGATCGTGGATGTGGAAGTCAGCGGGAGCGCAACAGACGCAGACCATTGAGCACCACCACCAGGGTGCTGCCTTCGTGACCAATCACGGCCAGGGGTAGGGTGAGGTTGACCAGGAAGGTAGCCACCACCAGGAAGGCCATCATGCCCATGGCGATGATCAGGTTTTGTTGAATGATGCGACGGGCGTGACGGGCCAGTTGAAAGGTAAAGGGAAGCCTGGCCAGGTCATCGGCCATGAGGACCACATCCGCGGTTTCCATGGCCACATCGGTGCCGGCCGCGCCCATGGCAATCCCCACATCGGCCAGGGCCAGGGCAGGGGCGTCGTTGATGCCATCCCCCACCATACTGACCGTGCCCTGGGCCTGAAGCTGGCGTATTACATCCACCTTATCTTTGGGCAGAAGCTCCGCGTAGACCTCGTCCACCCCCAGTTGCCGGGCAATGCGTTCGGCTACGGGCCGGTAGTCCCCTGTGAGCATGACAATGCGTTGGATCCCCAGGTGGTGCAGTGCGGCTACCGTAGCGGCCGCGTCTTCACGCGGAAGATCCGCCACGGCAATGAGCCCCAGGAGTTCGTGGCCCCTGAGCACGAAGATGGTGGTTTTGCCCTCCTTTTGCAGCTCCAACGCGCCCGGGGGAATAGAGGTTGACCGGTGGCCGTTATGGGACTCGCTGAAGATACGATGGCTACCGATCAGCATCTCCTGGCCATCAATCCGGGCCTGGACGCCCTTGCCCGGTATGGCTCGAAAGGTCTCCGGCTCGCTGAGGGAGAGCCCCCGTTGATGAGCTTCTTCCACAATCGCCCGGGCGATGGGATGTTCGGAGCGGACCTCGGCGCTGGCCACCAGACGCAAAAGCTCATCCTGGTTCATGCCGTTCAAGGAGATGATATCGGTGACCACGGGCCGGCCGTAGGTCAGGGTGCCGGTTTTATCGAAGGCGACGGTATCGATTTTGGCCGCGTTCTCCAGGTGTACCCCACCTTTGAAAAGCACCCCCTGCCGCGCACCGGCTGCGATGCCAGAAAGCACCGAGGCTGGTGTACTGATCACCAGGGCACAAGGGGAGGCCACTACCAGCAGGGTCATGGCTTTGTAGAAAATCACGTCAAAAGGCATCCCCAGGCCGTAGTAGCCTATCAGGAGCACCAGGGCCACACTGGCCAGCACGCCCACGGCATAAGGATGGGCAAAACGATCGATGATGCGCTGGGTGGGGGCCCGTTGACTCTGGGCCTCGGTCACCATCTCGATAATTTTAGCCAGGGTGGAATCCTGCGCGGTTTTTGTCACCCGCACATGCAAAGCGCCATCCTGATTCATGGTACCCGCAAAGACGAGATCCCCCGGCCCTTTATGCACAGCCATCGACTCGCCGGTGATCGCGGCCTGATTCACCCATGTTTCGCCGTGGATCACCTGGCCATCCAGGGGGATCTCCTCGCCCGGTCGCACCAGGACCACTTCGCCCACCTGAACCTCTTCCACGGGCACCCGTTTTTCTTCATCCCCGCGCACCACCGTGGCCTCATTGGGGCGGAGCTTGGTCAGCTCCTCCACGGCCCGATGGGTGCGATCCATGGCGTAATCTTCCAGGGCTTCGGCCAGGGTGAAGAGGAAGAGCAGGGTCGCCCCTTCGGCCCATTGTCCGATCAGGGCAGCACCTACGGCCGCGGCGATCATGAGAAAATCGATGTTGAGTCGGCCGTGACGCAGGTCATGCAGGGCCTCGAAGAAACCTTCGTGCCCGCCCGTGAGATAGGCCGCGGCAAAGAAAAGCAGGGGAAGCCATGGGGCCTGAAGAGCGAATCCTGTTTTTTCCACAGCGATCCCCATCAAGAGGAAAAGCAATGTCAGCCCAGCCCAAATGAGCCCTTGATTACGCACCCAGAAGGGAGCCAGGGCTTTTTCTCCTGGCATGGAAGGTTGAGGATGGAATCCTTCTTCCTCCAGCTTGCGTACCACCTGGGCCAGGCCCTGGCCATCACGATAGCGAATGGTCACAGTATGAGAAACGGGATTCATGCTCACGTGGGTCACACCTGGGGTTTGGCGCAGGGTTTGAACAAAGGAATCGGAAACAACACGATAGGGATGCGAGCGGACATCGACCACTTGCCGATGCACACGACGACTGAGCTGCAGCCCCAGGTCCCGAGCCACACCCTCTACGGTATCCACGGAAATGCGTTCGGGATCATAAATCAACGTCAGTTGTCCCCGAAGCAGGTCCACTTCGACTTGCGCAATCCCTTCATGTTCGCTTAGGGTTTGCACCAACAGCCGGGCGCTCTCACGAGCCGCTTCTGGATGCTGGGGAAAGAGAATCGGTATTTCCAGTTGTTTTTCAACCATGTTTCACCTCGTGGCTTCCTTTTGCGGTTTCTTGCTGACATGTGGGGCAGAGCCCGTACCCTTCGATGTGGAAATTCGCGAGTTGAAAACCGCTTTCCTCCACGATCAAAGCCATCATGTCATCGATATCCCCGATGGGAGCATCGTAGATGCGGCCACAACGGGTGCAAATAAGATTGACGTGGGGGGTGACGTCGGTTTCATAGCGCACGCCCTCTTTGCCCGCGGGCAGCTCGACCACTTCACCCAGATCGCGCAGGACGGTGATGGTGTTGTAGACCGTGGCGCGGCTGATGGTGGGGAATTCCTTCTGAACCGCGTGATAGATCTCGCTGGGGGTGGGATGGGTTCTGGTTTCAGCCAGGTAGCGGCATACAGCCATGCGTTGAGGGGTCAGCCGATAATGGGCTCGGCGCAGCGCATCGAGCATCGCTCGATATCGCGCCTGGATGGGGTCTGGGAAGGAAGATTTTGCGGTTGCCATGTAAATAGGATTCGGATTAGGATTAGGATTAGGATTAGGATTAGGATTAGGATTGAGGATCGTCAGGACAACGTTGAGCGAGGCGACAACGGGCGTGATGCGTGAAACGTAAAACGTGAAAGCCTTACGCATCACGCATTACGCATCACGTGCTCGGCTTCCCGCGCCAACGTGGCCGCGAGACGTTTTCATTCGTATCGGCGCGGGCGAGCCAGCCGTCGGACTGCTTTGTAAATAGAGTAATCAGTGATCAGTTATCAGTAATCAGTGGAAATCTGCGTTGCGTCTGCGCAAATCTGCGTTCCCATTTTCCTCAGTATCGGCGAGCCGTGGCTCGTGGTGACTGCTTTGAAATGTTGAAGCAGAATTTAGAATCACTCTAAAATTATAATCGATCTAATCTGTGATGTCAAAAAACGCCCCCTCGCGGTACGCTGGAACGCAGATTCCTGCAGATAAGCTTTCACCACACAAAGGGAAGGTCACCAAGCCCCTCCACTGATTACTTCTGCTCACTCCCAACCCCGCCCCCCTCCTCACCCCTAATCCTAATCCTGATCCTATCTGATCCTGAGACCTCGGAGGTCCGCGCAAGCCTCCGAGGTCTGAGTTTGCCACGCCCGCCCGGCGATGAACTGATACTGTTGGCAAACCTCAAGCAGGGTGCTGGGCGCCTTGGCCCCGCCGACTCGAAGTCGGGGCTGGGGGCCGGCCCCCACCTTGGGTTCCTCCCCCGGTGGGGGAGGACATGAGGAAGGCAGATTGCCTGGGCCGCCTGTCTGCCTGCGCAGACAGGCCCAACCGGGCGAAAAAACATGTCCCCGAAGGGGACATGCGGCGGAACGCCCTCAGACCTGAATTTATTCGGCGTACTCGCGCAGTAAACCAACAGGTTCACGAACTCGCCGGGCTATAGAACAGCGCCGGATAATTCCGGCTAAGCCCCGGAGGGGCGCTGTTTTTTAGCCGGGGGAATTATCCCCCGGCGCTGGCGGCTGCCCCTCGCACCGCCACCTGCGGGGCCAACGCCCGCGCCAGACCTTGAAGGGTCTCCCAGACCTTCAAGGTCTTTGACGCCCGCCCGGCGATGAAGTGAACCTGTTGGCTTACTGAGGTACGCTGAGGATACCCCCTCCCGACCGCTTCTGCAGGAGAGGATGAGTCTTACGTAGCCCCTCCGTTCCAGGCGATCACCCCTCCCCGCAAGCGGAGGAGGGGCAGGGGTGGGGGCCAATCGGCCGGATCGCCACCCCCTGCCGGATTGCTCAGCAGTCCAAGCCTATAACCAGACTATTTGGTCAACATTCATTAGTCGGTCAACGCTCGTTTCAGGATCTTGCCCGTCGCGGTCATGGGCAAGGAGGTACGGAATTCAACCAGGCGAGGATACTTGTAGGCCGCCAAACCCTTCTTGGCGAATTCGATGATCTCCTCTGCGGTGGCGGTTTCCCCTGGCTTGAGTACAATGTAGGCTTTGACTTCTTCGCCCATCTTGGGATCCGGCACCCCTTTCACTGCGACCAGGGAGACCTTGGGATGGGTCATCAGATATTCTTCGATTTCCCGGGGATAGACGTTGTAGCCGCCACGGATGATCATCTCCTTCTCGCGATCCACAATGTAGAAATAGCCCTCATGGTCCATGCGGCCCAGATCGCCCGAATGGAACCAGTCGCCCCGCATGACTTCGGCAGTGGCCTCAGGGCGCTTATAATATCCTTTCATCACATTGTGCCCGCGAATGACGATTTCGCCCACCTCGCTGAATTCGCCGGGTTGCGTGGGTTTGGGGATGAATTGATCGTTTTCGTCCACCAGGCCCATTTGCACGCCCCAAATCGGTACCCCAATCGAGCCCGGTTTCCGTTCCTTCCATTTCACATTAAAGCTGGCCACCGGGGAGGTTTCGCTGAGGCCGTAACCTTCCAAAATGGGGACATTGAACCGGGCTTCGAAATTGCGGAGGAGTTCGACGGGCAGGGCAGCACCGCCCGAGACCGCGGTGTGCAGGTTATCCACGATCTTGGCCATGTCGAATTCCTCTTCTGCATGGGGATAGCTGTAAAGGGCCCAGTACATGGTGGGCACCCCGGCGAAAAGGGTCACGTTATCCCGTTCCATGATACGGAAAGCATCCTCGGGCTTGAACCGGGGCAGCAGGGTGATGGTTCCGCCCGAGTAGAAGGCCATGTTCATGACCACGGTTTGGCCGAAGGAATGGAAGAGGGGCAGGGTGGCCAGGGCCACATCCTCGGGCCCGCCATCCACCAGGCGCTGACTGCCCATCGCGTTCATGACCATGTTGCTGTGGGTCAATTCCGCGCCTTTGGGAGTGCCCGTGGTGCCCGAGGTGTACAGAATGACCGCGGTATCGTCGGGCATGGTCTGCACCGTATCGAAGACAGGGGAACCGCCCATGGCCAGAAATTGATTGAAGTCGAACACGGTTTCCCCATCCCCGGGGAAGGGTTGTGTGGGGTCTGCACTGGCCATGATCAGATGCTTGCAGGTTTCCACCTGCTTGAAACCTTCGGTCGCGGCTTCGGCGAACATGCTGAACCCTACCAGGGCCACCGCATCGCTATCCTGGATGTGGTAGGCCACTTCCCGGGCCGTGAAAAGCACGTTGAACGGCACCACCGTGGCCCCTGTCTTCAAAATGCCGTAGTAAGCGATGGGGAAATAAGGGAGATTGGGCATCATCAAGGCCACTTTATCCCCGCGCTGGACCCCCAACTTGGTCAGCGCGTTGGCGAACATGTTGGCCGCAGCGTTGAGCTCCGCGTAGGTCATCTTTTTTTCATTGAAGATGACCGCGACATGATCGGGGTAGTCCTGGGCGCTGGCTTCCAGCAGGATCGAAAGATTGAGCATAAGGCTCCTCCTTGATATCAGGGTGAGGGGTGGGATGGAGGTCTAGCAAATTGCATGCGATTAAGTATAGCGAATCCCCAAGGAGGGCACAAACGTGTGCTCATCGACTGAAGTCGAACACTTAAGGCTTACGGCCAGCCCCCCTCTTCGTCTCCCCCGCTTGCGGGGGAGAACAGCGGAAGGGAATTCAGATGACGGCCTCCGCCGTCCAAAACGGCGACAAAAGGGGTCGCCGAAGGGCGACCCTTGGCGCCATCGAATCCGCCTTCCCTACTTCCTCCCCCGCCCGTCTCGGAGTGGGGGAGGAACCAAAGGAGGGGGCTTGCGCCTCCATAGGCACGAGTTTACTCGGCAAGGGTTGCGGCAAAAAAGGGTGGGGGCTGCACCAAAATCATCGCCCCAACCAGGGCTCCAGATAAGCTTTCAAGGTTTCGTAGTCTTCTGCCACAGGGAATTGGGGGAATTCAGCCACCACATTGGCCGGCGGCCGGAAGAGGAAGCCCTGATCCGCCTCCTTGAGCATGGAGATGTCGTTGTAACTGTCGCCCGCGGCCAGAATGGTGAAGTTGATGGCTTTGAGTGCGTTAACCGCAGCTCTTTTGCTATCGGGCATGCGCAACTCGTAGTCGACAATGCGCCTCTCCTCGTCCACCACCAGGGAATGGCAGAAAAGAGTGGGATAGCCCAGTTTGGCCATCAAAGGTTGAGCGAATTGGTAAAAGGTGTCGGAAAGAATGATGACTTGTGTGCGCTGCCGTAGCCAATCCAGAAACTCGCGGGCCCCAGGAAGAAGCTCCATCCGGGCAATGACAGCCTGAATGTCATCCAAAGTGAAGCCATGGGCCTGCAAAAGCTCCAGACGAAAGCGCATGAGCTTATCATAGTTAGGCTCATCTCGGGTCGTGCGTCGCAGCTCGGGGATACCCACCTGGTCGGCGAATGCAATCCAAATCTCCGGGGTAAAGACCCCTTCCAGGTCCAGGGTGACGATGGGAGGGTGGAGGCTCATGATGGACAAAAACTCCTATTAGGTGATATTGGGTATTGGATATTCGAATCGTCCTGGAACAGTCGCCGTGAACGATAGTTCACCACATAACGACGGAAATGGGGTGCAAGTGGCAAGTGGCAAGTGGCAAGTGGCAGGAACGCAGATTGACGCAGATGCTTCGCAGCGCAGATTTCCGCAGATGTTCGTTATGCTGAGCGACCGAAGGGAGCGAAAGCCTGCCCTGAGGAATCGAAGGGCATCTAGCGAGCGAAGCGAGCGCCATGCCGTGGTTTTTGCGCTTTGCTAGATTCCCTTCGGCGAGGTCCTTCACTCCGTTCAGGACAGGCTCAGGGCATGCCTCGGTCGCTTCGCTCCCTCGGAATGACGTCGCACGGCTCTACTGAACACTGAACACTGGATGACTGATTCCTGCCCCCTACGGAAAGGCTACTTACCGCAGAGAGCGCAGAGGACGCAAAGTCAACTGAACACTGATTACTCGATTTTCAAAGTAGGCGCCACGCGCGGCGGCGCGCCGATACGGACGAAAACGCCTCGCGGCCAAGTTGGCGCGGGAAGCCAAGTACGTGATGCGTAATGCGTGATGCGTAAGGTTCTCACATTTCACGTTTCACGCATCACGCCCGTTGCCGCCTCGCCCAACGTCGGCCTGGCGATTCCTCAGCAACCAGCGATCATTCTATTTTCATAGCAGTCGGTAGTCGAATGCCACTTTGATGGCCCCTGTGCGTTTGTCTTGGGCGGTGCGGATGGCCTCGCGCCATTGTTCCAGGGGGAAACGATGGGTGATAAGTGCTTCGACCGGAATTTGGCCCGAACGCAGCAGGTCGATAGTGATCTCATAGGTATGCATCCGCTGGCCTTGCCAGGCTTCCTTCCCGTGGGCATAGACCCCTATCAGGTCCACTTCCTGGTACCACACGGGAGTCAGGTCCACCTTGAGGGGGGCAAATTTGATGCCCACCATGACCACAGCCCCGCCGGCCCGGGCCAGGCGCAGGCTGTCGGTGGTGGTACGGGCCGAGCCGACGCAATCATACACCACATCGAATCCTCCCAGCAGCATGCGATTCCCAAACATGCCCGTGTAAAGTTTGGCGTGGGTGAGCTCGGCCGTGGCCTCATACACATCCTGATCGGGCCCGATGATTACATCAGCTCCCAGGCGTTGGGCCATCTCGGCCTGATGGGGGTAGCGCGCGACCACCGCAATGCGGGATGAGGGGAACAACCCCCGCAAAGCCGCAACAATGGTCAGGCCGATAATCCCTGCGCCCAAGACCAAAGTCCATCCCTCAGGCTCAGGGGGACGGTGCAACACCGCGCGCACGCCTACAGAAAGGGGCTCAATCATCATGGCTTGCTCATCGCTTAGGTCCTGGGGCACCGGGTAAATTTCGGTTTCGTGGGCCGTAAATCCATCGCCCCAGCCGCCTCCCTGGCCCCGGGGGCCCAACCCTGCGGACGCGTTTTCGCACAATTGGTAGTCTCCGGCCTGGCAATGACGGCAAGGCGGGTCGATCTCCTGACTTAAACAGTTGGCGCCCTGAAACCGGGTATCCATGATCACCCGATCCCCTACGCGAAACCGGGTGACCTGAGGGCCCACCTCGGTGACCACCCCTACCACTTCGTGCCCCAGGTAAAAACGCTGATTGCCAGGCAGGGCCGCGGGGGCGATGTGAGGGTCCGCTTCCACATGCAGAAGCGAGAGATCGCTGCCGCAGATGCCACACATCAAATTGCGCACCCGCACCCAGCGAGGGCCGGGCAAAGGGGGCTCGCCGATATCCGCGAAGGAGGCGGGCGAAAGCCGCGAATAAACCACACCGGGCCAAAGGGGCTTGAGGGCTTTGACCGCGAGCATGCGGGGGATGTCTTTATCCACATAGATGGCACGCATGAGCTTCCTCTAGGGATGAGCGCTGCCCTGTTGTGCGGGCAGAAAGATGAGATGAGAGGTTTGATAGACTTCGTGAATGGTCAGGTAGTCGCCCCCCCAGCCGCCGACGATATGCAAATTCGGCCCCAAAACCACCGCGGCGGCATGATGCCACGGCCCGCGTCGAGGGGCTTCCAGGGTGGACCAGCTTTGGGTGGTGAGATCAAAACGTTCTCGGGGATAGGCTTCCTGGCCCTCACCTCCGGTAATCACGTAAATGGACCCCACATCCGCGGCCACAGCCAGGCCACTGGCGGCCACGGGCATGGGGGGTAAGGACTCCCATCGATCCTCTTGGGGCAGGTACCGCCACACCTCGGCCCGTTGGGCATGACCATCATGGCCGCCCAACAGATAAATGGCATCCTGGGTCACGGCCACTCCCGCGAACGCTCGAGGTTCGGGCATGGTCGTTGCCGGGGCCCAGCTCCCGGTTTGGGGGTCGAATCGGTACCCCTGCCCTTGCACGTCGTTGCCATCCCAGCCCCCAAAAAGATAGAGAGCATCATCCCAGACCGCGAACATCGCGCCGCACAAGGGTTTAGGGAGCGGTGCGGCCATCTGCCAGGTGTTTGTTTTCAGGTTGAAGACATCCAGCCGGTCCAAGGGGGTGGCCTCGCGACAGCCCCCGGCCACGTAGATTTTTTCAGCCAGGCTGGCCGCGGCCGCGGCCCGGGCCGCGACCGGCCGCGGGGGCGCGGTGCGCCATTGGTCCCAGGCAGGGGTGTATATTTCATGCACGTTGAGGTCCCCTTGGGCGTTTTCGCCTCCGATCAGATGCCAGCCATCCGAAGCCAAAGCCGCGGCCATCCGGCTGCGCGCAGTGGGCATGGGGGAAAGCAAAAACCAACGGGGGGTGTCTATGCGAGGAGACACCCCGGCCACGGGCAGGGAAGCATCGGTGGTAAAGTCGGGCGCGTTGGTGGTTGTATAAAATTGTTGAGGGGGCCACAAGATAAACATGCCGGCCAAGATAAGCAAGATAAGGAACACAAGCCACCGCCAGGGGGAGATAGCCCCTTCCAAAGGGGGCCAGGGAGACGTGGGGGGCTCTGCTTTTTCTATCGAAAGGCCCGGCACCACCACCCATCCCCGTTTCACCGCCTCCATCGAAGCTTCGGTGCGCGATTGCACGCCCATTTTATCGAAAATGTTGCGCACATGGACCTTGACCGTGTTCGGGCTGATGGTGAGCTCCTGGGCGATCTCGTCGTTGCTCAATCCCTGAGCAATAAGGCCCAAAATCTCTGTCTCGCGCCGAGTAAGAGGGCTTTCCTGGCTCATGGTAAGGATTATAATACGGGAGTAGGATGCGAGAAAAAATCGCGATCCTAATGATAACCCTTGTTTACCTATGAAAGTGGAACGCAGGTTGCAGGTTTGCAAGTGGCAAGTAGCAAGTGATCCTCACACCTGCCACCTGCATACCTGCTACCTGCCCCTTTTCTCCTTCGTGCCTTTGTGCCTTCCTCTCTTCGTGGTTTTTACCTTGCTATGGAAGGGTAGGTGTATAGTTACACGCCATAGAGACCTTTATCGGCCGGGCAGGGTTGACCGTTCCCGGCTTCTTACAGTACACTTTGCTATCATCCCTCAACCCCATCCACCGCTTTCCATCTGATTGAGGAGTGTCTTATGACTCTGGAAGACCGCCTTCGTGAGATCGTCCATTACGCGTACGAACACGCGCCAGCCGTACGCCGCCGTTTCGATGACGCAGGCTTGAAGCCTGAAGACATCCAAACCATCCAGGATCTGGACCGCCTGCCCGTGCTTTCCAAGGATGCGGTGGTGGCGCTGCAACGGGAGCAGCCGCCCTTTGGGGGGCTATTGGCCGTTCCTTTGGATCAAATCAAGCACATCTACTTTTCGCCAGGCCCCCTCTACGAACCGGATGCCACCGATCACGATCCCACCCATGTCCCCATGGTGCAGGAGGCGCTGCGGCGTAGTGGCTTTGAGCCCGGCGATGTGGTGATCAACACCCTCTCCTATCATCTGGTGCCCGCGGGATTGATGTTGGATGAAGCCCTAACCCGGTATGGATGCACGGTGATCCCCGGCGGTGTGGGCAATAGCGATTTGCAAGTGACCATGATGAAAGAATTGGGAGCTACGGGATACGTGGGCACGCCCAGTTTTCTCATGGCATTGATCAAGAAAGCCCAGGAAATGGGCCTGGATTGGCGCGAGTTCCGGCTGCGCAAGGCCCTGGTTACGGCAGAGCCTTTGCCCGCCAGTTTGCGCCGGGAACTGGAGGAAACGTACGGGGTGAAGGTAGGCAATGCCTACGCCACCGCGGAACTGGGATTCCTGGCCCTAAACACGGAGGGAGGATTGGCCATGCGCCTTTTCCCCGCGCCCATCATTCAGGTCGTGGCCCCGGATACCGGCAAGCAGGTGGGGCCGGGCGAAGCCGGGGAGATCGTGGTCACCAATTTCAACAAGGCTTATCCTCTCATCCGGTTTGGCACGGGGGACATGGCCATTTATCAGGACCCTGCGCCGGGGCAAAGCCGGCAGGAGGACCGCTCCATCATCCTGGTTGGACGGAGCGGCGAGGCCGTGAAAGTCCGGGGCATGTTTGTGCATCCCAATCAACTGCGGGCCGCGGTGGGTCGCGTGCTGGCCTTCCAGAGGATTCAAGGGATCATCACCCGGCCCGAATTGCGCGACCACTTTGTCCTGCACGTTCTCCCGGCCCAACCCGTGGCCGACCCGGATGCAACCGCGGCCGCCATTGCCCAGGCCGTGCGCGAACTGTGCCGGGTCCGGGTGGATAATGTCCATTTTGTCGATGATTTGCCCGAAGACGCACCGGTCATGGTCGATCAGCGCACCTGGGAATGACGCTGTCGCCTGATTGAGACGACGTTGGCGCCTTCACGCAGACCACCGAGGTCCTATAAAATTGCTGCTATGTAAATAGGATTCGGATCAGGATTAGGATTAAGATCGCCAGGCCCACGTTGGGCGAGTCGGCAAAGGTTCGTATTGCGTATTCCGTATTCCGTCCAGTCGTTACGCAATACGCAATACGGAATACGAGTCACGCCGCCCTGGCCGCGAGGCGTTTTCCTTGGTATCGACGAACTGCCGTTCGTGATGACTGCTTTGAAAATAGAGTAATCAGTGATCAGTGATCAGTTATCAGTAATCAGTAGGAATCTGCGTTGCATCTGCGGAAATCTGCGTTCCTGTTTTCGTCCGTATCGGCGCGGGCTTGCCCGCCGTTGGACTGCTATCATTTTTCGCATTGGAGCAGATATGGCACGTTTACGAAAGGATTTCATTCTTCTTTTCGGTATCCTCACCCTTTTCTTGTTGGGCATGGCAGGATGTGGCACTGCAGGCTCTTCCGAACTCCAGGCCACCGTCATGCCTTCGCCTCCCCCCCCACAACCCACCACGCCACCACCTACAGTGGCCATCGCCACCCCCACGCCCACGCCCGACTCCCAGGCCACACCCGAAAACCTGGCCCCAGATTTCACCGCGGTGAATCTCCTTACTGGGGAAACCTTTTCTCTCAGCGATTTCCGGGGGAAAATCGTCTTCCTCAACTTTTGGGGGAGCTGGTGCCCCCCCTGTCGGATGGAAATGCCCGCGTTTGAGGAGGTCTATGAGACCTATAAGGACCAGGTTGTGGTCATTGGGGTTGGTGTCAACGATAGCGAAGCGAATCTGCTGGGCTTTGCCAAAGAAAAGGGCATCACCTATCCCATTGTATGGGATCGTACCAGCGAAGTCGCGCGCAAGTATCGCATCCGCAGTTTACCCACTACCTATCGCATCGATCAACAGGGGGTTATGACCGGCGTGGCCGTGGGTGCCCTAAACAAGGAACAACTGGTCAAAGCGATTGAAGCCATGCTCAACGCGGAGTGAGGAAAATAGGACGCGGATGGCCACGGACAAACGCGGATGATTTATTTGACTTTCTCCGCGTTCATCCGCGTCCCATTTATGGGAACGCAGATTTCCACTGATAACTGATCACTGATTACTCGATTTACGGAACAGTCACCATGAGCAATCGCTCACCACATAACGACGAAAATGGGGACGCAGATGTTCGTCATGCTGAGCGACCGAAGGGAGCGAAGCATCTAGCGAGCGAAGCGAGCGCCATGCCGTGTTTTTTGCGCTTCGCTAGATTCCTCGGTCGCTTCGCTCCCTCGGAATGACGTCGCGAGGCTCTATTTACGGAACAGTCACCATGAGCGATGGCTCACCGCATAACGATGAAAATGGGGCGCAAGTGGCAGGTGAGCATGAGACCTCGGAGGGTCTGCGCAGACCTCCGAGGTCTGGGGGCCACCACGCCCACCCGGCGATGAAGTCGCCGGGCTATAAAACGGCGCCGGATGAATCCGGCTAGCCCCGCAACTGATTACTGATGACTGATGACTGATCACTGATTACTCGTACTCGCGCCTAACCTCGGCCTAACAATCCTCAATCCTAATCCTGATCCTATTTACGGAACAGCTAGCGCCAGATATCCGCGTAGGGGTATTCCCCTCGCAGGAGTTTGCCTTCTGCGAAACGCGAGAATGCGAAGGGACGGATGTCCACAGTGCGAGGCTCGCCATCGAGCATCCATTCACTCAGGCACAGGCCCACAGCCGGGCTGATTTTGAAACCGGTGCCGCTGTGACCACAATCCAACCAGAACCCTTCCGGCCCGGCCGGGCCCAGAATAGCCCGTTGATCCGGAGACAGACCATCATACCCCTTATGCGCGCTGTGTAACGAGCCTTCTTCCATGATGGGAATGCGCCGACAGATGTGCTCCACGGCCCGTTCCACAAATCCGGGATGCGCGTGATCCGTGTCGCTGTCCGGGTCTTCGCCCAGGGGATTGTGGCTTTCCAGCCCTACCAGGGTGAGTCCTCCTTGTTCGGGACGGAAATACATCTCGTTGATATCATCGATAGCCGTGGGATGGGTGGGGCCGATGGCGTTGGGGCGGCGGATGAACATGACATCATGGCTCCAGGAGGTGAGAGGCAATTCCAAACCCACCATGCGGCCGATGCGGTCGGCCCAGGCGCCTGCCGCGTTGACCACCACCGGTGCGTGAAACTCCCGGCCATCCACGGTTTTCACCCCCAGCACCCGACTGCCGTCCTTGCTGGTGAGCACGTCAGACACTTGCACACCGGTTTTGAGGGTGGCGCCCCGTTCCCGGGCCGCGTTCATCAGGCTCATGGCCGTGGCTGGGGGGTCTGCATACCCCGATTCAGGCTCAAACGCGGCCACGGTGAAATCCTCCGTCACCATGTAAGGGGCCAGGCGTTTGACGTCATCCGGGCCGATGAGCAAGGTGGGGATGCCGATTTCCTGTTGTACCCGCACATTGGCCCGTAGATGGTCCTCATACTGGGGTTGCACAAACCGCAAAAATCCTGTGCGCACAAAGCCACAGTCCCCACCGACCATCTCTTCCCAATTGCGGAAATACTGAAACGACTGCCAGACCAGTTCCGATTCCAGACGCAGGTCATAGTGCATCCGCACCAGCCCGCTGGAACGGCCGGTCGCGCCCGCGGCCACAAATTTCTTTTCCAAGACCAGGGGTTTGACCCCGCGTCGGGCTAGATGGAAGGCGAGGCTGGCGCCGTGCACCCCACCCCCAATAATAATGACATCCGCGTTTTGGGTCATAGAGAGCCTCCAGGAAAGATAAGGATTGGTGGATAAAAAAATATGGATGTAAGTTCCGAGGGTGATGCATGATGAACGAAATCGGTTTCCCCACCGGCGCCACCAGAGCCAGCACAGCTTTGGCCGCGTTTTCCACGGCCAGTTGAGCATTGTCAACAACCGCACGCCAACGTTCCAGTTCCATGTCCTGGCGACTTTCCGCCAGAAATCCTTGCGCCACCCTGAAACGATACAAGGCATTGTCGGTTGTCATGCTTCAATTGCCTCCTTCCAACTCAGAGACCAACCAAAACCAGGAAAGGTTTGCCAGTGCCAGACAAAGTCATGGTCTCGCCGTTCTCGTCGCAAACCTTTGGTCTCGATGAGCCTCCGTAGTTCTTGCAGTCGGGCCTGGGCATATCCTTGTGGGTCGTATAGGATCTGCCCATCCAGCGCAATATCGAGAGAGAGGGGAGACAACGCGGCTTCGAATTCGGCCGGGGTCTTGGCCAGGATAGAGACGCGCCCTCGCCAGGATGGCGGAAGCTGTTCCTTGAGCATCCGATAGCGAGACAAATGACGTTGGGGGAGATTCCGGGCGATGATCAGCAGGTCCCAATCACTATCCGGCCGGGCATCCCCGCGGGCATGGGAACCAAAGAGCACAAGCGCTATCAGGTCCTCGCCCAGGGCCCGGTGAAGAGCCCCGACAACCGCTTGCAGTGTGGTCACAGTCAAAACGGGTGGGGAGGGGGGATTCATGAGCCAAAATGCCAGGGGATAAAAAGGAAGTTATGAGAAGAAATCAAATAAAAAATCTGCGTAATCTGCGGATAAAATGCCGTTTTTGAGGGGCCAAAATCCTTTTCGCCAGGCTCCAGTTATGAGCATATCAAACCTTACCTAATCTGTCAACGGCGAGCGTAGAAAGGGGCGTGTTTCAATATATCGACTATGTCCCATCCTGCAACCATGCTTCCAGCCCTGCGGCCCGTTCTGCCCAATGCAATCGGGGTATGTGGGCAAATATCTCCTCGCTCACGCGCCCGCGGGCCTGCACATCGGTGAGGAGATGCACCAGTTGGGCCAGGAGCATCCGGGTATCTTTCGCAGGGGAGCCGCCCGCGTGCCGGGTCAGGGCCCCATACTCCCCCACATCCAGGGTCACAACAGGCACCCCCTGCGCCAGGCAATCCAACACCCTGACCGGGCTTTTGGCCTGGACCAGGGGATTTTTTTGTGGTAAGAAAAGCCCCAGCGCGGCCGAACGAATCGCCTGAAAATAATCGGGCCGCGAAAGCCAACCGAGCACACGGGTCTGGGGAAGGGAATCCGACGGACGCCATCCCCCCACGATGAACAAAGTCGCCCGGGGCACCCGGGCATGGACCTGAAGCCACACCCGGGCCAAAACCCCGGCATCCACATCATGTCCCCGGGTAAGGAGAAGCACCCGCGGGGGATGGGTTTCCACCGGCACACGGGTTGACGCAGGGGTCAGACCATTGGGAAGATAATAGAGAGAAGCGTTGGATCCCCTGGCTGAAGCCCAATAGGATTGCAAGAAACGGGACGCAACCACCACCCCGGCCGCGTCTTGGATCAGAGCCCGTTCCTGACGGGCCAGCATCCGGACTATCCAGGGATGCCGACCCTGCTCCTGCTGCCATGCTTGTTCCAGATCATCCACATCCACCACAACCCGGGCACCTCGCTTCCACCACCATCGCGCAGCCCATCCCGCGTACCCCAGGCCTTTGCTCACGATTAGCACATGGGGCTGATAGGCCACGATCTCTCGGCGGAGCCTTCGCCCCAGCCATGGATATACACCTCTCGCCCCAGGCCCCAGGGGAGGAATTATCACCGACACCCGCCCCTTTCCCTCTTCCCAGGCTCTCGGTCCCCTTACTTCCTCAGGGCAATCCCAGGCAGGGATGAGCAATGCGGTTTGATGACCACGCGCGGCCAGGGCCCGGGCCAGAGGCCACAGACGTCGCCCTACCGTGCTGTGGCGACATCCGCCAAACGAAGCGAGAAAAAGCACACGCATGAAAATTATCCTTCTGGGGAACGCACCCTTTCCAAGCCCACACGCACAGCCCTTGCAATCATGTTTCCTATCACGGTGACGGGCCCGGCATAAGGCAGAGGAGCTCCTCGCCCTGTGCAAGCGATGACTACCGAGTCCGTCGAAGTGCCCGTAGCCGGGTGCCCTTGCCTGGTTTGTAACCCCCAACTCCGCAGGGTGTCGGTTTTGGCTTCGGTGGCAGTGATAACCGCATTAACCATGGCCGGTGGGGAAAGATGGCCATCGATCAGAAAAATAAGATTGATCGTCCCGGGCGTGAAAGAGGGAGGATGCCAATAGGGGGTCAGCCCGGCAGAGGTCGCGTTGCTGAACCCAGCGGTCATGACCAGGGTAAGGCGGGAATCATGCTCCTGGACGTTGATTACCTGAATCCGGTGCAGATACACCGCGGTCATAAGCCCCACAAAAGGTTCTTCAATCCCCCGTTCTTGGGCAAAGGCACGCAGGTCAACATCCGGATATGGATGATGGTAGCCTTTGGAAACGTGGCGAGCCAGGATCACGCGGGCCCGGGTCCAGCCACCTCCTACAACAGCCGACGAAAGGATATCCCACGGCTGTGCCCGTTTGAGAATGAAGGCCTCCTCATCAGAGATGACAGAGACGTTGTGGTAGGCTGGGATAGTCAAAGAGCCATCCTGTCGCGACAACGTGATGATGCCTTGTAAAGCTTGTAAAGGAGATTCAGGTTTCGGGGGTAGGGGGTAGGGGTGTGGGCTGGACCGGCAGGCTATTCAGATAAGGCACCTGACTCAGAAGCTGGATGAAAAGCCAGCCCTGTTGGCCTTGGGGGGTGGCCCCGAACACCCATTCCCCACTGGCATCCCGGGCTTCGGGCACGAAGATGGTTCCCAAGGGGAGCATGGTGATCAGGTCGTATTCAGGTCCCGGCCCTGTGCGCAGATTGGCCAATTCCACCGTAATGTGCGGTGGCGATGGCGTCGGCGTGGGCGGTGGTGTGATCACCGGGACCACGGCCTCCGGTTCGGGCTGCAAGAACTCGCTATAAATCCACCCTTGCTGGCCGGCAGCGGTGCGGACCAGGGTCCACGGTTGGTCGGCCAGTTTGCCCACCAGATCAACCTCCTCATCCCGGGCCAGGATGGTCAGCACCTGGCTTTCGGCATGAGGCTCGCTGCGCAGATTGACCAGCTCGGCCGTGATGCGCGCGGTATAGACGGGGGTCGGCGTGGCTGTGGGCGTGGGGGTGATGGTGGGG
>JALWZT010000174.1 GCA_027002405.1 Anaerolineae bacterium | reverse complement strand
CGCCAGTCCGGGGCGTGGAGGGTGATCTCGCCCACCAGCCCGCCCAGGTAGTGGTGTTTTTTCAGGCGGGAGGAATAACCCTTGACATCCCACCAGGTGAGGAGGTCTTCCATCACCTGGACTTCCCGGGCCAGGGGCAGGGTTTGGTCGAGATAGGCGATGAGCACGTCCCGGCTGTAGGCCTGGGGCTGGGGGCTGACGTGTTGGCCCAGGGCGAAGAGGCGTTCGGCCAGGCGTTGGAAGAAGGGGAGGAATTGGAAGCGACGCATGAGGCGGCCCTGGTGGATGAGGCGCAGGGGGGTGAGGATTTCGAGGGTGAGATGGTGGTGGCGTTGGGCCAGGTCGTGGGCCAGGCGTTGGGCCCGCTGTTGGATGGCATCCTGGGTGACGGCCAGGGTGGGGAAAGCGATCTGGCGCTGGCCTTCGGGCATGAGGGTTTCTTCCTGGCCTGTGTGGGGGTTATAGGCGTCGATGCGGGCCAGGCGGAAGCGCCCACGGCCTTTTAATTCGAGTTGGTAGCGCCCCAGGCCCCAGGTTTCGCCTACTTCGTTGAGGGCGAGGGTGATGTAGGGGAGGAGGAAGGGGGTGTGTTGGCCGAAGAGGGAGAAGGTGAAGTGAAAGCGTTCGCCCGGTTCGTAGCGGGTCTGGCGGGAAAGGGGCGGGCGCAGGGCGAAGGGCCGGCGGCTTTCGGGCCCGGTGTCGCGGTGGGTGAGGTAGCAGACCGGGCACGTGGCCTGATGTTCGGGCGTGGCCCGGATGGCGGGCGGTGCGCCGCAGTAAGCCCGATTGAGATAGGCCTGCCACGCACCCCGGATCGCGGAGCCTTTGTAGGGGTCCATGGCAATGGGGGTGGTGGCTTCGGCGGTGAAGCGGATGTGGTGGATGGTGAAGTCGGAGAAGAGGTTGTTGGGGTTCATAAGAGTATCCTCGGGTGGATCGACATGCTTTAGGTTGCAGGTAGCAAGTGGCAGGTGGCAGGTGAAGACGTTGTCGCCACAAGAACTTGCCGCTTGCGACTTGCAAACCTGCATTGGCTTCCTTCGAGCCGTCCTGGCAGAGTAGTTTGCAGAGAATTTGTATGGTTCGAGATAAATTGACAGAAGATACCGCATGCGGGTATGATTCATCATATAAAGGGATTCAAAGGTTCGGAGCGATTTGGAATTATGGCCATCCCCCCTCGAACGCTGCTGGAGGCGCTGAGATGAGTGCATTGACCCTACGGTTGCCCGACTCGATTCACCGACACATCAAGGAAATCGCATCCCGAGAGGGTGTGTCTATCAATCAATTCATTGCGACTGCGGTGGCCGAGAAGATCGCTGCCATCATGACGGAGGAGTATCTGCAAGCGCGGGCTGACCGGGCCGATCGCGAAGCCTTCCGTGAGATTCTGGACAGGGTTCCAACCCGTCCGCCCTTGCCCGGAGACGAGCTGTGACGCCTGCGGGCGATTCGCATCCATTCGATTCGGGCGTTCAAAGAGTAAAAGTATGAGGTTGTTAAGGTGCGGGGTCGGTTAAATTGGCGTCCAGGCGACGATTTGGGGGGCCGCCTGGACGGGTGAATGGCAGCTTAGAACCTGTTATGAACTTATCGCCAATTTGACGGCGACTTTGTGGATGCCGAGCGTTTCAATTCGCCACGGATGACGCTGATGGGACGGATTGACACGGATTTCTGCAGAAAAAGCATGGCATCGGTTTGAAAAATCCGCGAAAATCTGTTTCATCCGCGTTATCTGCGGCCAATTCCAACTTTCGCTGCAGCGATCCTGATCTTTGAAGGAAACAAAGTGCATAACAGCATCTAGGTTTCCAGCCGCTGGTAGAGGGTGAAGCCGCGGGAGGCTTTGGTCAGACGGTAGGGGAGGATGACCTGATGGAGCAGGCGATCCTTGCCCGCCTTCATGTTCTTGTTGCTGTAGATATCCACCTGGTCGAAGGTGAGATGGGGGGCGCAGTCGTCCATAACTTGCAAAATGCCCGCCACGGGGAACTGCTCGCGTTGCGGTTGGAGGAGCGTAAATCCCTGGGGCAGAGTGTCGGTCTGGATCACCTCCACGGCCTGGATGAAGCCCCCGCGTTTGCCCAGATAGGTGATCATGCTCAACCAGCGGGCCCAGTCGCCCGCGGCGTCTTTTCCAGGACGAAAGGCGACATGCATAGGCCCTTGCCACTGGACGTATTCCCGAAAGCCAATGGTCTTGAGCATGGGACGTATCAGCCCGGTGTCGGGATCGGGAGTCGGTTTGCCCTTGATGGGCCGTAGGATTTTGGTAAAGGTGTTGGTGACCGCGATGCGCTCCGGCCCCAGCAAGGCGATGCGCGCGTCCCGCACCGCGGGCCAGAGGGCCTTGCCCTTTTCTACGCCCATCTCCCGCAGGATGATGTCCAGCACAGCCATTTTGTAGGCAAAGGGCGTGGGCAGCAGCAGAGACTTGCCGCCCGTGGAGGTGGCGGTGGAAAGTTTCAGCGACACCAGGCCCACCGGTTGGTAGGTAACCAGAGTCCACATGGCCCACCTCACTGGGTGAAGGTGTAGGGTTGGGCGTCGGCGATGAGGGTTTGCATGATCTGAGCGAATTCGGCCAGGGATTGGAAGGGAAGCACGTGGATGCGGTCTTGGTGCAGCGCGTTCATGGCCGCGGCCACCTGTTGCATTTCATCCACGAAGGCGCCGTTCAGGGGACTGATAAGGGGCGCGGGCGCAGGCGCGGTGGTGTAGGAAATCGCGCCCTTCACGTCCACGATGTGAGGGTTCTGGGTGTTGCGCATGGCGCCCGCGGGCTGCACAAAGGTGTAGAGCAGGCTTTGCAGCAAGGCTTTCAGGCGCTTTTCCCGGTCCACGCCCTCCGCGTAGCGCTGGTTGATGTCGTTGAATCCCACGCGGGCGGCCTCGACAGAAACAATGATCGCATATTGGCCGCTGTTGGCCGGGCGATGGAAGATGGCCTGGCCCAAATTCCCAGAACGTTCCGCCTTTTCCGTAGGAATTTCCCGGCGGTCGGGATCGTATTTCACGTGGAAATACTGTTCGGTGCTGACCCGTTCCGGGATGCCGATGGCCCATCCGAATTCCACCACGCTCTTGCGAGGCACGGACTGGTTGCCTTGGGTCACCAGATTGCCTTCCAGGTCGTCCAGGGTGCAGGTAAGCAGACGGTCCACCACCTGGACCGGGGTAGGTTTGCCCTTGAGGAACTGCTGAAAATCGGGGTCCGCGGACATGCGGTTGGCGTCGAAGATGGTGCAGGCCTTGCACAAGGGCAGCGCCTCGTCCCCTTTGGCCAGATAGTAGAGATGTTCGGCCTGGATGTGTTTGAGCATATCGCCACTGATGGCATTGACGCTATGCAGCCGGCCGTTGCTATCGACGACAGTGACGACGCGGGTTTGGATCTGGTTGCCTTCGCCGCCTTCGTTGTTCAGGGAGTGCATGTTCAGGGTGGCATTGGCCGCAATGGAGAGGTTGTAGATCACAGTCATGGCTATGTCTCCTTTTGAGGTGAAAATCGGGTAGAAGGATGGAAACAGGCGTTTTATGCTTCGACAGGAGCCAATTCCTCTTGGATTTCTTCCTTGGGGTCGCGAGCGTAGCCAAACGCGATGAGCAGGTTGGCAACGGTTTGGGAGCCGTATTGGTCCACCAGGGCGACGATCTCTTCGATGTCATTGGTGGTGATGGCTTTACGGCGATAGCCCTTGCCTTTGGTGCGTTCATACACCCGGGCATTTTCCTCATTGTAGCTGTGGATGAAGTCGGATAGGGCCTTGATGAATTCGTCGGGGTATTGGGCCTTGCGTTTCAGTTCCTGGCCCAGACCATAGCGCACCTCATACTGGCTCTGCTGCCGCCCGATGTACTGGGGAATGACGGTGCTGCGACGGATGGCCTCGGCAATGTTGCGAAAGCCGGGGTTCTGCAGGATGGGAGAGAGTTTGGGTTGTGTCATGTCGATTAACCTCCTGAGATTGGATTCGGTGAATGGTTTGACATAGAAATGGTTGCGTTCCAGTTCGCTGATGAGATAGCTGCCGTAGTCGGCCAGGAAGTCGTAGAATGCCTCGAAGGCTTCGCCCGAGATAAAGTCTCGATAGCGCAACAGCAGGTTGTATCCTTCGGAGCGAGTTTCGTCGATGCCGCGAATGCGGCTGTGATGTTCCTCCAGAATAGCTTTGAAGACTTGCACATCCTTTCGGTCCCGAATGTGGGGCATCCAGTCGGGCAGGCCCAGGAAGGACAGGTTCATCATGGTGTAGGCGTTGGCGCTGAGTTGCTGATAGGTGGCCACGTCCATGCCCGTCACCAGCCGGGAGACCCGCTGCGCTTTGAAAAGGCCCAGGTCTTCCCCTTCCACGCTGTATTCCAGCAGGGTTTGGGTGTAGAGCAGGCTGGCGATGATGTCCATCTTCACCGCGGTGTCGTTCCACAGCCGATCGAGGAAGCGATGGAAGATGCGCTTGTGGTCGCGCAGGGCCAGGCGGCGAGGGGCCAGCACATAGGTTTTGCGCAAGTTGGCGTTGGTCACCGCGCGCGGGGCCGCGGCCAGCCAAATGCCCACGGCTTTCAGGTATTCCAGCAGCCAGAAATTTTTGATGTTGCCCATGGTCAACTTGTTGGCCTTGGCGCGATTCTGGCCCTTGCCCATGTGAGGATTGAACACCTGAGAAGCGGTGATCTCCCGGGGAAAGGCTTTGCCCACCTCTTTGCGCCAGGCATCGATGAGCTGGTCACGGGGCGCGTCCAGGCTGGCAAACAGGCCCAACAGGGTGCGGATATTCAGAGCGAGATAGGCCTGATTGCTAAGATTCCATTGCAGCGCCAACTTGTTGTGAATGCCTTGCACCTGCATACGAAAGTCGGCGAGAAAGGTGGCGATGGTCCAATCGGGCTGGGGCTTGAAGTCGGCCAGGGCGTTTTCCAATTCCTGCCCCACGAGTTTTTTGTCGCTGAGCACTTTGCGTTGTTCGTTATAGCGACGGAAGGCGTCCCATTCTTCGTCCGCGTTGCGGGTGGCGATGTCGGGCGCTTCGGGCGGGGGCTTGGGGAATTGCCGACCGCCCAGCAGATAAGGCAGTCGGTCCCACGGTTGCAGACGGTCAATCCAATCTTCCTGAATGGTTACGCCCGCGTCGATGCGGTAATAGCCGCCCATATCTTCCAGCACGACGCGGCTGGCGTCGGGCCCCTGGATCTGCTCGACGATGTCGGCCAGGATTTGGGCCAGGCCGAAGGCCAGAAGCGTGTCGGTGAGCGTACCCGTTTCTTTGGGCGCATAATAGTAGCGTTGATACATAAGCTTTCTCCTTCGAAGGCTGGAGGCGGTGCTGGGGATTGATGGCATCTTGATTATCACGGGGCGTCGTTGCAGGTCTTGCAACAAAATCAGATTTTGCCGCGTTTTTCGGCTTGAGAGAGCCCATCGGTGAGCCGCAGATAGCGGACGGTGAGCAGGTAGAGCACGTGTTGCAGGAAGATGCGTTCGCTGAAATAGGCTTCCATGTCGATATCAGGGGGAGTCATGAGCAGGTCGGGAGGTTGGTCGGGGAATCCGGCCAGGGCCAGGGCCCGGGCGGCGGCTGCGCGGGCCGCGGGATGCAGGGAATATTCGGTATAGGTATGAGCGCTGGCGCTGTGATGCCGGGCGATGGCGGTGAACACGGCCCGGCCCAGGGCTTCGTGGCCTTCCAAAATCCCGGCGATAATGTGCGCCCCGGCCACCGCGCTTTCGCCTGCATGAGGGGGACGCTTCGCCCGGCGGTCGGCCATGTCGCGGGCAGCCACGCAGCGAGGATCCGTAGGGTCCCAGTGGGTGTGCACCGCCATGTACGATTCGTCGGCCAGGGGCTCGCCAATGCCTTCTTGATAGAGTCGCACCCAGCGTTGCCAGCGGCGGTCCATCTTAGCCGTATCGTGCAAAGCGATGGCCGCGCGAATGGCTCGGTCCAAGCTGCCTTGAGGAAGGGCTTCCCCTCCCAATCGTTCCTGTATCGCCGGCCAGCGGCTATCGACATAGGCCACCCGATTGCGAAAACGCTGGCGATAGAGGCGGATCATGTTGCCGATGTGCTCCTCATAGGATTCCAGCTCATAAGCGTATTGGCCCTGGCTGTTGGGGATGTGAAAGTCTCCAGGCTGCGACCCCCACGCCTTCTCACCCGGTCTGCGGAGACGAAATCCCATATCCGCGTCGTAAGCGCAAAAACGACTGTGGATGACCACAACGCTGGCGGTGTCCAGTTGGGAGGCGTCGGTGACCTCATTCCACAGGAGTTCGATGGGGCGGGTGGGGTCATCGGGGTTGCGTTCCACCGCAATGAGGGTCTTCATCACCCACGTGTCCTCGGGTTCTGCCAGCGGGTCCCCAGCCGCGTCCGCCCATTCCTGCAATTCCTGGAAGATGCCCCGGACCGTACCCCGCCAAAGGCCGAAACCCTGGGCCTGGAAGGGATTGCCCAAATCGTCGGGATCCCGGGCGGCCAGCACGGTGATGTTATCGATCTTGCGGATGAGGGTGCGGCGTTGACTGCGGTCGCCAGCCAGCGCGTCGTAGATGCTATCCCACAATAAAGGCGCCTGGCGGTCCATGGCCGCCAGCAGACGGCGGTCGCTCTCCAGATGCACCTCGTCGATGATGCGTTGTTCTTCCTGAAAGTCAATGACCATGCCATCCCGCTGCTGAAAGCTTTCCCAGGCTTTTTCGCCCAACTCACGCGGGTAGGGCATGTAGTCGGGTTGCATCTTTCCTCGTCGTTCCCGCTGAGGCACAGGATAGATGTGCACATGGCCCTGTTCGCCCGGATAACGGGCGCAGCGGCCCGCGCGTTGCAGCACCGCGTTGGCGGGCGCGATCTCGGTGTGCAGGTTTTCGCTGCTGATATCCAGCCCCACTTCCACCACCTGCGTGGCCACCAGGATCATGCTTTTCACCTGGCGCTTTTCCTTCTCTTTGCCAAACTCCCGGCGCAAACGTCCCTCTTTCTCCTTGCGATCCTTCTGGGTGAAACGGCTGTGCAGGAGCATAACTTCGATGCCTGTGCCCGCGGTTTGTTGACGGAGCTCCTCGTAAAGCGCCTGGGCCCGCTTCACCTGGTTGCAGATGGCAATAGTGCGGGTTTGGTGTGTGGCCAGGACAGCCCGGGCGGAGATGGGCGCGTCGTGGACATGATAGGTGCGCTGACGAGGCGGTTTGCCGCCCCGACTGGCGATCATGGCGTATTCTTCCGGCGCTACGGTCACCACCTCGGCATCCAGGCGTTGGGCCAGCTCGTTCAACATGCCGCTGGAGAAGGTCGCGGTCATCAAAATGAAAGGGATGAGGCCTTTGAGACGGGAAAGCAATTGCAAGGTGGTTGTCAATGCGCCGCCCCCCTGCTTTGCGTCCACCGGAAAGAGGTGAAATTCATCGAAGACGAGGTAGGAGGCATAAAAGGCCCCGGCATTGAGATTTGAATTTCCCAGCGAAAGGCTGTAGGGCACGCCCAAAGCACTGCTCAAGCTCTGGTCAATGGTAGCGAAGATGAGATCGCCCGTCAGCTTGGGATCATCCGGTCGTTCCCCGGTCTGGATGCGGACAGTCATCACTTCGCGATAGATGCGGGCATACTTTTCGGCCATGTCTATGTAGTCGGCCTCGAACTGGCTCGCCAGGACGCGCATGGGCACGCTGTAGATGCACTGCTTGGGGAAGCGTTCGGGCGGGAATTGGAAGAAGGCCTCGATGAAGGGCGCCAGCGCGGCCCGGGTCTTGCCCGCGCCTGTGGGCGCCTGCAAAATGACCGATTTGCCCGATTGGATCAGCGCTTTGACACGTTGCTGATAGGGGTAGAGACTCGCCATGGTTTTGCCTGGGGGAATGGAATGGGTATGAGACCGGACAGGCGTCACGAATGACGGTGCGTCGATACCAATGAAAGCGCCTCGCGACCAGGGGGGTGCGGGAAGCCAAGCACGTGATGCGTAATGCGTGATGCGTAACGACCTCACGTTTCACGTTTTCACGCATCACGTCCGCTGCGTGTTAATCGGCCCGGCGGCGTCGGGCGTCGTCCCGCAGGGCTTGCAGGTTGAGGATTTCTGCCACCTCGAAGCGGGGCGGGACCATGCGTTGGCCATCGGGCCCGAGCAGGGGGCGTATGCGCAGGCAAGGGGGGAAGTAGCCCATGCGGCCGTGGAGTTCGGCGATGAGGGTCACGGCGCTGAAGTTGAGCGCGGGCGGGTTGATGAGGATGGGCAGGGTTTGCCATTCCTCAGCGGTCAGCCCGGCCGCGTCGGCCATGGCTACGATTTGGGGCGCCAGGGGCTGTTGGGGGTCGATCTGGCTGGGGATGTCGATGACGCGGGCGATGGTCTGCCCGGTGAGGGATTCGATCTGGGCCTTCTGCGCGTCGGTGATGGGGTGGGCGAAGTTGAGGAGGAGCATTACGAAACCTCTTTGCCTTTCTTGTCAAGCAAGGGCAATCCTGTTGAGTCGTCTTTCGCCAGTGGTAAAACTATTGGTTCAGATCGCCGTTTGTTGCCCACGAACCATTCGAACTGTGGGTGATTTGGGTCGAATTGTCTCGTCGGGCGCGGGTAGTGAATCGGCAATTCCGGCGGTTCGCCCAACAAGGCGCGCAAGTCGGCCAAAACAATGCTGTCAAAATCATCTCCGTAGAATTCCCGCATTTGCTCATGAAACTGTTTTCTATATTGCCGTCGCTCTTCTAAAGAGAGTGTTTTCCAGCCGGCATTCGCGTCAAGCGATTTCAGGCGCTGTTCCCAATCCACCACTTTAACCTCATCCACCGTTATCTTGACCGAACCAAATCCCAACGGTTTGGCGTAGCCCAGACGGTGATACATACCTCCTTCCAGTTCCAAGGCATAGAGCAAAGCCCCCAATTCCAACGGATGCAGATTTTCAAAGTCTAGCGTAAAGGTAAAAGTGGAGTCTGGCCGGAGCGCGCCGCGGACAGTGCGGTTCTGGTCGCTTTTCTCGTTGCGCCTATATTCCTGCGAATTAGCCTGACCGTGGTGGCGATAAAATTTGCGCCCGCGCAACTGAGCACCATGGGTATCGTAGGTTACATGTGCGTCAGGCTGATCCTCTGAGTTAAGCAGGTAAAAGGAAGTTGTGGTGGGTTTAGGGGTGGAGAGAATGGCTAGAGTGGTCTCTGGCAATTCGCCTGCACTGCGGATTAGTTTGCCGTGGGAGAAACGTACACGGCCTGCGTAGGCAGTGGGTTCATCCTTTTCGATGTCCCCCGCGCCTTCTCGCACCCAACCGAAGACACGACAGGCGGGGCAAAGGGTATCGTAATCTAGACAACGCTGGTGTTGTGAAAGTAAATCCAAAATGCCATGCTTGTACTCAAGTTTTGGAATAGATACACTTCCAATATGCTCTACCCTCCTAACTTTTCCTTGTAAAATCCATACCCAGATAAGATCGCCTTCGGTCAACTTTTCGTTCTGCAAATAGGTTACATAGGGTAACTGTTGATTCGCCGGGTTGCTCTGATAGGCGCGCACACTGTTATATCGTTCTGCTGCATTCCGTCGGTTAATAACATCTTGCCACGGGACCTTTACTATCTGTTTATTCTTTCCGTCCCAGTAAAAAAATCTTTCATCGTGCTTGCGAAGGATGAATGTCCCCTTCGGTTTTTCTGCTAAGACATTGGGCCCTGTGATTTTCAAATAGCCCCAGAAAAGGTCTCTTTGGGGTTTTTGAAGACCTTGTTCTGGACGCCCTACATCTACTATCTCCAGTACCTCGTTGAATGAGAACCGGTATCTCTTTCCACCAAACTTGGAGTCACGCTGTTTTACATTTTCACGAATCTTTGCAAGAACCGGAACAGCCTGGTCCGTTAGAACACGATCAAAGTACGAATCAAAGGGTGGCTCCTTAGGCCACGGGGCCTCTTTCACAAATTTATCTAATACCCCTTTCATAGCATCCTCTATGACCGAACGGTGTATCCACGCAGATTTCAGAAGGATGACTTCGCCGTCTTCTTGTCGCTTAGGATTTGGAAGTTTGGTTACTACAGCGGGATGAAGCGATGGAGCCATTCGAGCACCAATACGATACTTTAACTGTTCGTCGTGGATGATAGAAAAACATGAATTCGTCACCGCCTCAAACACGGAACGTACCATCCCCCGTAGACTGCTGGCTGGGATCGCGGGTTGACTATCCACTTGAAAGAAACGATAGGTTTTGTGCCCATTTGCATCCTCCCAAATGGCATGCGAATCAGAGATGAACACGGGCGTGACCGCGCTTATCTGACAGGTTATGCGGCCAGTCAAGCCCACGAAACGGTCATGGGGTGGGGGCGGACAATTGCCGAGAACGTGATTCTCTGGTCTCGGCTTTCCTAAAAGACGTACGAAGTTGTAAGGGTTAAGGAAGCGATATCCGTCTGATTGATCGTCGGTTGCCCCTTCCAATGCCCTCAGATTGCGCGCACGAGGGCCTCGCTCTCCCTGTTCTATGTCAAACTCAACTCGCAATCCTTCTCGTGGAGTAACGCCTTTCAACCATGACAGACGAAAGTAGACATCCATTCCACCACCATCCGGTTTGATAAAACCGAATCCTCTGCCTTCTAGCAGTCTCTGAATCGTACCTTTAGCCATTGTTGTCCTCCTTCCACTTACTTAAGTTGGTGTACCAGACGAATTCGATCTGTCCAGCACAGCTGTATGTCTTGTAGTGAATTTGTACTCGCTGCCATCCATCAGAGGCAGGATAATCTAGCTGGGCCGCGCCCACGCGATTCTCTTTCCAACGGTCATTACCCACTTGCCGTTGTCCCCATAACAGAGCTCTAGCTTCTTCCTCAAAAAAGACAGCATCGGAGTGCGAGTCCCAGTAATTTTGGGCCTGGTAGTTGCCCTCGGGAGGGTGTGCGCCTGCCGGACCGATGAATCGCCAGGTGAACTCCCTACCATTGCGGCGCACTTCCAAGTCACCACCAGGGCCGAAAAGTCGTCCGCGTTGCAATAAAATGGCATGCTCTGGCAATGTATCTTTTTGAAATTTGATGGTGCTGGCATATTCCCAGATGCGGTATGGCATCTCCGCTAAATCCCATTGTCTCAGAAACGTCAACAGCTCATCTTCGCCACAGCGTCCGCCCCAGATAGCGAGCGTAGTTTTGCCAACCTGGGATAGTTTCATCTGATGAATCATGTCTGAAAAAATGATTGGTTTCGGGCTATTCATGATGCACCTCCGTCCCTATGCATTATCCAAATGGGATACAAAGTATCTACGTTGCCAAAGTAGCTATCTTTGGCTAATCTTGGCAGTTTCGTGCGCTCAAACATGCTCACTTGTCGATGAAAGGCTTCTATCCACTCCACGGCAGCTTTTTTCCATTCGTCCGAACCACCTTGCACTTCTGCTGTTTTGAAGATGCCGCTTTTGCCGGATTCATCCAGTGCGGTGGGCAGATCTTTCGGTGTGAGATAGCCGAAAGTAGCCCTCCAGTTCTGCAGGTGGACGCGTCCAAAGCCTTTGGCCGAACCAAAGCCTACAGAAAGCCAGCCTTCCTCTAGATCACGCAATACCAGAGCCAGCCATCCCAACTCCCACGTTTCAGGATTTTCGAGGTAGAGATGCAGTTTGAAAGCAGGTTGCCATAAAGCAAGAGCATCAAACTTCAGTTTTTCTGCGCCGCCACCGGTGAAACGGTCAATAGCCAGGAAGTCCAGCATCTTCAGTTTTGGCGGACAATCTCCTACGTAGGGCGCGTCTTCCACAATCAGACGGCTGCCACGACGGGTGGTGCCGAACAGCTGACAGGCTAGGCACAAGTGATCATCAGAGACGAGTGCATCGGAAGGCAACTTTGCTACATTCTTGAGTAAAGCATCGCAACTGGCTAGAGGCGCGTCCGGCCGACTTTCAACAGGACTGCACGCGGGGCATTTGAATAGAAACGCATCCAGATCACTGACAGCATGGGTTGTCAGCGTTCGTGCGAGCCGTTCGGCGTGGGAACGCAACACACCCCGCAGCCCCGCTCCGGTGAGCATTGGATGTATCCAATCTCCCCACCGAGTCAACAGTGGAGCGTGATCAAAGCCGGAAGCTCCCGAAGCCAGCGTATCGTTGGTCAACAACGGTCCTTCGGCTTGCAAGACACCCTCGATAATGAGCCAGCCACGGAGTACGGTGGGAGGCGTCCCATCCTCGACTGGTCGGACATTTATTGCTTGCAAGCGGGTTTTAAGCCAGTGAGGCTGAATGGTGGATTGGCTCCATGGTTCGTCCGACTGGAGGAAAGTCATGAGGCTATCCGATGTATTCAGGTACAACGTTTTGTATTCAAGATTGTCAAGGGTCAACGCCCCCAGCCCTCGGGCCACTCGACCGCCTAACCAGGCGCGTCCTTCTTGCCATTCGGATAGAACAGCAGCCAACAGTTGCTCATCTTCCTCGTTTGTGTCGCGCAATTCGAGTCGCATATCGAACTCGGCACCAGCGGGCAACACTTCGAGGTCGAACTTGACACTACCAGCCCGCGCCGCCGCACCGGTGATCCGATCAATGCCCACACCGTCGCGGATAAGTGCATGGGTAATGTCATTCTGCAAACGGGCATTAAAAACAAGAATGCGTGAGGATGCCGATTGGGTGCCCTTCTCATCCGTCGGGTTGATATCGCCAAAAAGATGACAGACAGCACAAGAGCAAGATTGGGATCTTTCTTTTTCGTCTGCTGCCAATACCTTGCAAGGGGCGTGTCCCAGTCGCGGTGCCAACCGCGTCGCCAAGGTGCGTAATGCACCGGCAATGGCCGTGCCGGGAATGAACGGTCGTCCCTCTGTATCGCGCCGAATAAGCGCGTCAGTGAGGTCGTTGCTTTCACCGCTACCGATGTGGACAGCAGTGCGCGCTTTCAATCTTGCAGTAATGACGCGATAGTTCATTATTTTCCTCCTTCTTGATTGTCAATCAGGGCCGCGATGCGGTTGGCCAAGATCTCGATGCCTTCCGACCAGTGATGCTGCTCCTCACTTTCCAGTTCCTTGAGCGCATTGCATATCTTGAGCATCACATTTTCCCCTTCACTTGTGAAGAAGTTGTCCTTGCTGCGAGCGCCGTATTCGGCTTTGCCTCCGATGACTTCAATCAGCACATCGTTAGGCTCTCCGAACACCTGTTGAAGGTTCAGACTCTCACATTTGCCATTATCATCCTGGAACCGGGCATTGAAGAATTCCAGTATCTCGGCTGGCGCTTGGTCGCTGTGAGCGTGTAACCAGCGCGCCAGGGCGACAAAGGGCGGCTTGAGGCGTTTGCCAGAGGGCAATAATTCTTCCAACTTTTCTTCCCATTGTTTAGTAAATGCATCCTTCCTCCCCCGTTGATCTTTTCGGTACATCGCCTCTTCCAGCCGGATCGCACTCTCGGTGAACTTCTCACGCCCGTCGTAAACGGGATGGTTGAATGCAATGCGGCCGTATCCTTCGTTGCGCCGTAGGCCGATGCCATCCCGTTCCAGTTGCTCCATTCGTTCCTGCCAGTCGTCCGGCGGGTCGAGCAAAGTGAACCAGACAACGGAACCGGCGGTCAATGCGGTATCGCGCCAGCGGGGTAAGCCCAACGTGGCGTTGAAGCTGTCCACTACCCGGGTGCGGGCGTAAGCATCTACGATATGAACAGCTCCCAGTCTCAGAGCATCCGCCAGCCAGTCTTCTGCGAAACCGATGGCTTGCTGCCCCCAGTGGTTGGAGATAATGGTGTCAGTCAACAGAGTTAGAGAGAGAGGGTCCGTGATACTGGTGACGCGCTCTGTTAGCGGCAGTTGTATCCACACCGCTTCTTTGTCATCACAACGCTCCAGCCAAGCGGTGACTTTGCCATAACCGCGCCGTCGCGCCTTGCCAAGACGCCAGATCAACGGTGTCTTTTCAACAATGCCGGTCATGGTTTGCAAACGCTTCCAGGCAGCTTCGGTGCTAATCAGCTCACCTACAAAATACTGGCCCGCATCCAGTACAGTGTAGCCGTACAATTGTCCCTTTTCCACCCGCTGGGTCTTTGCTTCTATTTGAATGTGTAATTCCGATGAGCGACCAGGGGTGTAAGTGAAGGGTGCCTGGCGTCGCAGAATAGTCAAGCCGCCAACAGGCTCCAGTTTGCTTCCGCATTCAGGACACTCCTTGAGATCTACCGCCATGAATGTGCCGTGACCTTCGCTTTCACCTTCTAAGGGTACAACACTGCACGTCAGCAGACCCAGTGGAGACGGAATTGTTGGATAAAGGAAGTTGCTGTATTCATAGGCAGGATACAACACCGGAAATGTGACTCCGCCACGGAGGAAAAGGGTAATAAAGTCACGATATTCGTCCGGATTTGTCAGATCACATCGTTGAGCGGCCAAGTTGGCCAATACCCCCAATACTGTTCCTCCTGGGATGAAAGAACGTGTGTCAAACTGATTGCCGGCTGGGGCGCGTTCGGCGATCAGCAGTGGCTCATCCAGACGTACGATGACACGGACGCGCACCGGGTTGCCGCTAAAAGCGTGGATTGCTTCAACATCAGTCCAGGCTGGCGATGTTCGGGACGCAGCGGCCGGCTCACCTTGTAGCCACTTTTGGTTGAATCGCTCCAGGAACCAATCTTCCCAGGATTTATCGGCTGGTTTTTCTGGGGTGACCCCGGCCACATCGGTTAGATGAATGACGCATTCCCCCAGTCCGCGCCGGCGCGAACGGCCTAACTGACGAGTATACCGTGCTGCGGCTACCAGCAACGCCGCTTCATCCAGTGCACTTTCATCACTGTACGGGCATGTGACCGTAAAACGAAACACCTGACCGGCGCGTCCTTCTTCCTGAGAAAACAACTTGCGCGGCTCGGCGCGGCGCATGCGCGGGTCAATCCGCACCCGCTGCACCCGGTGGGCATCACGGGCTTGGAGTGTGGCTGGATGGGCCGAAGCTACATACCAGCGTTTCGCCTGCCTCGACGTTCCGAACAACCGCTCAAGTGTTTTTTCGGGCGGATGTTTTTGCATTGGGGGCAACTTCAGCAACCGATAGGTGCTATCGCGCAACAGTCCCGCCAACGCGCTACCGCGCAACACAGGTCTGCCATCGGCCTCACGTAGCAGGGCTGAATCAAGCCCGAAACCTTTGCCGTAACCTGCGCCCACGTGATAATCTGACAAAAATGTGATATCAAAGGTCAGTTTGAGGCTCATTCGACCTCCTCCTCGTATTCTTGGCGGTTTTTATCCAGAGCAAATGCGTAGTCCCAAACCTGCAAAAGATCGGGGAAAGCATGACCATACCAGGGGTTTTCCTGGTAACGGTCAATTCTATACCAGCCGAAATGACTCCGGCCCAGATCACACAATGCCTTGCTGATCGCTGTGTGGTGCGTCTTACTCCTACTATTGATGCGCGCCAGCAATCGTTGTAAGTGGGTTTGCCAGGGAATGAGGTCATCTTCTCGGATAGAATTGGGCGGGTTATCGAACAGATCACGCAGTTCCCCTAACCGTTTATTGGGTATATTGCGTAACGTGTATCGCTGTTCCATCAATCGTTTGATGGATAAGCCCCATTCCTCAGGAATGCTCTCGTTTACCCAATACGGACGTAGAGTTGGGCGGATATCTTTACTGCCGGATAATGACTCGTCGACCAACCTTCCACCCAAAACCACTTCGAAGTTGATGGTAGAGAATGGCTGTGCTTCCTCAAGCGCTAGCTGTTTGCCTATACGCTTGGCTTCCTTGAGCCGGGCTTCTCCAGCTGCATGCGCTAAGCGATAGGGATGTCTGCTCTTACAGATAATCACGGTCGTCGAAACGGTTGGCGCTGGCACGTCTTTCAGCCCGATTTCGTCAAATAGGATATGCATTTCCCGCTCATACGTTTCGGAAAATTGTCGAGCGAAATCTAAGCTCCAGGGGGCGGGGATGAGTGCGAAGAGGTCATCTCCACCTAAGATCAGAGGAAGGACAGGGATAAAGTTGGGACGGTCGTCGAGCGGATTTTTCTGCATAATCGTTTGGGTTGGCTCGGCTAGAGCCTTGCGGACGACCTGGGATAACCCGGTGGATAGAGCACGCATCTGCTCCGGTGTTTGACAACTGCCAAATACTTTGCCCATATCGTTGCCGTCGGCCAGCAGATAGGCTACATACCGGCGGGGATCGTAATCGGCCACGTCTTCCAGCGGATCAATTTCATCACGTCCCCTACGCTTTTGCCTGCCGGGCCAGTCAGCCTGTTTCAGACCATCCTTACCAACGACCTCAGCGAAAAAGTCTTTTAGGAACTCACCCAATTCTCCCACCGGTCGTTCCAATCCCTTGTTCAAACAGGACTCACACAGATATTGCGCCTCTTCGCCCTTGTGATAAGTGCTGTATGTCACAGCGATTCCGATACCGCAGGAAGCACAGAAGGCCATATATGGAAAATGCGACTGTTCCTGCCATCCTTTGTGCCAGCGTTTGGCCCGCCGCAGGTTGTCTTTGGCCCGTTCACTGGCCGCGCCAAAGTTGCTGTTGATCGGCACCGGCTCGGCTACGGTCAGCGTTCCGCCGGTAACGCGACGGTAGACTTCGGCCAGTTTGTCACCAAAAGCAAACGCATCCTTCTCTGTGTGGAACAGAATGCGAAAACTCCCACCGTCGCTGATGATAATGTCCTCCGGTGAGATGCCCAGGTGGTTGGGAACTTCCCGGCAAAAGCGGGTAAGCAATTGGCTGCCGCCCACCACTTCGCGCAAATGCGCAGAACGAAAAAGCAAATCCTGAATTTTGTCCGCTTCGGCAGCCAGGAGATATTGGGTCATTATTTTACCTCCTTTCTCAAGTTTGGCGGTAGAAAGCGGCTGAGGCCGCACTTTTCGCAAAGTTCAGGCCAGGACAAGGCTTTGGTGCGCAGATCCAAGTCTCCTACTGGGTGACCGAGAAAGTCTTCAAAGTTGGCCTGTACGAATCGCAAAGCATCCTCAGCCCACTCACGGGGGACAGAGAAATACTTGTGGGCCAGTTCGTTACGAATTCGCAGGAACTTTTTCCATCCACCGATTCCGAATGACGGAATACTGCTCCACCAATCTTTTAGTGGATACTGTAACGAAATCGTAGCCAGAGAAGTCTGACCGCGCCCGAACCTCACCAAGATGCTTCCATCCTTGCGAGTATCCTTGTAGATAGAGATTGCTGCCCCAGCAGGTTTCGTCAGATTTATAAATACACTAAATATGCCGGGTGTACTCTCGTCTAATGCATCAAGTAGCGCATTTCGCTCTGCCGGATTTGTTACCAACCTGACTAACCGCCCCAGCATCAGTATCTCATTAACGCCACCAGCTCGAAGGAACGCTGATCGATTGTCTTCATTGTACGTAATCAACCGTTCAATACGAGCCAATTCATCAACAACATACACTTTGACCGCCTGTTCATCACCGTAGAAATGTTTTGGCTTAGCGGTAAAATCACCGTCACGGATCTCAAACCATTTATCACCCAGTTCCGTTACCGCACTGGGTTGTTCAAAAGAGGGTAGCTTCTGTTCTGATGCAAATTGCTTTGCGCCCTGATAATCACCTGAGTCCCATTTCTCGTAGAACTCCAGGAATGCTTGCAACATCTGGATAGACGAACCACTGTGGGGCATCACCTGAGTCATTACCGATGAAATAGACTGGAGAATTGTCCGAGCCTCACGGAACTGATACTGCTCGTACAGGACACGGACCCGTTCCCACTCACGCAGGGTGAAGGTTTGGTAAGGATTGCTCAATTCGCCAATTCTGCAACTGTATCCGTAAGGACGTCGGTTCTTGGGATCATACTCATCAAAGTCCACATAGGAGATGCGCGCTCCGGCATAAGCAGCGTAGAGATATGCTCCGCTGACCATACTCTTCTTGCCTCCGCTAACGTCAATGACCACATCGGTCTCGTCGTGAAGGACTTCGACCAGCGTTTGGAATACCGCGGATGGATTGTCAGCGGCTGGATAACCCACCTTGTTATCTTTGCCCGGCAATTTTGGTGAACGTGGGAGCAAATTTTTCTGTACAAGAAGACCAACTGCATTCTTGATATGACTGGCAAACACATGCCACTCTTCTGGCGGGTAGCCCTTCTCGTTCAATATTAACACAACCTTCTGAGGCTGGTACACATAAACCGATTGCAGTAGTGGCTCCAACGAAAAGCCGACCAACAATACCAGCGTTTCACAGGGTTGGGCCGTAAAACGTCCTTTTGCCTGGGCATACTGAAGCTCTGCCTCCAACAGGCTTTTACCATCTAATCGTTTCTGCTTCTCAAGGACATAAAAACGCATTGCATCGTCTACTTCTGAAGGCCCCAAACTATCCCAGTACTTCTTTGTTATACGCTTAATGTCATCCTTTTTCATCCTATACCTCCATGTCGCCAAAAAACGATAGTGCTGCTGCATCGAGAGTCTTGAAACTAGATTCATCAAGATACAAAATGGATGAGACACGAGAAATCCACGGGCAGTAGAGGGAAGGATCGTCCGTGAAGATGAAATCCTGCACCGGGCCCACGGAAAAAACCAGGTATCGAGTCATGGGCATCCTCCATGTAAAAAGGAAAGGGGGGTGTTATGTCCATTGTATGGGATTTGCATATCCATGTCCTCCGAGCTTCTTTTGAAATTTTTCAGAACTTTTTCCGATGTGATCGGAATCAGGATGTGGTACACTGCTTTGAAAATAGCATGATCGTCGGCTGCGGAAGGATCGCCAGGCCGACGTTGGGCGAGTCGGCAAAGGTTCGTATTGCGTATTCCGTATTCCGTCCAGTCGTTACGCAATACGCAATACGGAA
>JALWZT010000173.1 GCA_027002405.1 Anaerolineae bacterium | reverse complement strand
TCCGACAAGAGAACGGCATCCGCTACCTGAAACGATATGACGCCTCCGCGCCCGCATCAGGAAAGACAGCCTGTTGGTTCCGCACCCCCATTGCCCAACACGCGACGGACATCTTCGACGCTCAAAAACTCCCCAACGGGCTTGTGGCTGTTGCCACAGATGTCGGGCTTTTCTTGTATGATCCCGGAGCCCGCACCTGGCATGCCACGGATCTCACTTATGCCTCGGCACGGTCTCGCCTTTATCGGCTTGGAGACTACCTGGTGTTCATTTACGGCGAAGCCGAGGATATCACCGTGGTTATCATACCTTTGCAAACGATCCCCGCGCCTCATTCATGTTCCACCCGTGTCGTTTCCCTCCCGTCCCAGAAAATCCACGCCCGCGCCGTGGCCGTGGACCCCCCAAGGAAATCCTTTGCTTATCTGGAAAGCGAAGGTCGTGTAAGACTTTGGCAGAACGGTTCCCAACAGACTGTCTTAGAATCCCCTGGGATCGCACCTGGAGGGAGCTTCCGACGGGTGTATCGTGTCGATGATTTTCTCTTCTTTACCACCGATGATTCCCTTTGGCGATACGATCTGCAACAACGGTATTGGCGTGAGATCAAGCTTGCCGGAGCGCCTGTCGACGCGGCCGTGGCCAATATGGATCTGTTCCAGGAGGGGCAACGCCTGACGCTGCTGGTGCACCGTCAGGATGGTGGAATCCTGTATGGGGAGTTCGATGTGGACGGGCTCAATGTCAATCTTCGTCCTCTATTTTCACCCATGAGCCCCTTCAACGCCCCGGGGCAGACCTTGCTCGACGCGCAACAGTGGAGCGCTAACCTGTGGACCTTTGTTCTGACCAGCGGCGTCACATACTTCGATCCTGTTCAGCGCACCTGGCAGCCAGGATTCCAGCTTGATCAACCGGATGTGACTTTGCGCTATCAAATGACTCCCAATGAACGGGGGGTTCTCGTGGGGCGGAACGGCCAGACCTGGTGGGTCGCGCGCAGGAGGGGCGATGGCGTCACCGACTTCGCTCGCTTCAATCTCCTGCCGGATCATCGCCACGCGTTGGATGAAAATGGAGACATTTGGGCCCTTGGACCGGAGGGCCGTTTGCAACATTGCTCTCCACAAGGAACTGATTACGCCTGTCAACCTGAGAACAAGCCTGCCTTGTTTTTGAATCCCTCCGCGATGCGCCATGCTTACGATTGGGAAGGATTTCATCTTTTGGAAACAGATCAGGGATTGCATTTATACGACGCTTCCGGACATCAGGAGATACCCCTCCCCGGGAAGTTGACCATCCTGGCCTCCTTACAAGAGGTCCGCGAAGGACCGGATAGAACGCTTTGGTTGTGGGATGGCGATACGCTGGCCGTTCTCGCCCGAGCTGGAAACGAGGTACGTCTCCAGACATTGAGAGTAGCCAGCCAGGTGGTGTTCGATGAGGATGGGACTCCCTGGGCGAACATCGATCATCAGTGGGTCTATTGGCATGATGGCGAGTTTCGAGCGCCTCCGGGCGCGCCATCAGGCGCGATGTTCGTGATGGAGCGCGCGCGGCCAGCGGCCATGGACGCGTCCAACACGTTGTACAGTTGGGATGGCCGACAATTCAAACCCTATGCGCTCTCTCTGCCCCTCTCTCTTCATGGCGCGGACGTTCGAGGTCTATGGCCCGTTGCCGAGGGCGCCTGGTGGATACAGATTGGAGAGCATGAGATGGCGCTGCTTACGACGGACCTATGCACGCCCACTCCGGCCCCTGTGACCACATCACCCATGACACCGACCTCCCCGATCACCACCACGACTCCTATCACAGGCGCACAACCCCCCGCGCCCGCGCCCACACCTACGCCAGAGCCGGTTCCCTGTATGCAGATCCAAACTCGGCTGACCGCGCCTGCGGCCCCGCCGCTCCCCCCTTCTGCCGACGTGGTGGCTGTGGAGGCGACCCGCAAGTCTCTCCTGTTGTTCGCTCGGGATGGTCGAGTATGGCATTTCGATGCCATGGGCCAAAGGGCCACCACGTCAACTCAAACACCCCCTTTGCCCTCGCGAAGCCTGGAAGACCAATGGCCTGGCTGGCGTGATCATTTTGGCCAGACCCCAAATGGCCAATGGGCTTACGATCCGATAACCGACATCCGGCTCGATAGCAAGGGGGAATTGGTAGCAAAGAGGTCTTTGGACGATATGGTTTTGGCTCAAGCTGGTTATTTTCAGTTTACTGAGCCCCCCGCCCTGGATGTCGATTGGCTGCAATGGCAACGAGAGGATCATGCATTCGTGCTCCGCACGCCTGGAGGGCAGGTGCGCTATTCTCCCGAAGCGTTTATTCAACAGGGGGAAATGCTGTTCGAGCCGGTAGAGGCGATATTGGCGCGGAAGGGCGGCCGCCTGGTTGCAGCGAATCGCTACGGGCTTTGGTATTATCCTTCCTTCCATCTGCGTTTGGATGATCCGAAGATCCGTTTCCAGCCCGTGGACTTGCATCCGCCTATTCAAGCCGCGCACGGGCGTTTCATGGCCCAAAATGGAGACGTTTTGCCGGAAAGTGATCGTATTGAGCCGCCTCTTGCCATCCATCGCGTTGCCTTCGATGATGTCGTCCTGGAGGAAGGGCTCCGGTTGGGTTCGATTCAAGGTTCTTATTCCCTCGCGGGCCAGTGGACTGACGCGTTCACCCCTGAAGGATTTCTTTGGGACGCGCATCGGAAAGCGTTGGCCTTTCATCATGGCCAGCTTTTCATCCAGGATGCCGCGGGCATCCATCCCATTGATTCGTATGCGCATTTTGACCCTGGCCCCATCAAAGGTCTCGATGGGGTCCGCATTTTCGACGAACAAGGGGCCATGTATGTGCAGGCCAACACCACCTATTATCGCCGCGAGGACTCAGGATGGCACGCGATACCCGCGCATCCAGCCAGCTCGCGGCTGCTTTACCAGGATCAGGTCTGGCAATGGGAGTTGGATGACTGGACATTCCGGGCGACTCTGGACGGACCAGGCTATCAGTTCGCTTATAGGATCACGCCAGAGGGAGCAGGATTCACTTCCGATAAACTCCAGGCGGCTACCTTTGCCCGAGACAGCCTTTTTGTCATGAGCGACGCGTTCTTCGAAGTAGGAAACGCCCAGGCGTTGACAAGACGGACTGCTGTGCGTTATTCACCCTCTCCCACCGATAAGCTGGAAACCATCACCATGGCTTCCAGCCCGACCGTATTCCGCACTTTGGGAGAAGAGGTCTTCCAGTGGGATACGACGCAAAAGCAGTTCGTGTTGACTTCACCCGATAGGAATCCCTACCGCTTTCGTGAACTGGCTCGCACCTCACGATTACGGTTCCTTTTGGAGCAAGGAAGGGTGGTGCAAGAGGTGCGTTTGGATCGCCTGGATGGCGAGAGCCTCTGGACCCGCTTTTCGTTCGTCAACCGACGTTTTCCTTTCGACGTTGTCACGACGTTGGCTGCCGATAAGGAGCGCCTTTACGTGGGTACGGCAGCGGGGCTGCTGGTTTATGACTCGCCAACATCATGGAGCCTGGATCATAGCGCCCAAATTATGGATATGCGTGGAGCGAGCACGGGGCCACCTCAGGCTGTCATCCGCGCCGGCCGTCCTGTGAGGGTTCCCGACAGATTGGTTTTCGAATCTCAAAGCATGTGCTATCATGTCTCCCCCTCCGCCTCTTTGCGATTATGTGATGACGCCTCTCTTTCGGCTCAACGCACCTTGCGGGGCGCAACCCCTGGGTGGCGATGGGTACGAGAAGATGGCGCGTTGCAGGGGGCCTATCGCGATGCACTCACCGACACCTATACCCTCCCTGTCGATCTATCTACGGGGCGATTCCCTCATGATAGATTGCGCCAGACCATGCTATGCCAGGGGCGAGCGCTTTCCCTTTGGGAAAACGACTGGTTCACGTTACATGCATCGGATGCTATCCCTTTGGATGCCCAAACCCGTCACTTTGACTTGACTTCATTGGCTCCTGACCGTCTTTTCTGTGTGAAACGCCCGACCTGGCGCGATGGGGTACGGATATCCCCAGGCGCTTATCTTCACGCCCGTGCGGATGAAATGTACCATCTCGAAGGGCAACACTGGCGTCGGGTAGAGGATGCCGGGGAAGCCGCTTCGCTCCGCGATGTGATGGCTCGACCGGCCATCTATGAACAGGGCCGCTTGCGTTTACTGCAACCCTCGCCTCAAACTCCCTTCTTGTTTGAACAACGAACCCTGGATCAACGGTGGCATCGGTTGACATGGCAAGAGGGGCATCTGCCCATAGACGAATGGACGGCATTCATCCAGGTGAAGGATCAATTGTGGGGCGCCACGCGAGAGGGATGGATGCCTTTTTCACTGGATGATGTCCCCCAAGCCGTGATAGCCCCAGAGCAGTTGGTCATCGTGCGTGAACCCAAGACCGAGAAAGGTGATGTGTGTTTTGTGACGGATGTGATGACTCGAGACGAGGAAGTTCTTCTACGCTGTCAGGGAGATAGCCGTCAAGTGTATCAAGGGGTTCTTTCCCTGAGCCAAGATCGCGATGTTTTTGCGGGCCGCGACGAAGACCCTTTCCGAGAGACCTTGTTCATTTCCTCAGATTTTTGGACCTGGCGGCGGGAAGGGCGCACAATGGGCGCTCCTGGCGCGCTCACTGTCACGTGGCGGGATGAGCCGCTTACCTTGATCAATGGTCGTTTTCCTTTTGATGGGGTCACCTCGTTGGCGCTCATCTGGCCCGAAAGCGTGGAATGGGTTGCTCGTGGAGGGGGATGGTATCAGTTCGAGCGAGAACGGTCCTCTCTTTCCCCCAAAGATCTGCGACGCCCCCAAAACGGGGAGGTGGATCCTTCGCAAGTGTTGGATTTCGGAGTCACCTACGAAGGCGGCTTCGATGAGAACCATCGCCAATTGTGTTTGCAGATGCAGGATGACCAGACCCTGTTCATCACTTATCGATACGAAGTCCAGCCTACGTCTGTATGCCGAAGGTATCAGGCCCATGACACGTTGTGGACTTATCAACGCGAAGGGGAGCAGCTCGTGATCCTGCCCCAGCGCGCGATAGGCGGCGTCGGTGAAAGGATGTTACAGAGGGGGCGATTTGCAGATGATTGGGTGATGGCTCCGCCCGCCACAGGTCTGGAGGGGGAGGAAACGCGCTATTTTGTCCCCACTCGAGCGGGCGTGCTGGTTTTTGACGATTCAATGCAAGTTCGGGCCATTCATGTGGGGGAATTCCCGGGCCTGGACCGGGCTGAGATGCCTCGCTCCTTGCTCACGGTAGGGGCTGGAGAGCCTGCGTATGTAGCCACCGACGGCCTTTATCGTTTAGATGAGACTCGTAGCGTGCTTCCTGGCCCATGGCCCTGGCCCGCCCAGCTTACCAGTCCTCCGCACGTAGCCAGCTTCGGTCCTTTGGACAACACCATGCAGTGGACATGGCATGAGGCGCGTGGCGTTTCCTCTTGGCTATTGACGCCAGCCGGGGTAGGGGAATGGACGTTGGCTGTGGATCTTTTTCCCTTAAGCCGCTATCAACAGCTTCTCAATCAGCGGGCGGGTTTACCACGCTGGATTTATGTGACACCCGAGAAAGGGGCGTTATCCTTTCAGTTTGATGGTCAGAGGGTGCGTTATGAGCCGTGGGAAGGTGATCTTGAACGCCTGGTCGCGGCCGTCTCCATCCCTGGTGCCGCCTTATTCATTCAGCAAGACGACATTTTTGAAGTGCATTTTGAGCGGCTGCTGAGTGAGAAGCAGGCCCCATGAGCGATA
>JALWZT010000172.1 GCA_027002405.1 Anaerolineae bacterium | reverse complement strand
CACGCATGTTGATTCCTTTCTTTATGAGTTTTTACGTAGATCGAGATTATGTCATATTATCACTTTGCTGGCAAATCACTTACCATCCGATGCGGCGAAACTGCGGAAGGATTTCCGCCGGGCTGTAATAGCCTGCCAGGCGGACGCGCGGGATGCCGAGATAATCGAGCAGTCGGATGACATCCCGGGCGAATTCCAGGCCGTAGGCCGCGGGCTCATGAGGTTTGTCGCTAAGCCCGTGGCCGCGCAGATCCAAGGCTAAGACGCGAAAATAAGGGATAAGTGCGGGGATGACGCCGGGCCGCCGCCAGTTCACATCCGCGTGTGCGGCGAAGCCATGCAACAGCAACACAGGCTCTCCCTGACCATCTTCGGTGAAGAAAAGACGCACCCCTTCCGCGTCGAACCATTGCCCGGCTGCTCGGCGAGTGACCCAGCGGTGGAACGCCAACGCAGCGCCACCCAACGCGGCTGCTGTCATCCCCGCGGCCAGGAACATACGATTGTGCGATCTCATGATCAAAACCTCGAATGAAGGGAACTGCTTTGTAAATAGGATTCGGATCAGGATTAGGATTGAGGATCGCCAGGTCCACGTTGAGCGAGGCACCAACGGGCGTGATGCGTGAAACGTAAAACGTGAGAACCTTACGCATCACGCATTACGCATCCCGGGCTCGGCTTCCCGCGCCAGCCTGGCCGCGAGACGTTTTCATTCGTATCGGCGAACTGCCGTTCGTGATGACTGCTATGTAAATAGGATTCGGATCAGGATTAGGATTGAGGTCGTCAGGCCGACGTTGGGCGAGGCAACAATGGGAGTGTTCAGTGTTCAGTGTTCAGTAGTTGAACATAAGACCATCTGCGGAAATCTGCGAAGCATCTGCGCAAATCTGCGTCCCCATTTTCCTCGGTATCGGCGAGCCGTGGCTCATGGTGACTGTATTCAATGCAGTGGAGCCATCCCGATAACTATAACACGACAGCTATGGAAATAGTAATCAGTAATCAGTTATCAGTAATCAGTGGGAATCTGCGTTGCATCCGCGCAAATCTGCGTTCCCTCCACCTGCCACCTGCGACTTGCCACTTGCAAACCTGCTTAGCGGTCTTTGCGACTTTGCGTGAGCTTCTCATCCGTATCGGCGCGGGCGAGCCCGCCGTTGGACTGCTTTGAAAATAGAGTAATCAGTGATCAGTTATCAGTAATCAGTGTTCAGTAGCGCCGAGGCTAGAAACAGTGCCCCTGCGGGGCTAGCCGGAATTATCCGGCGCCGTTCTATAGCCCGGCGACTTCATCGCCGGGCGGGCGTGGCAGACGCTACTTCGGTCGGCTGCTTTGAAAATAGAGCCTCGCGACGTCATTCCGAGGGAGCGAAGCGACCGAGGAATCTAGCGAAGCGCCAAAAACCACCGCATGGCGCTCGCTTCGCTCGCTAGATGCTTCGCTCCCTCCGGTCGCTCAGCATGACGAACATCTGCGGAAATCTGCGTTGCATCTGCGTGTATCTGCGTTCTCATTTTCCTTGGTATCGGCGAGCCGCCGCTCGTGGTGACTGCTATGAAAATAGCGTGATCGTCGGTTGCGGCAGGATCGCTAAGCCCACGTTGGGCGAGGCAGCAACGGGTGTGATGCGTGAAACGTGAAACGTGAGAATCTTACGCATCACGCATCACGTTTCACGGTCCGCCAGCCTGGCCGCGAGGCGTTTTCATTGGTATTGGCGAGCTATCGCTCGTGGTGCCTGCTATGAAAATAGAATGATCGCTGGTTGCTGAGGAATCGCCAGGCCGACGTTGGGCGAGTCGGCAAAGGTTCGTATTGCGTATTCCGTATTCCGTCCAGTCGTTACGCAATACGCAATACGGAATACGAGTCACGCCGCCCTGGCCGCGAGGCATTTTCGTCGGTATCGGCGAACTGCCGTTCGTGGCGACTGCTTTGAAAATAGGATTCGGTCGTCGAAATGGCGTATTTGGGAGCATACGTTGCTTTCAGGAAAGCCATTATTGTTAAAAATACATCGAGTCGGGTATGATAAAAAGTTATGAGCCCCAGTGTGCTGACATGGATGGAAAAGAAAAGGCGCCAGATTTTATGCGCCATCCTCCTTTCTTATATGCTGTTAGGTGGGATGTATCTGACCGCGCCACCGGTCTTCGAAAAACCGGATGAGCACTGGCACTTCGCCTACATCACCTACATCCTGGATCATCACGCGCTGCCCCCGCTGGATACCGATGTGGCGGTCAACCCGGCAGAGCAGATCGCGGGCCATCCCCCCTTGTATTACGCCCTGGCCAGCACCGCGCTCAAGCTCACCGGCCTGGACAATCCCAGGCCCGAGATCGCGCCCAACCCCTTCTGGGCCGTTTTGGTTCCCGGAACGGTCAATGATAACAAAAACCACTTCATCCACCCGCCCCATGAGCTCACACAATCGGAAAACCGAGGGGTTTATTTCCTCAGATTGCTGTCTCTGCTCATCGGTGCGGGGACGGTGATAGGAGCCTATGCCATCGCGTCCGGCCTTGGCGCGCCCATCTGGCTGCGCCTGGTCGCGGCCGCTGGAGTGGCGTGGACTCCTCAATATCTGTTCATCGCCACCAGCATCAGCAACGACGCCCTGGTCGCCGCGCTCTCTGCCTTTGCCATGGCAACCCTGCTCAAGGCCATCCAGCCCCATGCCCCCGCAAGAAGGTGGGTGACGTTCGCCATACTGACAGCCCTGGCCGGCCTGACCAAAACCAGCGGACTGATGCTCGTGGGCGTGGGCATCATCGCAGGGGTCGCTGTGGCCTGGCGAGAACGCTCCTGGAAAAAGGGGCTTTTCATCCTCGGCAGCATAGCTCTTGCCCTGGCCACCATAGGAGGATGGTGGTATGCCCGCAACACCCTTCTCTTTCACGATCCGTTGGGTATCCATATTCATCACCTGAAAATGGCTCGCGAGGTCCCCCTCCCCCTCGGGCAAATTTTGCAACAATGGAAGCCGGTGGAACGGTCCTTTTGGGCGGCTTTTGGCTGGGGAAATGTCCTCCTGCCCGACAATTGGTACTGGGTATTCAGGCTCGCGGAACTGATAGCCATTTGGGGGTTGGGTCTGATCATCTTGGGGGATAGGAAAGCAGGATACGCGGGCCGGTTGGGCTTTTGGCTGCTCCTGATCCTGGTTGCGGGGGGACTTGTGAGCCTGGGGTTGTGGACCATGTCCATCAAAGGGTCCCTGGGCCGTCTGCTGTTCTCGATCATGGCCGCGCTGATGGTCTTACTGATGCTGGGCCTCGCCCGTATCCATCGGATAATCCCCTTCCTCCTTTTGACCTGGCTGGCCATCCTGGCCCTTGGGTCCCCGGTTGTGATCAATCGGGCTTATCGCCCTCAAACCCCCAACGATGTGGCCGAATCCATCGCACACACGCAGGGCCCCCCTATCCAATTCGACGACATCGCCCGCCTGATCACCTACCACATCCAGCCGGACCACGTCTGGCCCCGCCAGGCCATCCACGTCACCCTGTGCTGGGAAGCCCTCCAACGCACCGAGACGCCCTACGCGCTTTTTATCCAGGTTCTTGGGCAGCATGACACGGCGCTTGGCTATCGGGCCTCCTATCCTGGCAGAGGCAATGCGCCCACCACCTTCTGGACACCCGGAGATATCATCTGCGGCGAATACCAGGTCCGCATCAAAGGAGACGCGGCCGGCCCCTTCGTCTATCCTGTGATCCTATGGCTTTACAGCATCGAAAAAGATGAACGCCTGCCCGCGACCATTGCTGGCGAACTCGTCGACCCGGCTGAAATTGGTCGTGTGAAAATCTACGGCGCGAATACCATCCCCGTGCCCGAGACCGGCCCGACCTATGATTTTGCCGATCATGTGACTCTCATGGGCTATGAGTGGCCTGCGTACGCACATCCAGGCGACGTCATCCCCATCACCCTTTATTGGCAAGCGACCGGGACCATCCATGCTCCCTACACCGTTTTCATCCATCTTGTGGACGCTCAAGGCCATATCCTGGCCCAGGCCGATGCCCAACCTCACAACCATCTGGGCGCATATCCCATGAATCATTGGGATCCCGGTGAAATCGTGCAGGATGTCCATCCACTCTCCCTCCCTCCCGACATACCGCCTGGCACTTACACCCTGCGCGTGGGCCTCTATCGGCTGGACACCCTGGCCCGGGTGCCCCTGACGCAAGGAGGGGATAGCGTCGAACTCGGGCATCTTGAGGTGCGGTAGATCGTCTTTGCCTTCCCCGGCGCTTTGATGTATACTTGTTTGCTTTGAAGACATCATCTTGCTTATTGACCACGGAGGCCTGTTATGACTCTTTCTCCTGAACTGATGGAAATCCTGCGCTGCCCCGCGTGCGTGCAAGAAGATGACGACGCGGGCCATTTGGAGCTCATCCGCGACGTGTGGCTGGTCTGCCAGACCTGTGGCCGCAAATACCCCATCCGCGACGATATCCCGGTCATGCTCATCGAAGAAGGGGACCGCTGGCGCGACACGCCCATCGAAGAACTCCCCGAAACCCCGCCCGAGCCCGCGGTCTGATCCTCCATGATCCTTGGTATCGACGCGTCTCGAGCTCTCAAGGCTCGGCCCACGGGCACCGAACGCTACAGCCTGGAACTGATCAACAGGCTCCTGGCCCAAAACCACGGGCACACCATCCGCCTCTACCTGCCTCGTCGGCCCCCTATCGATCTCTTCCGCGAAGGGGCCGAGATGGTCATCCTGCCGGGCAAACGGCTGTGGACCCATACCAGACTGGGCCCCCACACCCGCCGCCATCCCCCGGATGTGCTCTTCGTGCCCGCGCATGTGCTCCCCATCTGGGGGCCCCCGCGCACCGTGGTCACCGTCCACGACCTGGGCTACGAATACTTCCCCGACGCCCACACAGCCAACGAACGCCGGTACCTGCGCTGGAGCACCCGGCGCCATGCCCGCGTCGCCACCCGCATCATCACCATCAGCCAGACCACCCGGGATGACCTGGTCCGGCTCTACGGCGCGGACCCCGACCGCATCCGGGTGATCCACCTGGCCCCAGACCCCAACCTCAAGCCCGTCACCGACCCCATCAAGCGCTCCCTGACCACAGCCCAACTGGGCATTCCTGGCTACGCCCGCTACCTGCTCCACGTGGGTGCCATGCGGCCGCGCAAAAACCTGGCACGCCTGATCGACGCCTTTGCCCTGGTGCGTCAGCGCCATCCCGATATGAAAATCCACCTGGTCTTGGCCGGGAGCATGGCCAGCCAGGGCCACCAATTGCGGCAAAAAGCCAAAGAGATGGGCCTGTTGCCCTACATCCGCTTCCCTGGCTACGTCATGGCCCACCAGATCGCGGCCCTCTATTCCGCGGCCACGGCCTACGTCCTCCCCTCCCTTTTCGAAGGCTTTGGCATCCCCGCGCTGGAAGCCCAGGCCTGCGACACCCCGCTCATCTGCGCCCGCACCTCCTCCCTGCCCGAGATCGCGGGGAAAGGCGCGCTCTACTTCGACCCCCTGGATGTGGAAGACATGGCCCAGGCTATCGAGAAAGTCCTGTTGGATGAAGACCTGCGCCAGGCCCTCATTCGCCAGGGCCGAGAAAACCTGAAGCGCTTCTCCTGGGAGAAAACCGCGCAACAAACCCTGGCCGTCCTGGAAGAAGCCGCGTCATGAAGCACCTACACTGATCACTGATCTAGCTACCTGACAGTTTTGTGAGCGTCCATAAATAACTTCCCTTTTTTGCCGCGACACTGACCGAGTAAACTCGAGCTCTTTAGGCGCTTCGCGCC
>JALWZT010000171.1 GCA_027002405.1 Anaerolineae bacterium | reverse complement strand
CCGCACGCACCGCGTCATAAATGCGATGGACGATCATGAGATGGACGATTTTCACCAGACGGCGATTGGACATCTCAGACAGTTCCGATTGGCGAGCATAATCGACCATGGCGGCAAAGGTTTTCCAAAATTCGAGATCGTTATGCCGGGAGGAGTGGGGTTGCAAAAGATCGGCGCTGAATTCCTTTTCCAGGTCTTCCTGAAAGGCCTTCAGGCGATCCAGTATGGAGTGTTCGTTGGCGCGCTGGGGATTGTGCTGGTGGTTTCCGCGGCCCCTACGGCCATAGGTCTCGCGCAGGCCTTTTTCCAAAAATTGGGATAGCCCCGTGGGGTCCTCTTCCCTGATGTCCAGATTATCCACGGGGCAGCGAAGCAGGAACCGGTCGTAAAAAGCCCGTAACTCGGGCGCTTCGGGCACCGTGTTGGTGGCACCCAGCAATAATTGCACCTTGACTTCTACGCGACGACCGCGGTCGTGGAAGATTCCCTCCTGCATAATCGCCAGGAGCGCGTTGAGGATGGCGCTGGAGGCATTGAACACTTCGTCCAAATAGACCACTTTCGATTTGGGCAGGGTATTTTTGGTAAGCCTTGCCAGTTTGCCCGTCTTGGCCGCTTTGGCCAGGTTATAGTAGCCAAAGAGTTCAGCGGGTTCGGTGAAGCGAGTCAGCAGGTATTCGAAGTAATCCGAGTGAGCTTGGGAGGGATTGTTTTCGTTGATCAGGCCCAAATGGGCGCAAAAGGAGCGGATGAGATGGGACTTGCCAGTGCCCGGTGGACCGATGAACAGAAGGGACTCCCCCGCGGCCGCAGCCAGGATGAGCGCGCGCACGGGCTCTTTCATTTTATAAAAGCGTGAAGTCAAATCATCCTCAATCGCTGCCAGGTCTTTGAATACGTCTTGGTGTTCCTTAGCCAAATGTGCGATACGGGAGGTGTTGAACATGATGGGGATCCTTATAACGATGAAAATGGGGCGCAGGTAGCAGGTAGCAGGTGGTCACGGTGCGCGTCTCAGACATTTGGCGTCGTTTAGCCGACCGAAGTGACGTCTGCCACGTCCGCCCGGCGATGAAGTCGCCGGGCTATAAAACGGCGCCGAATGAATTCGGCTAGCCCCGCAACTGATTACTGATTACTGATAACTGATTACTGATTTACGGAACAGTCACAATGCGGAAATAATCGGGTAGCCACGGAGGGAGGACATCCTCTTTATCGGCCCGGGCGAGGGTGATACCGCTCGTCCCAGGGACGGCATCAGGGAGTGCAGGGAGATGTCCGGTGGAGGGGAGTGCTCGCCATAAGGGCAAGGCCAGGATGGCGTTCCACAGTTCGGGGGGTAGACGCTCTTGCTCCCTGTGCCAGCGTAGGATGGCCGTGAGGATCAACCATTGATCCCATATGCCAGCCCACTGCTTGTTAAGAGATTGTTGCACGGCAATGCGATGCAAGGTGGTCGCGATCCCCTGACGTCGCCAGAATCGCCAATGGGGGGCCGGAGCAGGGACGTCTGTCAAAGCGATGAGGAGCCAGAAGCTATTAGGATGAAAGCGCGGATGGGGCCATTGGGAAAGGGAGAAAAGCACCCGTGTTTTCATGTGTTTGATGACCGCGTAG
>JALWZT010000170.1 GCA_027002405.1 Anaerolineae bacterium | reverse complement strand
GTTCCGGGCGATCACCCCTCCCCCGCCAGCGGGGGAGGGGTGATCGCCCGGAACGGAGGGGCTACGTAAGACCCATCCCTCCTGCAGAAGCGGTCGGGAGGGGGTATCCTCACCGTACATCAGTAAGCCAACAGGTTCATGAAGTCGCCGGGCTATAAAACAGCGCCGGATGAATCCGGCTAGCCCCGCCGGGCGCTGTTTCCAGCCTCGGCGTTACTGAACACTGAACACTGAACACTGATTACTGCTCACTGCTCACCACTCCCTCCCTGCTCCTCTTTCTCGGCAGGTTCTTCTTTTTCACCCTCCTTCTTCGATTTGCGCAGTTCGTCCAGGCGTTTGCCTACGACTTCGGTCAGGGTATCCCCTTCTTCGGTGATCAGGCTTCCTTCCAGGCGACGACTGATGCGCATGAGCTGAGAACGGGCCCGGGCCAGGTTGTACATGGCCGCGCGCTGGCTGGCCCGCCAGAAGGGGGCTTCTTTCTCTTGCGTGGGCACCCCCCACTGAATCGCGGCCCCGGCCCAGGTGAGCCCCGCGCCAAACCCCACCATGACCAGGACATCGCTGGGTTTCACCAATCCCTGTTCAATGGCCTCGGTAAGGGCAATGGGGATGGACGCGGTGGAGGTATTGCCATAGTATTGCAGATTGCGGAAAACCTTTTCGTCGGGCAGGCCCAGATGCCGCATGGATACCGCAATAATCCGTTCATTGGCCTGGTGGGGGATCACCAGGTCCACATCATCAATGCCAAGGCCGGCCTTATCCAACACCCGACGGGTGGCATCGGCCATGACCCGGGTAGCGAAGCGGAACACCGCGCGGCCGTTCATTTTGATGAAGTGTTGGCCCGAAGCCACCGTTTCCAGGGTCGCGGGCATCTTGCTGCCCCCTGCGGGCAGGCTCAGCAAGTCCCCGCCCGAACCGTCGCATCCCATCTCCGTGGTGAGGATCCCCCCGGGCACCGGGCTGGCCTGGACCACCACCGCGCCCGCGCCATCCCCAAAAAGCACGCAGGTGTTCCGGTCGGACCAGTCCACAATACGCGAGAGGGTTTCTGTGCCAATTACCAGGATGGTTTCGGCCTGGCCCGAGGCAATAAGCCCTTTGGCCAGGCCCAGGCCATACACGAAGCCGGAGCAAGCCGCGCTGATATCGAACGCGCCCGCGTTGACCGCGCCGATCAGGTCTTGGATCACACAAGCCGTGGAAGGGAAAATATGTTCGGGGGATGAGGTGGCACAGATGATCATGTCCACCTTACTGGCGGGGATGTCGGCCACTTCTAAGGCCGCCCGGGCGGCCTTAGCGCCCAGGGTGGCGGATGTTTCGCTGGGGTCCACCGCGACGCGACGCTGGCGGATCCCTGTCCGGGTCCGAATCCATTCATCGCTGGTGTCCACAATCTGAGCGAGTTCATCATTGGTCACCACCCGTTCGGGCAGGGCTTTGCCCCAGCCCGTAATATGGGCATAGAGTCCGAAAGAGAGCCCTCCTTGCATGGCACTCATGGTCGATAGCCTCCCAAAATCAAGGTGCTGTTATGCCCACCAAAGCCAAAGGAATTGCTCATGACATATCGCAACGATTGGGCACGAGCCCGGTTGGGCACATAATCCAAATCCAAATTGGGATCGGGGTGTTCGTAATTGATGGTTGGGGGGATGACCCCATCCCGAATGGCCAGGAGAGAAAAGACCGCTTCGATGGCTCCGGCCGCGCCCAGCATATGGCCTGTCACCGATTTGGTGGAGCTCACAGGGATGCGATAGGCGTGTTCGCCAAACACAGCCTTGATGGCCCGGGTTTCGGCTTCGTCGTTAAGTCGGGTGCTGGTCCCATGGGCATTGATGTAATCGATGTCTTCGGGTTGAAGCCCGGCATCTTCCAGGGCTTTTTGCATGGATTCAATCGCGCCCAGGGAATCCTCTCGAGGGGCCGTGATGTGATAGGCGTCCGCGGTGGCGCTATACCCCAGGATTTCCCCATAGATGGTCGCGCCCCGGGCCAGGGCGTGTTCCAGGGATTCCAAAATTAAAACCGCGGCTCCTTCGGCCAATACAAACCCGTCCCGGTCTCGATCAAAGGGCCGGGAGGCTTTGTTGGGTTCCTCATTGCGCCGGGAAAGCGCGCCTGTGCGGTCGAACGCGGCCACGGTGAAGCGATGAAACCCGGTCTCGATGCCGCCGCTGATCATCACATCCGCTTCCCCCTGCATAATCGTGCGGTAGGCCTCTCCCACGCCATAATTGCCCGATGCACACGCGCCTACCACCCCATAGTTCTTGCCTCGGAACCCATATTCAATGGCGATCATGCCCGGGGCGGAATCAATGAGCATGGCGGGGACGGTGAAAGGATTGATGCGCCGCGGGCCTTTTTCCAACAAGATATCATAGCCATCCAACAGGGCATTCACCCCCCCAATGGCAGACCCCAAAATGACCCCAGCCCGGGTCGGGTCCACCTGGGCCGGGTCCAGCCCCGAATCTTCCATGGCCTGTCGGGCTATGGCCAGGGCATATGCGATATAACGCCCGTAACGCCGCATGATCCGTTTGCCTACAATAGGGGTGGGATCAAACCCCTCTACCAACGCGGCAATTCGGGTGTTCAGATCGGAGACATCAAATTCATGGATTAAGCGCACACTGGGCCGACCTTCGACCACGTTCTTCCAAATGGTGGGGACGTCATGCCCCACAGAGCTGACCGCGCCCATGCCGGTCACGACAACGCGGGTTTTTCTGGTCATAATGGCTTCCTCGATGATAACAAAATAAGCATGCAATGAAAGGTTGTCTGAGGTATGTTCATCATCATCATAACACCTGAGGATAGGAATCGACGCGAGTTAGAATAAAACGTCCAGGTCCCCTGAGCATGGCTCACCGTATACGATGAAAATAGGAACGCAGATTTGCGCAGATGCTTCGCAACGCAGATCGCCGCAGATGTTCGTCATGCTGAGCGACCGGAGGGAGCGAAGCATCTAGCGAGCGAAGCGAGCGCCGTGCCGTGGTTTTTGCGCTTCGCTAGATTCCTCGGTCGCTTCGCTCCCTCGGAATGACGTTTCGTTGTCGCCTTTTTCGTGGCCCTATTTTTTGGCGTTGTCTAGCCGAGCGAAGTGGCGTCCACCACGTCCGCCCGGCAATGAAGTCGCCGGGCTATAAAACGGCGCCGGATAATTCCGGCTAGCCCCCCAGGGGCGCTATTTCTAGCCTCGGCGCTACTGAACACTGAACACTGATTACTGATAACTGATAACTGATAACTGATAACTGATTACTCCTGCTCGCGCCTAACCTCGGCCTAACAATCCTCAATCCTAATCCTGATCCTATTTTCGGAACAGAAATGGAATTTGCCTTACGCGAAAGCTCTTCAGCCAAGGTAGCCAATTCTGCCAATCAATGCGATAATTAGGGATATCTTTAAGCTCTTATCCCCTTCCGCGCTTTTCAGGAGTTTCTCATGCGAGTCCCTGTTGATCTCGGCGTTTTTGGCGAGTATTTGCATTATGGCATGCCCCTCACCCTGGTCACCGTGATGAAGGAAGATGGCTCGGTGAATGTGGCGACCATTGCTTCCATCACCCCATTGCCTGGGGAGCCTTCCCGGTTGGTCATGGGCGTGCTGGTGGATAATTACACGGCCCGGTTGGTGGAAACCGAACGAGAGTTTGTGGTGAATTTCGTCACCCCTGAATTGCGCAGTGCCGCCCGGGCTTGTGGCAGTATTTCGGGCGTAACCACGGATAAAATGGCCCTGTGTGGATTTCATCCCATTCCGGCTCGCCACGTCAGACCCCCGCTGCTGGACGAATCGCCCATGAACATCGAATGTCGGGTCGAGCACGTCATTAAGGTGGATGATCTGGTGCTGTTCGTTTCCAAGATTTTGGTTTTGGAGGTCGTGCCCGAGCTTAGCAACGGCCGGGGCGGCGTGTTGGTGGAAAAACTCCCCACCCTCTATTACGCGTTTGGCCGCACCTTTGCCCGTGGGCCCATCGTGGGCGACGATGTCTTTTAATCCTCCCGGAGTTTGAGCCATGATCACCTTTACCCTGCATCTCCCTCCCCTCACCGAAGCCCAACAATTTGCCCTGGAAGAAGCCCTGCTCAAGATCCCGCGGGTGGATGCCTTGGGCCTCAATGCCGCGGGAGAGGCTTTACAGGTCACCGCGTCCCAGGATGTTCTGCGGGATATGGTGGCTACCTTGTATAGCTGGGCATCCCAGTATCCGGGCATGTTGTTGCGGTCCGTGGCGCAATGCCCGTCAAAGGCATCCATGATTTTGGGGAAACATTCCCCCAATGACCTGATCCACTACCTGGCGACCTGCGAGTAAGCCCGCCAGGATATGACGCCATCTTCGTACACCCTCCAGACTTCGGATGCCCCCGGGTGGGATGACCGGGCCTGGGATGCCTTTGTGGAAGCCCACCCGCGCGGGCATTTTCTACAGCTCAGTGATTGGGGCCGTTTCAAAGAGGGATTCGGTTGGGAGTCCCTGCGGGTGGGGTGGAACAGGGACGGCCAATGGGGGGCCGGTGCTCAAATCCTCTTCCGGCCCTTGCTTCCCTGGCCCTGGGGGCCGCGCCTGGCATACATCCCCAAAGGCCCTCTGGTGGATTGGGAGGCCCAGGAAGCAACTCGGGAATTCTTGCAAGCCCTTCACAAACTGGCCCGTCGCCGCGGGGCTGTGGTTCTGCGCGTCGAACCGGAACTGCCCGATACCCCCCAGGCTCGGGCCTGGTTGCAGAAGGCCGGGTTTTCGCCGGCCCCTCGCGGGGTTCAGCCCCGTACCACCGTGTGGGTGGACCTCACCCTGGATGAAGACGCGATACTGGCCCGCATGAAACAAAAATGGCGCTACAACATCCGGTTGGCGGCCCGGAAAGGGGTCGTGATCCGGGTAGGGGAAGCAAGAGACCTGGATGCTTTTGTGGCCCTGATGCAAGAGACGGGAACCCGAAAGGCTTTTGGCGTGCACACCGGCGCGTATTATCGCCAATTTTGGCAACGCTTCGCGGCCTCGGGTCGGGCTGTGTTGTTGGTTGCCGAATACCAGGGCGAGGTGCTGGCAGGGATCATGGTTGGGCGGAGTGGGCCCTACGCGTACTATTTTTATGGCGCCTCGGGGAACCGAGGCCGACATCTGATGCCCAACCATCGTTTGCAATGGGAAGCCATGCGCTGGGCCAAAAGCCAGGGCTGCGTTGCTTACGATTTGTGGGGCGTGCCCGATGAGGTGGGCCAGAACCCCGATGCGCCCATCCCTGACCCTCCTGTGGGCATGTGGGGTGTGTGGCGCTTCAAGCGAGGGTTCGGGGGGCGCATCGTGCGTTATGTGGGGGCCTGGGATCGGGCTTACTATCCCCTGGTGCTTCGGGCGTTGAGGCGGTGGGCGTGATTGGACAGAGCGATCACTGTCCCGTAAATAGAGCCACGAAGGCTCGAAGGCCCTCCTCCGGCTTCCCCGCACGCGGGGGAGGCGAAGGCACGAAGAAAGTGATCAGTGATCAGTCATCAGTAATCAGTGTTCAGTTGACTCTGCGTCCTCTGCGCTCTCTGCGGTAAGTACCCTTTCCGCAGGGGAGTCAGGGATCAGGCGTCCAGTATTCAGTGTTCAGTAGCGCCGAGCAGAAGAAACAACGCCCCTGCGGGAGTAGCCGGAATTATCCGGCGCCGTTTTATAGCCCGGCGACTTCATCGCCGGGCGGGCGTTGGAGATCTTGAAGGTCTGGGAGACGCTTCAAGGTCTGGGGCTGGCGTTGGCCCTGTGGATGGCGATGCGAGGGTCAGCCGCCAGCGCCGGGGGAGAATTCCCCCGGCTAAAAAAC
>JALWZT010000169.1 GCA_027002405.1 Anaerolineae bacterium | reverse complement strand
CAAAGACCGCAGAGATTTGAGCATCTTTCGTATCGGATGGAGTTTCATTAAACGACGACTGAAACGTCCTGATCCTCTCCCATTCCGCTTACAGCCTTACTTCCGCTAAAACTGTCAGGTAACTAAAACACTGAACACTGATCACTGAACACTGATCACTGATCACTGATTACTTTCTTCGTGCCTTCGTGGCCTTTTCAGGATGAGCGAAACATTACTGAAACGTACCTCCCTCCTCTTCCTGGCCCTTTTCATCCTTCTTTTGGCCCTGGGGGGATGTCGCGGCGGGACTGCGCCCACGCCCGCGACCCGGGATGCCACCCCCTCTCTCACCCCGGGGACTGGTCTTCCGGCCGGCACCCAACGCCTGGTGGTTTTGCCCGAAGATGGCCCGGACCCGGTCTTCGATCTCATCGATCAGGCCCGGGAGAGGGTGCGGGTTAAAATTTACCTGTTCACGTACCGAGACCTGCGGGAGGCCCTGATCCGGGCCGCGCAGCGAGGGGTTCGAGTCCAGGTTTTGATGGATGAAGACCCGGTGGGAGGTGGGGAAGGGAATGCCGCCACCTATGAGGCCCTGCAAAAGGGCGGGGTCGAGGTCAAATGGGCCCCGGCCGCGTTCAAGCATCACCACGAAAAATCCCTGGTGGTGGATGACCGCGCGGCTTTGATCGCCACGTTCAATTTCACCTACAGCTCCTTTACCAAAAACCGCGAATTTGGGGTCATCACCACCCAGCCCCAGGTGGTGGCCGAGGTGGGCAGGCTCTTCGATGCGGATTGGCGCGCGCAAAGGGTGTCTGTGGCCCAGGATACCCCCCTGGTGATCAGCCCCATCAACAGCCGGGAGCGCTTGACCGACCTCATCCGGGGCGCGCAAAAGCAATTGTGGTTGGAAGAGGCCACCCTGCTGGATGATGAGATCATCCAGGCGCTGGAGGAAGCTGCGCAACGGGGCGTGGACGTGCGCTTTCTGGCCCCCTTGCGGGAAGAGGACCAGGCGGCCAGACATTATCAGGCCCTCCAGGATGCGGGCGCTCAGGTGCGTTTCTTGCTCGAACCTTACGTCCATGCCAAAGCCATCCTGGCCGATGGCCAGCAGGCCCTGGTGGGGTCCCTGAACCTCAGTTACACCTCCCTGGAAATGAATCGGGAGCTGGCCATCCTCACCCACGAACCCCAGGTGGTGGACCGTCTGGCCCGGGTGATGGCCGATGATTGGGAAAAGGCGGGGGAGGCGCACAGCACACCCCCTCCGGGCGTGATTTCCTGGCAGGATGCAGGTCGTTATGTGGGGCAAGAGGTGGTGGTGGAGGGAGAGATCGTGCGCACCTACGATTCGGGCAAGGTGACTTATCTCAATTTTGATGAGGATTATCGTCACACCCTGACGTTGGTGATTTTCCCCAGGCTTTATCAGGCCTTTCCTCAACCGCCGGCCCAGTATTTTCTGCATCAGCGGGTGCGGGCCCGGGGAACGGTGAAGATGTATGAGGGCGCGCCTGAGATTGTGATCGAAGACCCGGATCAAATTCACATCGTGGGGGCTGCTTCGGGTGCGGTATCCGCGCCTCGGACCCCCCAGGCCCAAGGGACGCGCAGCGACGCGTCGGAGCTTCCGGTCATTTCATGGCAGGAGGCTGCCCAATATGTGGGCCAGAACGTGGTGGTGCAGGGGCGAATCGTGCGTACGTATAACTCGGGCAAAGCCGCGTTTCTCAATTTTACGGAAGACTGGCGGGGCACGTTGAGTGTGGTGATCTTTGCCAGGGATTTTCCTGCCTTTCCTGGCCCGCCCGACGACATCTATCTTCATAAACAGGTGCGGGTGCGAGGGCGCATCAAGCGCTATCGCGGTGCGCCGGAGATCATTGTCCGTTCCCCAGCCCAGATCCAGGTATTAGAGTAAGGGGCATGGGTCATTTTGACTACAAGGAACTTGACACATGCTGCCAGGCCTTTCGTAGCAAGATAGTCGATATTTGGTATTGGATATTGGGTATTTGAGTCGTCTTGAAGCAGGGAATAATCCAATATCCAGTATCCAGTATCTACAAAGCGTCCATGTGAAGAACCACGCCGAGTTAAGGTTATTCCTATGCCCCCCACGGTGGTCTTTTACCAATCTTCACCTCAACATCTCTACGGCGGGCAGTGGGACATGATCCGCTATTTCCAGCACTACGATCCCGCCCGCCTTTCGCCGGTGATCCTGGCCCCGGGACCAGGTCCCTTTGTGGAGCAAGTACGGGGTTTGGGCCTGCCTGTGACCATCTTTCCCCTTCCGCCTGAACTGGCCCGCACCGGGGGGGCTTTGCTCTCCGGCTCGGTCTGGGATAGAATACGCCAGGCCGCGCGCCTGCTTCCCTGGAGCCTGCGTTTGGCCCGTTGGCTGCGCCAAAGCCAGGCTCAAGTCCTCTATGCCAATAACCGCCGGGCCGTCCTGACCCTGGGCCTGGCCGCGCATCTGGCCCGGGTTCCCCTTTTCTGGCACATCAAACAAGACCTGGACCGAGGGTGGATGGACAAGCTGGCCATGCGCCTGATGACCCGGGCCGGTGCGTGCTCTCGGGATGTGCAACAGGCCTTCGCGCGGCGCCATCCCCGCTTTGCCCATCGCATCGACTACGTGCCCAACGGCATCCCCCTGGCCCTGTTCAGCCAGCCCGGGCCTGATTTACGGGAAGCGCTGGGCATCCCGGCCCGGGCCCCGGTGGTGGGGCTGGTGGGGAGCCTGACCCCTCGCAAGGGCGTGGACCTTTTTGTCGACGCCGCGCGGGGCCTGGCCCCTCGTTTTCCCCAAGCGCACTTCCTGGTGGCCGGGGATGCCCCTCGGGCTTATGTTGATTTCAAAACCACCCTTCTGGCTCAGGCCCAACCCCTTATTCAGGCAGGACGCTTCCATGTCCTGGGTTGGGTCGCGGACATGCCCGCCTACTACCGCACCCTGGACATCCTCGCGCTCCCCAGCCGGGTGGAAGGATTCGGGCTTGCGGTGATCGAGGCTGCGGCCGCGGGGGTGCCCGCGGTGCGTAGCGCCAGCGGCGGGCATACCGAAACCACCCTGGAGGGCGAAACCGGCTTTGTGGTGCCGGTGGATGACGTGGACGCGCTCACCCATGGCCTGGGCCAACTGCTGGCGGATGAGCCTTTGCGTCGGCGTATGGGCCGGGCCGCGCAGAGATACGCGCTCACCCACTTTGGCCTGGAACGCTTCGTCGATGCCTTGACCCGTGCCTTGTTGGCGACTGCTATGTAAATAGGATTCGGATCAGGATTAGGATTGAGATCATCAGGACAACGTTGAGCGAGGCACCAACGAACGTCAAACGTAAAACGTGAAACGTCAGATCATGACGCATGACGTTTGACGCTTGACGAAATCGGCTTCCCGCGCCAACGTGGCAGCGAGGCGTTTTCATCGGTATCGACGAATAGTCGTTCGTGGCGCCTGCTATGTAAATAGGATTCGGATCAGGATTAGGATTGCGGATCGCCAAGCCCACGTTGGGCGAGGCGACAACGGGCGTGATGCGTGAAACGTAAAACGTGAGAGCCTTACGCATCACGCATCACGTTTCACGGCCCGCCAGCCTGGCCGCGAGGCGTTTTCCTCGGTATCGGCGAACTGCCGCGCGTGGTGCCTGCTATGAAAATAGAGCCTCGCGACGTCATTCCGAGGGAGCGAAGCGACTGAGGCATGCCCTGAGCCTGTCCTGAACGAAGTGAAGGACCTCGCCGAAGGAAATCTAGCGAAGCGCCAAAAACCACCGCATGGCGCTCGCTTCGCTCGCTAGATGCTTCGCTCCCTTCGGTCGCTCAGCATGACGAACATCTAAGGATATTGGCCCCTCAAAAATGGTATTTTATCCACAGATTACGCAGATTACGCAGATTGCGCAGATTTTCTGTTTGATTTCTTCTCTTTTTCTGGGAAAATCTGTGACAATCTGTGGATGGAATAAAAAACGCCAGTGTCCAGACATTGACAGAATCCTGCGTCTGGATTATACTTAGAATAGTTCAACGATGATTGAATCGTGTAAAACCCCATCCAGCGCCTCAGAAGCGAGTCCTGTCTTCGCTTCTTCTTTTTTGCCTGATACTTCAATTTTGGTTGAATCATTTTTGGTCTTCTCATGCAGCCGGGCTGCCGCATCGATGAGGCAGCTCCTTTCCGCAAGCTCAAGCTCATTCCCACACCAGGAGTTGCAACATGACCGAGGCTCTTCCCAAAAAGCAGCTTTCGCTGCTCGACCGTTATCTCACCCTGTGGATCTTCCTGGCCATGGCCCTGGGCGTGGCCATGGGCTATTTCATCCCCGGCGTGGAGGCCGCGATCGGGCGTTTCCAGGTGGGCACGACCAACATCCTCATCGCGGTGGGACTCATCCTGATGATGTACCCGCCCTTCACCAAGGTGAAGTATGAGGAATTGCCCGAGGTGTTTCGGAATGTGAAGATCCTGGGCCTCTCCCTTTTCCAGAACTGGATCGTCGGGCCCATCCTCATGTTCCTGCTGGCTGTCATCTTTTTGCACAACTATCCCGAGTACATGGTGGGACTCATCCTCATCGGCTTGGCCCGCTGCATTGCCATGGTCATCGTCTGGAATGCCCTGGCCGATGGGGATTCGGAGTACGCCGCGGGTCTGGTGGCCTTCAACAGCATCTTCCAGGTACTGTTTTACAGCATCTACGCCTGGGTGTTCATCACGGTGCTGCCGCAACTGTTGGGCATGGAGGGGGCGATTGTCCAGATCAGCATGGCAGACATCGCCAAGAGCGTGTTCATCTACCTTGGCATCCCCCTCATCGCGGGTTTTCTCACCCGCTATGTGTTGCGGCGGAGCAAAGGGGACGCATGGTACAATCGGGAGTTCGTGCCCCGCATCGGGCGTCTGACCCTGGTGGCACTGCTGTTCACCATCCTTGTCATGTTCAGCCTCAAGGGGGAACTCATTGTGCAAATCCCCCTGGACGTGGTGCGTATTGCCATCCCGCTGACCCTCTATTTCCTGATTATGTTCCTGATCAGTTTCTGGATGGGGCGCCGCATTGGCGCGGATTACGCCAAGACCACGACCATCGCCTTCACCGCGGCCAGCAACAACTTCGAGCTGGCCATTGCCGTGGCCGTGGCCGTGTTCGGCATCACCTCGGGCGAGGCATTCGCCACGGTGATCGGCCCGCTTATCGAAGTGCCGGTGATGATCGGCCTGGTGAATGTGGCGTTCTACTTCCGGCGGCGCTATTTCGCCCCGGCGCCCGAAATCAGCGCCATCACTCCCCAATGACGCCATCCATCCCCTCACACTTTTTTACGTCATGATTTCACCCTTCACCCCACATATCATCATTATCTGCCGCAGTTGCGCCTGGGCGAACGGGTGCTGGCCCGTGGCAATCCCCCCTCCCCCGACACCATCGCCCGCTGGTTGATGGAACCCTGACCCACACCACACACACAGCAAGGAGACACCTTTTCATGTCCGGAGAATTCGTTTTCGTCGATCCTGACTTTGATCTTACGGATGAGAAACCGCAGGCCGCGGCCATCGCCGCGCCCCTGCCCACGCCCCGCGCCATCGAATGGAAGCCCTGGGCCGTGGTTCTGAGCCTGGCCGCGGTCTGGCTGCTGGTATGGAGCCAGTTGCGGCCCTTCGCGGATTGGTTTAGCTATCAGTTGCTGGGGCTTGCGCCCGACACCCGTTTGGGCGGGGCTGTGGCCTTTTTCCTCTACGACACGCCCAAAATTTTGCTGCTGCTGGGGGGCGTCACCTTCCTCATCACCACCCTGCGCAGCTTTTTCAGCACAGAGCAGGCCCGCCGGGCGCTGGGGGGCAAGCGTGAGGGCGTGGGCAATGTGTTGGCCGCCAGCCTGGGCGTGGTTACGCCCTTTTGTTCCTGCTCGGCCGTGCCCCTGTTCATCGGCTTCGTGGAAAGCGGCATCCCCCTGGGTGTCACTTTCTCCTACCTCATCGCGGCGCCCATGGTGAACGAGATCGCCCTGGCCTTGCTCTTTGGCATGTTCGGCTGGCAGATCGCGGGGCTCTATCTGGTCACGGGCCTGACCATCGCCGTGGTGGCCGGGTATGTCATCGGCCGGATGCCCCATGTGGAGGCGGGCGTGGAGGATTTCGTCTGGCAATTGCAATTGGACGACATGACTCAGGCCGAAGTCCGTCCCACTTGGGAGCAGCGTTTTCGTCAGGCCGCGCGAGGCACGCGGGAGATCGTGGGCAAGGTCTGGCTCTTTGTCGTGATCGGCATTGCCATCGGCGCGGCCATCCATGGCTACGTGCCCGAAGATGCCATGGCCGGGATTTTGGGCAAGGATGCCTGGTGGAGCGTGCCCGTGGGTGTGCTGGTGGGCATTCCCCTCTATGCCAGTGCCGCGGGCATCGCGCCGGTGGCCCTGGCGCTGACGGAGAAGGGCGCGGCCCTGGGCACGGTGCTGGCCTTTATCATGAGCGTCATCGCCTTGAGCCTGCCCGAGATGATCCTGCTGCGCCGGGTGCTCAAGCCCCGCCTCATCGCCACCTTCATCGCGGTGGTGGCCGCGGGCATCCTCCTGGTCGGATTCCTCTTCAACGCGGTCATCTAACAGGCGCCACGAGCAACGACCCGCTGATACGAATGAGAAGCCTCGCGGCCAGGCTGGCGCGGGAAGCCGATTTCGTCAAGCGTCAAACGTCATGCGTCATGACTTGACGTTTTACGTTTGACGTTTGACGCACCGTTGCTGGCTCGCTCAACTTTGGCTTGACGATTCTGCCTCAAACATCACCGATACGCTATCTCACATTCAATTTCCACACACACACCCAAAGGAGTCTCTCATGATCATCAAAATCCTCGGCACCGGTTGTGCCAATTGCAAGCGTCTGAAACGCCTGACCCTGGATGTGCTCAAAGAAATGAAGGTCGACGCCCAGGTAGTTGAAGTCACCGATATCCCCACCATCATGAGCTATGGCATCAGCGCCACGCCGGGCCTGGTCATCGATGAGAAGCTCATCGGCTACGGCGGTGTGCCCAGCAAGATACAGTTGAAACAGATCATCAGCCGCTTCATCGCCCGCTCCTGTTGCGGATGAGGCGATATGGGCGGCCCGCCGATATCGACCAAATAGGGACGCAGATGCTCGCAGATGACTGCAAAAAGGTTATTTACCGCAGAGCACGTAGAGAGCGCAGAGTCAACTGAACACTGAAAACTGAACACTACCTCCCGCCCGCCTCGCCCAACCTCGGCCTGACTATCCTCAATCCTAATCCTATTCCTAATCCTATTCCTATTCCATCCATTCCTTCCACACAATGACCATGCCCATGATCCCCTCCATCGTTCTCCCCCTGTTGGTCAAAGGCTTGATCGCCGGCATCATCGTCGGTGCGGTCACGGCATCCATCCGCTCCTGGGTGGATCGCTTTTTCCTGGTCATCCTGCTGGTGAGCATGATGGGCCTGCCCATCCACGAGGCCATCACCATCAACCTTATTGTGGTCGGCATCGCGTCGCTGATGATGGCCCTGCGCCAGACCTCGGTGCTCACGCAAATCCGCGAGGATTGGGCCATGATCATCATTGCCAGCGGCCTGGGCGGCATGTTGGGCCGGTTGCTGGGCCTGAGCCTCACCGCGTCGATCCTCATCGCCCTGTTGGGGATTTACGCCATCCTGGTGGGGATTCGTCTGCTGTTCGTCAAGCCCGTGCCCGCCCGGGATGACCCCGCGCATCCCGCCTGGCTGGCGCCGGTGGCCTTTGTGGGCGGCTTGCTGGCAGGGCTGCTATCGGCCGGAGGCAAGCCCTTCACCGTGCCCGTCTACAATTGGGCCCTGGGGCATCACCCCAACCGGGCCTATGCCCTGGGCTCTTTGGGCGTGGTGACCGCGATCTGGGCGGCGCTGACCACGCAGATCGCGGTGGGGCAATTTCTCACCCCGAAAGACATGGCCATCGCCGCCTATGAATTCATTGTCATCACCCTGACCGCGTTGCTGGTGGGGCGCTATTGGTCGCCCAAAGTGAACCGCTGGGTCAGCCTCATCGTGGGCCCGCTGCTCATTTTGGTGGGCGCGCGCTTCCTGTGGATGGTGTGGGGGGCATGATGAATAAGGAGGTCATCCCGTGAAAGACGCTCCAGCCCTTACTTACGATATCGAAGCCGAACAGATTTTGCCTCATGTGTCCACCTCGCGGGCCAAGCGGGCGCAGATTTATTTCGACTCCTCCCCAGGTCAAACCGAGCATCTGATGAATCCGGCCGAGCTTTTGCTCAGCGCCTTCGCCGCCTGCATCATCAAAAACGTCGAGCGCCTTTCCGACATCCTTCACTTTTCCTATGCCCACGTGAAGGTGCGGGTGCATGGCGTGCGGGAAGGCCCGCCCCCGCGCATCACTCAGGTCACCTATGTCATCGACATCTGGACAGATGAGAACGCGCACAAGGTGGATTTGCTCCATCATAACATCCGCAAATTCGGTACGATTTTCAACACCGTTTCCGCGGCCAGCGAGGTCAGCGGGCGCATCGTCACCCATCCGGCGTCGGAAGCGGCGAATGTCTAATGAAACGCACACGTTTTTCTCTTGACAATCCGTTGAAATAGAGGTATACTTTATTCCAGAAATCGAATAAGATTACTTCACTTTTTTTGAGATTAAATTATTCAACTTTTGGAATAACCTTCTCCAACTCCCTTCCGGGAGGTGCATCATGCACACCTGTCGCAAGGTTTGTGCCGTCGGCTGCCGCTGTGGGCGGGCCGATTGGATCAAACGCTCGCCTCCGAAAGCGAATTGAACCCCATCCAATCCATTTCAATTCGCTCACGGAGGTATTCACTCATGCTCAAGAAAATCCAGGAACATCTCAAGACAAGAATGCTGTGGTATGTGGCCGCAGCCATTGCTCTGGGCTGGGCCCTGGGCTATTTCAACGGCGCCTTCACCAAGGCTCATAGAACGGAACTCAAGACCCTGATCACCGTGGCGGTGTTCTTCATGATCTACCCCATGATGGTCAATATCAAGCTGGAGGCTCTGGCCAAAGCCTTCCGCAACCTCAAAGCGTTGGGCCTGACCCTGGCCTACAACTTCGTGTGGGCGCCCTTGTTCGGCTTCGTCATGAGCAAGATTTTCCTGCACGATCCCCAGGTGGGCTTCGGCTTTCTGCTGGTCATGGTGGTGCCCTGTTCCAGCATGAGCATTGGCTACACCGGCCTGGCTGAGGGGGATCTGGAGCTGGCCACCGTGGCCGTAGCCACCAGTTTTGTGGCCGCCATCGCCGCCATCCCCTTCTGGCTGGGCCTCATGGCGGGCTCCTACCACGTGCCCGTGCCTATGGGCCTGCTCATGAACGCCATCCTCACCGTGCTCATCCTGCCCATGATCCTGGGCTATCTCACCCGCCTGGGCTTGATCCGCTGGTTGGGCGAGAAGGGCTTTCGCCGCATCGCGCCCCTGTTTCCCAGCATCACCCTGGTCAGCATGTTCCTGATCATCTTTCTCATCTTCTTCATGAAGGCGGGCATCCTGGTGCAGAAATGGCAGTTGATGATGTGGCTGATCGTCCCCACCCTGTTGTTTGTCACGGTCACGCTGGCGCTGATCACCTGGGTGGACCGTAAGACAGGTCTGGATTACAGGGAGCACATGGGCATTGTCTTCGCCAGCACAGGCAAAAATAACGGTACGGCCCGCCACCGATTTTTCGCCTCATGCCGAGGTAGCCAAACAGATCGCCAAATGCCTGGCTGAGATGGAGAGCGCGGAGCTGTGGGCCATGACCGTGCTGGAGCCGGTGGAAGAGCCTTTGAGCCTGGCCGAGGAGCCGCCGGAAATCCCCGCCTGGAAGTGGGAGAAGAAGGTGGCCCGGATGCAGGAACGCCTGAAGGCGGAGAAGCGCCGCAAGCTGGATCAGGACGTGGCAGACCTGCGGGCCGAGGGCCTGACCGTGCACGAAGTCGTGCGCGAAGGGGACCCCGACAAGCAGATCCTGGCTGTGGCCAATGAGATCGGTGCCGACGTCATCGTCATGGGTTCCCACAGCCGCCGCAATCTGTGGGACGTGGTCATGGGCAATATCGCGCCTGGTTGGACGCCATTGTGGCCGACGCCCGGGACCAGGGCGTCATCGTGGAAAAGCTGGTGCGCCATGGCGATCCCGCCAAGGAGATCCTCAAGGCCGCCATCGATATCGAGGCCGACATGATCATCATGGGCTCCCACAGCCGCACCAGCCTGCGGGAGAAGCTGCTGGGCAGCGTGCCGGAGAAAGTGTCCAAGCAGGCGCCCTGCCCGGTGCTCATCGTCTCGCATCTACCGGGCCAGTTCGAAACATCAACTTGAATCCACCCGAGAAGAGACCTGCCAACGGCGAATGCGAAAAAACCATTCTATGCCGTGATACTGGTGAATACAAGGAGGCTATCTCATGACCACCCAACCATCGTCGAATGCAAAAAACTCCATGTCGAGGTGAAGCGCAAGGACTCCGCCAAAGCAGAAATGTTCTCCATGCAAGAACCATCCCTTGCCACCCCGTCCCGCCCTCAGGTCAGCCTGCTCACCATTCTGTAGCGCGGCCGCACCCTACACCGTGCGTGTCCATCCTGGTGCGCCTATATCCATGTCCCTGGTGACCTTTGGTAGTTTGCGATTTTAACCCATTTTTTACCTGCGTTCACCGAATTTGCAACCTCCGGTTGATATAAAGAGGGTGAAACAAGCAAGGCTTCATCCACAAGCCAATCTGCAATCAATCTTCATCCATACTGAAAAAATCAACTCAGGAGGTTGACCATGAAAACCGCAAAGATCCTTAGCTGGATCATCGCTGTCGCCGGTTTGTGGGAGATCGTCGCTCCCTTCATCTTCGGCATGACCGCCACCACGGCGTTCCTGTGGGACGCCATCATCATCGGCCTGGCCCTGGTGGTTCTCGGCGTTTGGGCGGCTCTCGCCAATCAGGAGACCACGGTCAAATATCTGAACTGGATCAACGCCGTTTTGGGTCTGTGGCTGATCATCGCCCCCTTTGTGCTGAGCTATAGCAGCGCGGCCGCGGCCATGTGGAATGACATCATCATCGGCCTGGTGGTGCTGGTGTTGGGCACCTGGGCGGCGCTGACAGTCGGATCTCAAGGGCAGCAGCCCATGGGACACGGCGGCAAGGCCTGATCCGCTTCACGGCTCCTCTTTACAACTGAATAGCTTCTGGCAAAGGCCCCCCGACCGCATAGTCGGGGGTCTTTTCGCGTTATTCACCCAGCATGTAGCCCTGCCCGCGCACGGTGCGGATATAGCGGGGATGAGCGGGGTCTTCTTCCAGCTTTTGGCGCAGGCGATGGATGTAGACCTTGAGATAATCGCTGCTATCGACCGCGTAGCGCCCCCACACCCGGTTAAGCAGCGTCTGGTAGGGCACGACCCGTCCGGCGTTGCGGGCCAGGATCTCCAACAATTTGTATTCGGTGGCGGTCATGGGCACGATCTCTCCCCGGACGGTGACCCGATGCGCGTCGAAGTCGATGCGCAGGCCGTCGATCTCCACGGGCGCTTCGTGAGCGGTGACCGCGCCCTCGGTGCGCCGCAAGACGGACCGGATGCGGGCCATGAGTTCCAGATGCCCGAAGGGCTTGACGATGTAGTCATCCGCGCCCAGCTCCAGGCCCCGCACCTTGTCCAGCTCATCATCCCGCACCGTGAGGATGATGACGGGCACATCGCTGAAAAGGCGTAGTTGTTCCAACACCTCGAAGCCGTTCATGCCGGGCATGAGCACATCCAGCAGCACCAGGTCTGGGCGCTGTGTCTCGACCAGCATGAGTCCTTGGTCACCGTTTTCTGCTTCCAGCACTTCCCATTCGGGCTCCTGCAACTGGATGGTGAGCCGTACGGCCCGTCGCATGTCGGGTTCGTCATCGATGATCAGGATACGTTTCGTAGCTTTCTGCATGGGAATCCTCCGGGGATGGGATGACGGGAAGGGTGAAACAGAAGCGCCCACCGCCGCCGGGTGCGTCTTCCACCCAGATGCGCCCACCGTGCAGTTCCACCAGGCGACGGGCGATGAACAGGCCCAGCCCTACGCCTTTCAGGGCCTCGTCCTGGCTGGCCGTGGTGTAGAAGCGGTCGAAGACATGAGGGCGTTCGGCAGGGGGCACGCCCGGTCCCTGATCCTCGACGCAAATCTGCACGAATGACTCATCCGCCCGGCCCACCACAACGCGAATCTGACCTCCCTGGGGAGAGAATTTGGCGGCGTTGCTCAGCAGGTTTTCCAGGATGCGATCCAGGCGGGCGGGGTCCGCGCGCACCTCGGGCAGGCCGGGCGGGATGGCTTCCTGCCAGATGAGATGTTTTTGGGCCAGCAAAGGCTTCATGGCTTCGTGGGCGATGTGAATGGCTTCGGACACAGAGACCGGCCGCGGATTGAGAACGACGCCGCCCGCGTCCAGCCGGTCGCTTTCCAGAGAATCGCGGATCATGTTTTCCAGGCGTTGGAGATTGCTCGCCATGGTTTCCTGGATCTCCCGGCGGGTTGCGGGCGGCATGGTGTCCCAATGATCCAGGGTGGGAATCAGCATCTTCAGCACGGCCAGGGGGGTCTTCAATTCGTGGCTGATGGCGGAAAAGTAGGTACGCTGCACCGACTGGAAGCGTTCCAGCCGGGCTACATGCGCCTGCTCCTGAGCATAGAGCCGGGCGTTGCGCAGGGCCAGGCCCGCCTCCATGGCCAGGGATTGCAAAAACGCCATGTCTTCGGGCGGCAGGGGATCGGCTTGTTCCCGGCCCAGCACCAGCATCCCCAACCATTCTCCCTCGGGCGAACGCAGATACACGCCCGACACCCGGCGGATGGCGGGATCGGTGACGAAAGGGGGGAGGGGGATCAGCTCCCGGGTGCCCTCCCCCGCGGCGAAATAGATGTTATCCTCTGTTTCCACCGGGAAATCATCCAGGCAATCGCCATAATCAAACGGCAAATGGGTCGACGCCACCACCTGCCAGCAATGACCGTCGGGCGACCATGAAAGCACCATGCTGGAACGGATGCCGGGCACGGTGTGTACGCTTTCCAGGATCGTCTCCAGCACGCGGCCGGTGTCCAACGCACTCTCGCCCAACCGCATCAACAGGGTGTTCAACTCGGCCACCCGCTCCGCGGCCCGGCTCATCTCCATGCGCAGTCGCTCCTCCCGCCGCACCAACTCGCTGAACGCAATGGCAAAGGCGCCCACCAACAGGATGAGGATGAACTTCATCACCATAAGATAGGCGATGAAGTCGGGCATGGGTTTCGGGGCCGGGACCACCTCCAGGCCCAATTGCAAGCCCGCCAGCACAAGGACGCCCGCCAGAGCCACCTTCCAGCGGTATCCCAGCGCGATCTCCAGGGCGGCCATGAGCGCGAAGACGAAGTAGAAGCTGTGATGGCCACGAGCTGCAATGGTCAGCGCCACGAATTGAATCACATCCCCCAGCACGGGCAGGATGGCGTGCCCCTGGGCCAGGGGCCTTCGCTGCCAATTGTAGATGGAGAAGATGATGTTGTAGGCGACGATGCCCGTGAGAATCAGCAGCGAGGGCGTCTGAAAGGGCGGCCGAGCTCTGAAGAGAAGCGCGGGCGTGGTCAACAGCAGGATGCCGGCCCAGCGCAGCCCTACCAGATAGCGGTCCACATCCCGGATGGGCGCGCGCACCATCTGTTGCCTCAACCAGCGGTCGATGGTGAGGGGCGTCGCGCCTGCATGCTGGGGAGAAGAAGGTGTCATGGGGCAGCGGGATGGTCAAGTGGCATGGGATTGGACAGGATGTCCATGCTTCTGTTATTATACAACACATTCAGAATAGCATCTTGCCCTGCTCTTTGCGATGCACATTCCCCCATGTCGACCCTGCTCATCATCCTCATCCTGGGCCTATCCTTTGTATTTTCCATGCTGGGGCTGGGCGGGGCCATGGTCTACAACCCCCTCATGGTCTGGTTTGGATTCGATTTCAAGGAGGTGGTCGTGCCCACGGGCCTGCTGCTCAACGGCCTCACCGCGGCTTCAGCAGCCTGGGTGTACTATCGCCGCCGCATGATCGATTGGCACGCGGGCCTGCCGTTGATGCTGACCGCGACCGCGGGCGCGCCTCTGGGGGCTTATGCTTCCCAGTTCATCCCCACCGTCTGGCTGATGTGGGCTTTTGCCGCGGCGGTGCTGTTTGCGGCGGTGCGCATGCTCCTTGGTAGTGCCGCGGGGGAGCCGGAAGCGGTCCGCGGTTCGCGACGGCAACGGGCAGGATGGGGCGCGGCCCTGGGCCTGGGCATCGGCTTTGTGGCCGGGCTGCTGGGCATCGGCGGCGGATTTCTCATCGTGCCCCTGCTCATTTTCATGGGCTATCCCACCAAGATCGCGGCCGCGACCTCGGCCATGGCCGTGGCGTTCTCCTCCTTCAGCGGATTCCTGGGGCATGTGGCCATCGGGCATGTGGACTGGCTGTTGATGCTGCCCGCGGCCGTGGCTGTGATCATCGGCTCCCAGGCTGGCGCGCGGGTGATGCACAGCTACCTGAAGCCCCGCCATATCAAGCAGATGTTCGGCGTGGTCCTCCTCCTGATCGTGGCCAAATGGGTGTGGGGGCTGCTTTGAAAATGGAGTAATCAGTGATCAGTTATCAGTAATCAGTGGAAATCTGCGAAGCATCTGCGAAAATCTGCGTTCCCATTTTCCAACCCCAGGTGATTTATGACCGATAACCATGCAATACTCCCTGCCTGGCTTGCCAGCGCACCCTACCTGCCCCAGTTCCAGGTGCGCGACACCCGGCACAAATATGGCCGCTACGATCCCACGCTCAAAACAGTGACGGTGGCGGACCTGATCCGCTTCCACGGGCATCTTTGCGGCGGATTGATGGAGGCCGCGGTGGCGTTGCGGGCCGCGTTCGACGCCCTCTTCCCCGACCGCGTCATCGACCGCACGGACCTGGCCATCATCTCCAACAATTCGGCCTGTGGCGGCGATGTGGCCGCATATCTCACCGGCGCCCGGGCCCGCTTCGGTTCCCACGTCATCGATCTCACCCTCCGCGGCGGGGAATTCATCGTGCGTCGGATCAGCACGGGCGAGACCGTGCATGTGCGCATGCATCCCCATGTGTATCCCCATGAGGTCAAAGCCCAGATGCGCAAGCTGGAATCGGGCGACTATGACCCGGAGGATATCGACCTGTTCGGGGAGTTGCAATGGGCCTATGCCGGGCGCCTGGCTTCCCGTCCTGCCTCCGAGAGCGTCATTGTCGAAACCCTGCACGATTTCACCTGGCCTGATCCCACCTGCGAGGACCTGGGGCGACGCACGGACAATGACTTCAAAGGTTCCTGGAGATAGAGAAGGGCAGGGGGCTACCTTCGCCATTACCCGGGGTGATCCGGCAAGTGCTTGCCAAGAGGTTGGGGCACACCTGATCCCAGTAAGAATAAGCCCTTTTTAAGGGCATTGGTGTATAATAGAAAGTTGCATGATAAATCGACGGATTAAACAAGAAACCTGACTATGATTGATACTGATTTTACCCCCGAATTGTTTGAACCGTTTCGGATACAAGCCCGATCTGGTTACAATACCTGGACACGCGGACATAAATACTTCCTGGAAAAACGCGTCCAATTGATTCACGTAGGCAAAAATGAGGCGGTGTTCCAGGTTCGGGGCACATTCCCCTACCGGGTGACCTTCTATCTGCCTGAAGGGGCGAGCGATTTCGAATCGGAATGCACCTGTCCCTGGGGACGGACGGGCACCTTTTGTAAACATCAGGTGGCTGCCGCCCTCTATTTCGGACAATATCTGCGCACCGAGGCCATTCCCCGCTGGAAACGCCTGCTAGATAAAGCCCTGGCCGCGTCTGGGTCCTCAAAACGGAAGCGGGGCCGCCGGCCCTTCGTGCTGCTTTTCGCCTTGTACAAGCGTTATAATGCCTGGTTTCTGGAACCGGTGACCCTGCCTGCGCATGATTTTCCCGAGGCATTGCCCGGGAAGAATACCCCCGAAACCCGGGATATCATTTACGAAACCATCCGCAAGAGCACAAGACTGCACTCCAGCATCAAACTTGTCCGCACCTTTTTGGACCCGGCTCTGTGCGTCAATTGTGAGCCCGATGTGGTGCATCTGGCCAGCGTGATCAGCGAGGAAAACGCCCGCCATGGTTCCTATTACGTCTCGGAACAGAAGCGCCTCGGTCTCTATCTGGACCAACTGCGGGAACGGGTCGCCCCGGTGTATATCGCCACCGCCACGTACATGCCCACCCTGAAAAAGCCCGCTTATTTCGCCCAAGGCGAGGCCAACTGGTCGTTGGAAATACGGGAGAAAGGGGATGACGGCATGTTGTTGAACGTGCTGCTGGAGATCGACGGCACTCCCTACCTGTTGGAGGACACATCGGTGGAAACCATCAGCCGCGATCCGCCCTGGCTGATGGTCAACGAACAGGATTTGGTGCGCTTAAAGGACGAATCCTCCCTGGAATTCGCGTCTTGGTTGCTTCAACTCCACGGCACGGAAGTCAAAGCTGACGAGAGGGCCTTCTTCCTCGAAAAGTATCTGCCTTTGCTGGCCGAATATATTCACATCCATCACGACCGCATGCGCTGGAGCGAGGTAGATGGACCGCCCGTCAAACGCCTTTACCTCTCGGAAGAGCAGGGGGAGCTGTTGGCCAGCCTCTGGTTCGGCTATGGCGATGTCGAATTCCCCTACGACCGTTCCGGTAACCCCATCGAAGTGGTGCGCGATGAGGAGGACCCCTGGCATTTCATTCGGGTGTATCGGGACCGCGAGTTCGAGGACCAGGTCTATCGTTCCCTCTCCTCCGCGCGCACGGGCCTGAAACGAGGTGGGCCCGACTACGAGGCGGATGTCTTCCGCCTGCGGGCCCGGGTCGACCCCATCGATTTCCTCCTGCGCAAGGTGCCTATCCTGCTCAAGGAAGGTTTCGAGATCTTCGGCGAGGAGGAGCTGAAGCAGGTGCGGGTGAACCGCCATCGCCCCACCCTTTCTCTGAACATCACCTCGGGCATCGATTGGTTCGATGTGCAGGCCGTGGTCAAATTCGGCGATATCCCCGTGCCCATGAAGGAGATCCGCCAGGCCCTGCGCCGCAAGGAGCGCTTTGTCAAACTGGCCGATGGCAGCATTGGCGAACTGCCCCAGGAGTGGGTCGATAAATACAAACATCTCTTCAACCTGGGCGAGGAAACCGAAGAAGGCGTGCGCCTGGCCGAGTATCATCTCACCCTGCTGGATGAACTCCTGGAGCAGGTGGATGAGGCCGCAGTGGATGAGGCATTCCGCGAGCGGGTGGAGCGCCTGAAGGATTTCCAGGGCATCGAGAGCAAGCCCCTGCCCGCGGGCTTCGAGGGCGAACTGCGCGAGTACCAGAAGGCAGGCTACGACTGGCTGCACTTCCTTCATGACTACGGCTTCGGCGGCATCCTGGCCGACGACATGGGCCTGGGCAAGACGGTGCAGGTCCTGGTCTTCCTCCTTTCCCTGCGGGAATCGGGCGATGCAAAGGGCGCGGACCTCATTGTGCTGCCCCGCTCTCTGCTGGTGAACTGGGAACGGGAGGCGGAACGTTTCACGCCCGGGCTCAAGGTTTACCGCCATTTCGGGCCCGGCCGCCCCAAAGAAACCGACGTCTTTGACCAGTACGATCTTGTCCTCACCACCTACGGCACCATGCGCCAGGATATCGAATTCCTGCGCAAGTATCGCTTCCATTACGCCGTGCTGGACGAGTCCCAGGCCATTAAGAATCCCCTGTCCAAGACCGCCAAGGCGGCCCGGCTGCTCAACGCGGAGCACCGCCTGGCCATGACGGGCACGCCCGTGGAGAACAACGCGTTCGAGCTCTGGTCCCAGTTCGCGTTCGTCAATCCGGGCCTGTTGGGCAACCTGGAATACTTCAAGCGGGAGTTCGCCGCGCCCATCGAGAAGGAAGGCAACGAAACCGCGGCCGAGTTCCTGCGCAAGCTGGTCTATCCCTTCATCCTGCGTCGCACCAAGGATCAGGTGGCCAAAGAGCTGCCCCCGCGCACGGAGCGCATCCTTTACTGCGACATGGAGCCCGCGCAGCGCCGCTTCTACAACAAGACCCGGGACCAGTATCGGGCCATGCTGTTGGGCATTGTCGAGGAGCAGGGCATGAATCAGGCCCGGATGAAGGTGCTGGAGGGCCTGTTGCGCCTGCGCCAGATCAGCAACCACCCCCGCCTGGTCAACCCCAAGTTCCGGGGCGATTCCGCCAAGATGGAGCTGTTGATGCAGGAATTGGAGATCCTGCGGGAGGGCGGGCACAAGGCCCTGGTCTTTTCCCAGTTCGTGGGCATGCTCACCCTGGTGCGCAAGGAGCTGGACCGGCGCGGCATTCCCTATGTGTATCTGGACGGTCGCACCCGCAAGCGTCAGGAGGTGGTGGATACGTTCCAGAAGGACCCGGACATCCCCTTCTTCCTCATCAGCCTCAAGGCCGGGGGCGTGGGCCTGAACCTGACCGCGGCCGACTACGTCATCCACATCGACCCCTGGTGGAACCCCGCGGTGGAGATGCAGGCCACCGACCGCACTCATCGCATCGGTCAGGACAAGCCCGTGTTCGTGTATAAGCTCATTGCCCGGGACTCGGTGGAGGAGAAAATCCTCCAGCTTCAGGAGCGCAAGCAGGCGTTGGTTTCCCAGCTCATCAGCACGGAAAGCAGCTTCTTCAAGAGCCTGAACAAAGAGGACATCGAGACGCTGTTCAGCTAAACGGTCGCGGCCGGATCAGGTGTGCTCCCATCGTCTTCAGCAATTTCGAATATGACGCACCGGGTGCAGCCAATCCGCCGACTCGAAGTCGGGGTTGGGGGCCGACCCCCACCTTGGGTTCCTCCCCCGGTGGGGGAGGACATGAGGAAGGCAGATTGCCTGGGCCGCCTGTCTGCCTGTGCAGACAGGTCCAACCGGGCGGAAACATGTCCCCGAAGGGGCAACGTCGGCCAGACCTTGAAGGGTTTCCCAGACCTTCAAGGTCTTTGACGCCCGCCCGGCGATGAAGTGATGCTGTTGGCAAACCTCAAGGGGGTTGCCGGGCAATCCGGCAGGGGCGGTGATCCGGCCGTTCGGCCCCCACCCC
>JALWZT010000168.1 GCA_027002405.1 Anaerolineae bacterium | reverse complement strand
ATCCCTACCCCTGAACCCACATCCACCCCGACGCCTCAGCCCACGCCCGTCACCCCCACCCTGGCCACGCCCGAAATCGACGACGAGGGGCATCTCGTCTTGCACGGCACAGGCGAACCGGGCGCCACCCTGGCCATCTTCGCCAACGGCGAGAAGTTGGGCCAGGTAGAGGTCGGGTCCGATGGACAATGGACCTTCGATGCGGGCAATCTGGAACCAGGCGAATACCTGTTCGACATCCAGACCCTGGACGCGGCAGGGGAGAAGGTCAATGGAGCCTCCGCACCGGCCTTCACCGTGCCCGAACCCACGCCCGTCACCCCCACTCTGGCCACCCCCGAGATCGACGACGAGGGGCATCTCGTCTTGCACGGCACAGGCGAACCGGGCGCCACCCTGGCCATCTTCGCCAACGGCGAGAAGCTGGGCCAGGTAGAGGTCGGGTCCGACGGGCAATGGAGCTTTGATGCAGGCAAGCTGGAACCGGGCGAATACCTGTTCGACATCCAGACCCTGGACGCGGCAGGGGAAAAGGTCAATGGAGCCTCCGCACCGGCCTTCACCGTGCCCGAACCCACGCCCGTTACCCCCACCCTGGCCACGCCCGAAATCGACGACGAGGGGCATCTCCTCCTGCACGGCATGGGCGAACCGGGCGCCACCCTGGCCATCTTCGCCAACGGCGAGAAGCTGGGCCAGGTAGAGGTCGGGCCCGATGGGCAATGGAGCTTTGATGCAGGCAAGCTGGAACCGGGCGAATACCTGTTCGACATCCAGACCCTGGACGCGGCGGGGGAAAAGGTCAATGGAGCCTCTGCACCGGCCTTCACCGTGCCCGAACCCACGCCCGTCACCCCCACTTGCACCCCTTACATCGTCAAGGAGGGCGATTGGTTGAGCAAACTGGCCCTAACCTATTTAGGGGATGTCAACGCCTACATGAAAATCGTCGAAGCCACCAACGCCATGGCGGAAAAAGACCCCAGTTTCGCGGTCATCACCGATCCCCATCGCATCGAGCCAGGGCAAAAGCTTTGTATTCCCAAGTAGTGGCGGCTGTTCCCCAATAACCCCACCCTAATTCCATCCTATCATCATGACTACCCAACAGATTCTTGTCACCGGTGGCGCCGGTTACATCGGCAGCCACACCGTTCGCGAACTGCAACGCCAGGGCTACGACGTCGTCGTCTTCGACAATCTGGTCAAAGGCCACGCCCAGGCCGTGGAAAACGCGCCCCTCATCGTGGGCGATCTACTCAATCCCCAGGAAATCCAGGCGGTATTCCGCCAATATCCCGACATCGCCGGCGTTATCCACTTCGCCGCGTATGTGGAAGTGGGAGAAAGCATGGAAAACCCGGGCAAATACTTCCGCAATAACATCCAGGGCTCGGTCAACCTGCTGGACGCCATGATGGAGGCCGGGGTGAAATACCTGGTCTTTTCCTCCAGTTGTGCGGTCTATGGCACGCCCGAGCGTGTGCCCGTGACCGAAGCAGAAAGCTACAAGCCCGAGAGCGTCTACGGCGCGTCCAAGCGCCTGGCCGAAGAGGTCATGGCCTGGTACGACCGTACGAAAGGATTGCGTTTCACGCCCTTGCGCTATTTCAATGCCTCGGGCGCGAGCTTCGACGCGCGCATTGGCGACGCGTATAAGCCTGCCAGCCGCCTCATCCCCCGCCTCATGGAATACATCCTGGGCCAGCGGGATGATTTCATGGTCTTTGGCGACGACTATCCCACGCCTGACGGCACCGCGATTCGCGACTACATCCATGTGGACGATCTGGCCACCGCGCACGTGGCCGCGATGAGGTATCTGTGGGCGGGCGGCGAGAGCATGCCCTTCAACCTGGGCACGGGCCAGGGCTCCAGCGTCATGGAGATCGTCGACATGGTGCGGGAGGTGACCGGGCGAGATTTCGAAGTGCGGGTGGGACCGCGGCGGCCGGGCGACCCTGTGCGCATCTGGGCGGACAACACCCGCGCGCGAAAAGTGCTGGGCTGGGAGCCCCGCTACGGCCTGCGGGAGATCATCGAGACCGACTGGCGCTGGCACAGCACACACCCTTGCGGATTTGAGCCATGCTCGGAAGATAGAGCCACGAAGGAATGAAGGCACGAAGAAAGTAATCAGTGATCAGTCATCAGTAATCAGTGTTCAGTGTTCAGTTGACTCTGCGTCCTCTGCGTTCTCTGCGGTAAGTCACCTTTCTGCAGAGGGGCAGGGTCAGGCATCCAGTATTCAGTGAACAGTAGGTTAGCTGTTTCTCGATGTAGAACAATGGTTGCAACGTTTCGGCGCCTGGGAGCAAATTCGCCCTCTCATCTTCCAGGCCGACCAGAAGCAAGAGGACGCCCATCTACTCACCCACACCAAAATTCGAGACTTCATTTCCTCGTATCCCCAATCCTAATCCTAATCCTAATCCCAATCCCAATCCTAATCCCAATCCTCATCCTATCCCATGCACTTCCACGACCTCCCCATCCCCTACTATACCTTCCCCAGCCTGGATGCCTTCCCCAGGCTTTTTCATGCGGTCTTCACCCGCCGCGGGGGCGTCAGCCCCCCGCCCTGGGACAGTCTCAACCTGGGATGGACGGTGGGAGATGACCCCGACCGGGTGGAGGAGAACTACCGGCGGGTGGCCCGGGCCGTGGGCGTGGCCCGAGAGGCGCTCACCACCACCTGGCAGGTACATGGTAATCGGATTCTGCTGGCGAACGCCGGGCACCACGGGGGCAGCCTGGGCAAGGCCGACGGCCTGATCACGAATACGCCCGGCATCCCCCTGCTGCAACGCTACGCGGACTGCACCCCCATCCTCATCTACGACCCCGAGCACCACGCCGCGGGCATCGCGCACGCGGGCTGGCAGGGCGTGGTCGCCCGCACGGCCGAAGCCCTGGTGCAGGCCATGACCCAGACCTTTGGCAGCCAGCCATCGGAGATGGTGGCGGGCGTGGGGCCCGCCATCGGCCCCTGCTGCTACGAGGTCGGGCCCGAGGTAGTCGAGGCCATCCGCACCAGCCAGCACGACCCCGACGCGCTCTTGCGCCCCAGCGCCCGCGCGGGCCATGCTTATCTCGACCTGTGGCAGGCCAATGCCCGCCAATTGCAGGATGCCGGGGTGGCGCAGGTGGAGGTGGCCGGGCTGTGCACCGCCTGCCACACCGACATCTTCTTCTCCCACCGGGGGGACCAAGGCCGGAGCGGGCGGTTTGGGGTGGTGATCATGTTGAAGTGATATGTCGTCAAATATTCACGGGCTTGAGTTCGTAAACACGCGCCATTTGCGCCGCGGTTGCAAGATCCTTTCGCCACAACGCGTCCCGCACATCCTCTAGTTTATAAGCATCTTCCAGGCTCAAATAAGGCGACCACCCCTCATTCTCGAGGATGAGTTCCACTTCGACCTCAGCCACGTAGCCACCTTCATGGATATATTTTGTTTTTTTAATGTCTTCATCGTACACGCTCCGTGAAACTTTCATTCCATTTCGAAACGGGCGCCACGAGCCACGGCTCGCCGATACGAATGAAAACGCCTCGCGGCCAGGGCGGCGCGGGAAGCCGAGTTCGTGATGCGTAATACGTGATGCGTAAGGTTCTCACGTTTCACGTTTTCATGCATCACGCCCGTTGTCGTCTCGCTCAACGTAGGCCTGGCGATCTTAATCCTAATCCTGATCCGAATCCTATTTACATAGCAGCGATCATCCAGAAAGCCACTTTTCCACTTTATTGGCAAAGGCCACGTAGCTTTGCGCCCCCACAATGCGATCGACTTCTCGACCATCCTTGATGAAAAGAACGGTGGGAATGCCCATAATACCAAAACGGGCCGGAGTATTGGGATTGTGATCCACATCCAGTTTGGCTACCACCACTTGCCCCGCATACTCCGCGGCCAAATCCTCGATGATGGGCGCAATCAAATGGCATGGGCTGCACCATTCCGCCCATAGGTCCACAATGGCCAGCTTATCGGCCTTGAGAATCACGTCGTCAAAATCAGCATCTGTGACATGAATAGGCTTGGGGCGTTCCAATTGAGGAGCCGGGGAAGCTGTCGATACGCTTTTTTTCTGTTCCCCTTTGCTACCGAAAAGTTTATCAAACAGACCAGGCATGGTTCTTTCTCCAAAAATAGAATGTTGTGATGACCGATGTCATCCTTATTCGATTAGCCTGTCTCCGTAAAAGTTACATCCATGGCGGCCTTTTTTTATCCAAACCTTCGATTTTTCATTGGCTTTCAATCGTGCTAAAATCTTCCGCGATGCCTGTTCATGCCATTTCATTATTTCAAGGAGTCCCCTTATGGCCCGTCGCAAACGGATAAAAAAACAACAGCCCAAAAAGAAAATCCACTGGACAACCACCGTGTGGTACATCATCGGCGCGCTCATCGTCGTCGCCATGGTATTCTCTCTGGTGGCCGGTGCTTTTCGTTAAGGCGCCACCAACGGCAACTCGCCGATACCGGGGAAGATCTCACGCCAAGTCGCAAAGACCGCCAAGCAGGTTTGCAAGTGGCAAGTCGCAAGTGGAGAGAACGCAGATTTTCGCAGATATTCGTCATGCTGAGCGACCGGAGGGAGCGAAGCCTGCCCTGAGGAATCGAAGGGCATCTAGCGAGCGAAGCGAGCGCCATGCCGTGGTTTTTTGCGCTTCGCTAGATTCCTCGGTCGCTTCGCTCCCTCGGAATGACGTCGCAAGGCTCTACTGATTACTGATGACTGATCACTGATTACTCTATTTACGGAACAGTCACAGACATGATCCACCAGCGGCAAGACGCCCGCCTGGGACTGCTATACGCGGTGATAGCGGTCCTCTTTTTTTCCACCAGTCCGATCTTCATCCGCTGGGCCCAGACCATCTCCAGCTATGAGATCGCCTTCTGGCGGTTGACCACCGCGGCATTGACCGTGGCCGGTATGATGCTCATCACAGGGGAACGTTGGTATGTCCCTCGGGCGGAGTGGCGCAAGTTTCTTTTATTTGGTCTCATCACGGCCCTGCATTTTCTTTTCTATATTGCATCCCTGGCCTTCACCACCATCGCCCATTCCCTGGCCATTGTCTACACCGCGCCGATTTTCGTGACCCTTTTTTCCGCGGTCTTTCTCAAGGAACCCATTCCCCGGCGCAAATGGGGAGGCGTGCTCATCACCGTTCTGGGGATCGGTATCCTGGCCGGGTTTCAGCCCGATTTCAATCAACGTATGTTGATAGGCGACCTGCTGGCCTTGGGCTCGGCCATCACCTTTGGTTTTTACAGCATTGCTGGACGTTCTCAAAGGCATCAGTATAGCCTATTCACTTATGCCATGACCACCTACGGCGCGGCTGCCTTGTGGGCACTGCCCGCGGCCGCGCTGACCTGGACCCCTGGCGGCTACACGCCCAAGACCGTGCTCAGCATCCTGGGTATGGGGGTCATTCCCCTGGGGTTGGGTCATACCCTTTACAACGCGGCCTTACGGCGACTCCATGCCTCCTACGTGAACATAATCGCCACCCAGGAAGTCACGGGCGGAGTGATCCTGGGCGCTTTGCTTTTAGGCGAAATCCCAGGCATCAACGAGATCATCGGCATTTTGGTGGCATTGATGGGCATCTTCCTTGTCATGCTCTGATCATGCGTCCTTCCCAATTCCCGCGTCACCTTTGGCCTCTGGCTATCCACTTTTTCCGGAGCCGTCTTTTTTTGGGCCCCCATGCCCTCAGCGACCTGGCCCATCGGTTCGGTACGCCCCTTTATCTCTATGATCTAGGCACCCTGGACCACGCGATTCAGGCTTATCGCCACGGCTTGCGGGCCTGGCCCGGCCCCAGCCTCATCACCTACGCCTCCAAAGCCTGGCTCAGTGTGCCCCTGGTGCAGTTGTTGGTGCGCCGTGGCATCGGCTTTGATGTGGTCTCCCTGGGCGAGATGGCCATTGCCCAGCGTGGCGGTGCCTCCCCCTCGGCCATCCATGTGCATGGCAACAACAAATCTCGGGAACTTCTGAGCCGAGCCGCGGGAGTGGGGGTTCATGCCATTGTGGTGGATAATCTCCATGAACTAGAACAGATCCTGGCATTGAAGCTTCCACGCCCCCTGGCCCTGTGGCTGCGGCTGAATCCTGAGCAAGTCCCCGATACCCATGCCTATCGTCAGACCGGGCATGCCACATCGAAATTTGGATTACTCTGGGAAGAAGCCCAGGAAGCAGCCCGCCGTATCGCGGCCGCGCCTCATCTTCGGCTTACTGGCCTGCACGCCCATATCGGCTCCCAGTTCACCCAGCTTAATCCTCTGTTCCGAACCCTGGATAGGCTGGTTCAGTTGGCCGCGTGGGTTCAGAAGGAAGGTTTGGGGCACATCCGTTACCTTTCCCCTGGTGGTGGGTTGGGGGTCCCCTACCATCCTCAAGACCCGGTCACTCACCTGGTGGCGATGGTGCGACAATTAGCTTCCTACGCGGCCCAGGTCTGGCGCACAAAGATGGGAGCCAGCCATCCCACGCTGGTTCTGGAACCGGGCCGAAGCCTGGTGGCCCGGCCAGGGATCGCGCTTTACACCGTGGGTACCATTCGCCATCTGCCCCAGGGCTTACGCATTGTGGCAGTGGATGGCGGAATGAGCGACAACATCCGGCCCGCGCTCTACGGGGCCCGCTACACCGCGGCCCTGGTGGACCGTCCCCTGGCCCCCCCGGCCGGACCGGCCCAGGTGGTGGGGCCTTTATGCGAAAGCGGCGATTTCCTCATCGAATCCATCCCCCTGCCCGAGGCCCGGCCGGGCGATGTGCTGGCGATCCCGGTTTCGGGCGCTTATCATCTCAGCATGGCCAGCAACTACAACGGCATGTTGCGTCCCCCTGTCGTGCTTCATGCTTATGGCAGGCTCATCATGATGCAACGACGCGAGACCCCGGCCGATCTCCTCCGCCGCGACGAACCCCTCCCTCCCGTGGCTGACTAAAAAACTGTACCCAATATCCAATATCCAATCCCCAATCTCCATCCCCCCAGCCCACCAATCTCCACAACCCCCATCTTAAACCATAATCCTGATCCCAATCCTAATCCTACCCCCATGACCACAGCAATTGTTATCCTGGCGGCGGGCAAAGGCACCCGCATGAAATCCCGTCTTCCCAAAGTGCTCCATCCTCTGGCCGGTCGGCCTATGCTGGCTTATAGTCTGGACCTGGCCCGGGCATTGACCGATCTCCCCCCCGTTGTCATTGTGGGGTATGGCGCGGACGAGGTGAAAGCCACCATCGGCCCGGGCCCCCTCTTTGTGGAACAGCCCCAGCAATTGGGCACCGGCCATGCCGTGATGCAGGCCGAGCCGGTCCTCGCGGGTCAGGCCGAAACGATCATGGTCTATTATGCCGATATGCCTTTGATCACCGCGGCCACGGCCCGACGCATTCAAACCCTGCATCAGGAACAGGACGCGACCATTACCATGCTCACCGTCATCGCCGAAGATCCCCGGGGATTCGGCCGCGTGGTGCGAGACGCCCAGGGCCGGGTGCAGGCCATTGTGGAAGAAGTGGAAGCCACGGAGGAACAAAAGGCCATCAAAGAACTCAATGCGAGCGTATACTGCTTTGATGGGGCCTGGCTGTGGCCCGCCTTGCATCGCCTGCGCCCAAGCCCCCGCAAGGGCGAGTATTATCTCACGGACCTGATAGCCATGGCCGTGGCAGAGGGGCGAAAGGTCGAAGCCCTCATCACCGAGACCCCCGAGGAAGTGTTGGGCGTGAACACCCGGGTGCATCTGGCCGAGGCAGAACGCATCGTGCGTCGACGCAAAAACCGAGAACTCATGCTTTCCGGCGTCACCCTTTTGGACCCCGAAGCGACTTACATCCAACCCCAAGTGCAAGTCGGCCGTGATACCGTGATCGGGCCGGGCGTGGTGTTGCGGGGAGAGACCGTAGTGGGGGAAGGGTGTGACATCGGTCCCCATGCTGTGCTCACCGATGTCACTGTGGGCAATGGCACTCGCATCGGGCCAGGGGCTCTGGCCACAAACTGCGAATTCCCCGAAGAGATGGAAGTTCCCGCGGGAGCGGTGTTGCACGGTTGAGCTTGCCCTGCCAAAAGGTTGATGCTATAGTTGTTTGTGTAACGCCTTTTCCCTGACAATCATCGAATCAATAACCCATTCCAATTCATTTTTATTCCTAATCCTTGTTTCAACCGGAGGTTCCAATTAATAACCTATGGACGTTCCCTTAGGCCTGGCAGTGATTCTTGGGGCAGGTGCCTTTCTGCTCATGTTCTTTGTAGCACTGGCAGAAGTCTCCCTGGCCACCATTAGCCGGACCCACGTTCGCAAATTAAGTGAGGAGGGCGTTTCTTACGCGAAACGCATCGAATCCCTGCTTGCCGATGCCCAGCGTTTCCTGGCCGGGCTTATGATCTTAAAAACCTACGTGATACTCATGGCCGCGGCCGCCGTCAGCTACATCAGCTTCAGGTTGGGTCATTTGGATGGATGGTGGATCCTGGCCCTGGGGCTCGCCGGTGCGGGCTTGCTGCTCATTCAGGTTTGGGGTCGGGCCGTCGCGATACAGCATCCCATGGCCGTGGCTGGGCGGGTGGTCGGGCCCATGCGGGGCATGATCCTTTTGATTTCCCCCTTTTCCTGGGCTTTGCTAAGGCTCGTGAGTAGCCTGGGGATAACCAAAGATGATCAGGAATCTGAGCGCAACATCTTTCTCAGCGAAGATGGGCTGCGTCTGCTTTTGAACTTAGGGGATGAGGAGCATTTTCTGGAAGAAGAGGAACGGGAGCTCATCGACAGCATTTTCCGCTTCAGCGAAACCACCGTGGCCGAGGTAATGGTCCCACGGGTGGATGTGGTGGCTCTGCCCAAAGAAACCCCCCTGATGAAAGCGTTGGATGTCATTGTGGAGGCCGGGCATTCTCGCATCCCTGTCTATGAAGAAACCATCGACAAAATTGTCGGCGTGCTTTATGCCAAAGACCTGCTTATCTGCTTCCGGGATGGCCGAACCGAGATCACCATCGACCGGATCATACACCCGCCCTTCTTTGTGCCCGAGACCATGATGGTCGATGAATTGCTGCCCATCCTTCGCCAAAAACGCACCCATCTGGCCATTGTCGTGGATGAATACGGCGGGACCGCAGGGATCGTGACCATCGAGGACCTGCTGGAAGAGATTGTGGGCGAGATTCAAGATGAGTATGATTCCGAGCCTCCCATGATCCAGCCGCAGGAAGATGGCACCTATATTGTCAACGGCCGGATGGACGTGGACGATCTGAATCGCGAGCTGGGCGTCCATCTCCCCACGGATGATGAAAGTTATAGCACCCTGGCCGGCGTCATCTATGCTCAATTGCAACGAGTGCCCGACCCGGGCGATGCCTTTGATCTGGATGGGGTGCACATCGAGGTGCTGAAAGTCCAGAACAATCGCATTGAAGAAGTGCTGCTCAGCTTACGCGAACCTTCTGTCGAACCTGATACCTCGCCCAACGGTGGCCCGGAAAGAGAGAGGGTTGATTGACCACAAGTAGAGTAATCAGTGATCCGTGATCAGTAATCAGTGGGAATCAGCGTTCCCTTCATCTGCCACCTGCCACCTGCCACCTGCCACTTGCTACCCGGAAACCTGCAAACTGCGTCCCATTTTTCATCGTTGTGGGGTGAGCCATTGCCCATGATGCCTGTTCCCTGATCCCCGCGGCCTGACCCTCCTCAATCCTAATCCTAATCCTGATCCTGATCCTGATCCTAATCCAATCCAACTCCCATGCCCACCATCGACACCCAACGCCTTCTTGAGGCTGCCCGCGAAGCGCAGGCGCACGCCTATGCCCCTTACTCTCATTACCCGGTAGGTGCAGCCTTGCTCACCTCCGAAGGCCAGATTTTCACTGGTTGCAATGTGGAAAACGCGGTGTATCCTTTGGGCATGTGCGCGGAACGGGTGGCGATTTTCAAGGCCGTTTCCGAAGGCTATCGTCGTTTCCGGGCCATCATGATCGTAACCCGGAATGGCGGCAGCCCTTGCGGCAGTTGTCGCCAGGTCATGCGCGAATTCGCTCCCGACATGCTCGTTTACATTGCGGACGAAGCGGGCCATGTGCGGGCCACCACCGTGGCCGAACTCCTTCCCGATGCCTTCGGCCCGGAGGATCTCTCTTCCTCCTAACGGTACTTTATCCACTTTTCTGTGTCTCCATGCCCGCGCCATTCAAGCTCAAGTCCAACGAAAACTATATCATCCACCTGGAGTCCTTCGAAGGCCCCATGGACTTGCTGCTCCACCTGATCGAACGGGAGGAGCTGCCCATCACGGCCATCAGTCTTTCCCAGGTGACGCAGCAATATCTGGACTACATGGCCGAATTGGAACAGGTCCGGCCCGATGATATCGCGGCCTTCTTGGTCATGGCCGCGCGACTTCTTTATATCAAGTCCGTAGCGTTGTTGCCCCGGCCCGAGCCCACCGAGGACGAGGAGGAAGAGGAGGACCCGGGCGAAGCTCTGGCTCGACAATTGCGGGAATACAAACGATTTAAGGAACGGGCCGCATTCCTGCGGGAACTGGAGGCCCGGGGTTGGCGCACCTACGTACGTTTGGCTCCCCCACCCACCCTGGAAAAACGCCTGGACCCCGAAAGTCTTTCCTTAGACGCGTTGGTCCAGGCTTTGTACGATGTGTTGGAGGAGATGAATCCGACTTTACCTCCCATCCATCACATCGCTCCGTTAGAAGTGACTATCGAAGAAAAGATAACCACCCTGAAGCAGGTGCTGAAAAAAGGGGGACCGGTGCGTTTTAAGCACTTGCTTCGTCGGGCCCGAGACCGGATGGAGATTATTGTCACCTTTTTAGCGGTGTTAGAGCTGATCAAGCAGGATCAGGTGCGGGTGACTCAACCCCGCCCTTTTGATGACATCCTCATTGAACCCATACCGGATGAGGGATAAAAGGGCGTGGTTCACTTTTGATGATAAGGAACTTGTCAAATGTTGTCAGGCCGTTCGCAGCAGAAATAGGTGATATTCGATATTGGATATTTGATATTCAAATGGCAGGTGGAGGGGACGCAGATTTGCGCAGATGCAACGCAGATGTTCGTCATGCTGAGCGACCGAAGGGAGCGAAGCATCTAGCGAGCGAAGCGAGCGCCAGGCCGTGGTTTTTGCGCTTCGCTAGATTCCTCGGTCGCTTCGCTCCCTCGGAATGACGTCACGAGGCTCTATTTACGGAACAGTCATCATGAGCGATAGCTCACCACATAACGATGAAAATTAGGATGCCGGTTTGCAGGTTTGCAAGTGGCAAGTGGCAGGTAAAGAGAACGCCGATTGCGCAGATGCGCCGCAGATTTCCACTGATTACTGATCACTGATTACTGATTACTCTATTTTCGGAACAGAAACATCCACAATACCCAATACCCAGTATCCATACATGGAATTCAAACCATGACGGTAACTCTGCAACTTACTCCCGAAGAACAAGCCATGCTGGAAGGCGCGGAAGGCCCCGGGGTGCAAAAGGCCATGGAGATCGTGGTCACCCTGGGGCGGATTTACGGCGCCGTCGATCTGGTGCCTGTGCGGCATGTGCAGATCGCGGGTGTCAGCTATAAAAATCTGGGCGAAGCAGGGGTCGCTTTTTTGCACGCCTGGGCAGAGTCCGGCGCGCGGGTGCGGGTCCCTACCACCCTGAACCCGGCAGGCATGGAACTGGACCGCTGGCAGGCCATGGGCATCGATCCTGCCTTTGCCCAGGCCCAGATGAAAGCCGTGCAAGCCTTTATGAAGATGGGAATCACCCCAACCATGTCCTGCACCCCCTATCTTTTCCCCCCCTATGCCCCTCATGGGGGAGACCATCTGGCCTGGGCGGAATCCAGCGCGGTGGCTTGGGCCAATTCGGTGGTGGGGGCCTACACCAACCGGGAAGGAGGCCCCAGCGCCCTGGCCGCGGCCATTGTGGGGCGCACCGCGCGCTATGGCTATCATTTGCCCGAATATCGCCGAGCCACCCATGTGGTGGAAGTCCGCTGCCCGGTGCGGACCATCGCGGATTTCGGCGCCCTTAGCTACATGGTGGGCAAACGAGTGGGCGCGGGGGTGCCCTGGTTTGCGGATTTAGCCGCGTGGCTGCCTCCTTTGCCCGAAGACCTCACGCAAGGCGGTGCGGCCGGCGACCGATTGAAAACCCTGGGCGCGGGCCTGGCCGCGTATGGAGCCGTGGCCCTCTATCATGTGGCAGGATACACCCCCGAAGCCCGGGACTTGGGCGAACGCCTTATCCTACCCCAGGCCTCGCGCGTCATCATCGACAGCCTGGATGAAGGCTACCAGGTCATGGACGCAGACCCGGAGGTTACTGAGATCGATCTGGTCACCATTGGTTGCCCCCATGCCTCCCTTTCCGAACTCCGCTACATCGCCCAGCAATTACAGGGCAAAAACCTGGCAACCCGCTTGTGGGTGACCACGGGCCGCATGACTCGCGAACGGGCTCAAAAGGAGGGGCTGGTCGCCATCATCGAAGCTGCGGGCGGGGAGGTGGTGGCCGATACCTGCGCGGTGGTCGCGCCCGTGCGCAGCCTGGGCATCCGCACCATGGCCACCAACGCGGGCAAAATGGCCAATTACGCGCCCATGCACAGCCATGTAAAAATGCGATATGGCGATATCGATCAATGCCTGGACGCGGCGATCACGGGACGCTGGAGGGAAAAGTCATCAGTGATCAGTGATCGGTGATCAGTTTGCCGCTGCCCCTCCAATCTTCCCAATACCCACTATCCAATATCCTTTTCCCCTCTGTGCTCTCTGTGGTTAAAGTTTCTCCTTTTCTCTTGCATTTCCGTGGTCTTTGTGGTAAATTAACAGACATTCTTGAGCGAAGATTGACAAAACCTATCCCCCAACAACAGTGACGGAGACAAGTAATCCGTGCTTCCCGTCTCAGAGAGTTGCCGGTTGGTGCAAGGCAATGACGGGACCGGATGAAATCCCCTCCCGAGTTGCCCCGCCGAAGGGCCCTGCCAGGGCCTTGTAAGTGGGGCCGGCAGGTCACCGTTATCCGACCCGCTTCGGTCCAACACGGGCCGAGGCACCGAGGTCACGGTCGTGAGACCGTGGCGAACCCAGGTGGCACCACGAGCGCCCCTCGTCCTGGCGACGAGCGGGCGTTTTTTGTTTCTCTTATCCAGGAGGTTCTTGCCATGATCGACATCAAACTGTTACGCGAACAACCCGATATGGTCCGAGAGGCCATGAAAAAGTTGGGGGCCGAGGATGCCCCCGTGGAAGAAGCCATCCAGTTGGATAAACGCCGACGGGAAATCTTGACCCAACTCGAAGCCCTGAAGGCGGAACGCAACAAAGGGTCCAGGCAGATCGGCCAATGGATGCGAGAAGGGAAAAGAGAAGAGGCCGAGAAGCTCAAGGCCCGTATGGCTCAATTGGGCCAGGAGATCGACGCGCTGCAAAAGGAATTGAAGCAGGTAGAAAAGGACCTGGAATGGGCCATGCTCAACATCCCCAACCTGCCTTTGCCCGAGGTCCCTGTGGGCAAGGATGAGCACGAGAACGTGGTGGTGCGGGTGGAAGGCGAACTACGCCAGTTCGATTTCAAGCCCAAGCCCCATTGGGAAATCGGCGAGGCCCTGGGCATCCTCGACTTCGAGCGCGGGGTGAAGATCTCGGGCAGTCGCTTCTACATCATGAAAGGCCTGGGGGCCAAACTGCAACGCGCACTCATCACCTGGATGCTCCATGTCCACATCGAACAGCACGGCTACACCGAGGTGTACCCTCCCTTCCTGGTCCGTAGCCATGCCCTTTATGGCACCGGTAATCTCCCCAAATTCGCCGATAACCTTTACAAGGACCACGAAGAGGACCTGTGGCTCATCCCCACCGCGGAAGTGCCTGTGACCAACATGTATCGGGACGAGATCCTGGAAGCAGACCAGTTGCCCATTTACCATGTGGCCTACACCCCTTGCTTCCGTCGGGAAAAGTTTAGCGCGGGCAAGGATACCCGGGGCATCAAACGGGGGCATCAATTCGACAAGGTGGAGATGGTCAAGTTCGTCACCCCGGAAACGGGCCGGGCCGAGTTGGATAGCCTCATCGAAAACGCGGCCGATATCGCCCGCCTGTTGAAGCTGCCCTTCCGCCTGGTGCAGATGTGCACCGGGGACTTGAGCTTTGTCGCGGCCATCAAATTCGATATCGAGCTGTGGGCCCCCGGAGTGGAAGAATGGCTGGAAGTGAGCTCCTGTTCGCTGTTCACCGATTTCCAGGCCCGACGGGCCAACATCCGCTATCGGCCCCAGCCCGGCGCCAAACCCCGCTACGTGTACACCCTCAATGGGTCGGGGCTGGCTCTGCCTCGCCTGGTCATCGCCATCCTGGAAAACTACCAACAGGCCGATGGCAGTGTCATCGTTCCCGAGGTCCTACGCCCCTATATGGGAGTAGATGTCATTCGCTAGCAAGAGCATGGTCATATCCCGCGTTTCCCCCCTGCGAATAGCCGGCACCCTCCTCATCCTGGTGCTGGGGCTGGGGGCAGCTTGGTGGGGCTGGAATCGCCTCCAATCTCCCAAAGTCCCCTTAGGCCCGCAGCAAACGGTGCAGACCACGAACCCCAAGGCGGGCGTGCATACCCGGCTGGAAAACGAAGTCGAAGCCTGGAAGATCAAAAAAACCCTGGTCATGGTGCGAGAGATGGGCACGCCCTGGATCGTGGAATACTTCCCCTGGGCCTACAGCGAATCCCGCGCCGGCCAGTACAACTTCAACCACGCGGACCTGGTGGTAGACCATGCCAACCGCCAGGGGCTGACAGTCATCGCCCGCCTGGGCATGGTCCCGGAATGGGCACGACCGGAAGGCACCATTGCCAACACCCTACCAGAATCCAGTTACGAGGATTTCGCGGCCTACGCGGCCGCGTTTGCCCGTCATTTCCAGGGCCGGGTACGTTATGTCATCATTTGGAATGAACCCAACCTGGCCCTGGAATGGGGCTATCGTCGCCCCGACCCGGCCGCGTATGTGCGTCTGCTGCGAGTAACCCGCGCGGCCATTCGTCAAGCCAACCCCGATATGGTGGTCCTGGCCGGGGCATTGGCCCCCACCCTGGGCGATCCCACGGGGGAGTATGGTCAGAACGACCTGGCGTACCTGCGGGCCATGTACGAAGCGGGCGCGGCCTCCACCTTCGACGCCCTGGCCGTCCACGCGTATGGCTGGACCTTCCCGCCCGATGATCCTCCCGATCCTCAGGTGGTCAACTTCCGCCGCGTGGAGCTCCTGCGGGAGATCATGGTGGCATATGGGGATGCCGAAAAGCCTATATTCATCACCGAGGCGGGGTGGAACGATCATCCTCGCTGGACTCGGGCCGTGCGTCCTGGGCAACGGATCCGTTACACCCTGCGCGCCTACGACATGGCCCTGGATTGGCCCTGGCTACGCGCGCTTTGCATGTGGGCTTTTCGGTATCCTGCGCCCGAAAAAAGCTTTCGCGACTACTATACTTTTGTGACGCCTGACTTTCAGCCCAAACCGATTTACCTGGAAGTCCAAAAAGCATTACGAGGGTGGGACTGAAGAAGTGGATGGGGGCAACAAGGGCCCCCCGCCAATGTGGGGCTCGCCTTCCACATCCAAAAGATAGCTTTGACGCCCACGCAGGGTTTTGATAAATTGAGGTTGAGAAGGATGTCGTTCGATGAGCTTCCGCAACCAATGGATATGCACATGAAGGGTTCGGATATCTCCCTCTCCTTCCACCTGCCACACTTCACGGATTAAACGCTTGTGATGCAAAGGTTCTCGAGGATGAAGCATAAAAACCGCCATCAAGCGGGTTAAATTGGGATTTAAGCGTACCACCCCCTGGGGACCTTGCAGAACCAAAGTGCGTCGGTCCAGAATAAATGGGGGCAACTGAATGACATACCGAAGCCGTTCCTCCTTCAATCGCTCCAACGTGTCTTGGAGCATGGGGAAAACAAAGGGCTTAAATAAAAGCGCATCATAAAAAAACGATGGATCGGGCGCACTACGACTACTCTTGGTGAGCACGATAAACGGACGTTTGGGATGACGGCGTGCCGTCTGAATAATGCGCTTAGCTTTGCCGAAGGTATTGGTATCGAGATCTAAAATGATGATATCGGGATCGAATTCCTTTATGAGATGCAATGCAGGCCTTAAGGTATGGGCAAATCTCACCTCGTAATCCGATGCCTGTAGCTCGTCATAGACGCTGCACTTCTTGACGTCCACAACAGCTAAAACACGCTGGCGTTCCATCACAATATCCCCGCAGTATAGGTTTTTGGAGTTAAGTGTTCTGTAAATAGAGCCACGAAGAAAGTAATCAGTGATCAGTTATCAGTAATCAGTAATCAGTAGGAATCTGCGTCGCATCTGCGCAAATCTGCTTTGAAAATAAAGTCCAATGTCCGATGTCCAACGTCCAAAGTCGGTGGCGTTCACGGTTCACAGTTGAACTCACCACCTACGATCTGCCACCTGCCACTTGCGACTTGCCACTTGCAAACCTGCTTGGCGGCCTTTGCGGCTTGGCGTAAGATTTTCGTCCGTATCGGCGCAGGCTTGCCTGCCGTTGGACTGTTCCGTAAATAGAGCCTCGCGACGTCATTCCGAGGGAGCGAAGCGACCGAGGAATCTAGCGAAGCGCAAAAACCACGGCATGGCGCTCGCTTCGCTCGCTAGATGCCCTTCGGTTCCTCAGGGCAGGCTTCGCTCCCTTCGGTCGCTCAGCATGACGAATATCTGCGGAAATCTGCGTCGCATCTGCGCCAATCTGCGTTCCCATTTTCCTCGGTATCGGCGAGTCGTGGCTGGTGGTGACTGTTCCGAAAATTCAATCGTCATGACTCTCAAAGATATTTTCCGATGAGGAGCTGATATTTGCCCTTAAGTGCCTGTGGAATCTTTTCTCGTTGCGTGATGATGGCGTCTTTGAGGGCATCGGCGTAAGGACTGGGGGGAGCGTCTTTGAGCAATCGGATGGCGTTGAGGGTGGCCTGTTGCGCCGCGGCAGCGTTTTCCCGCAAGGTTTGTACCACCATGTCCACAGTCACCGGCTCTTCACTTTCGTGCCACACATCGTAATCGGTCACATGGGCAATGATCGCGTAGGACATACCGGCTTCCCGAGCCAGGAAAGCTTCAGGGATGGCAGTCATACCAATGATATCAAACCCAAGCTGCCGGAACACCCGACTTTCCGATTTGGTGCTGAAGCGAGGGCCTTCGATGATGACAAATTCGCCGCCCCGATGCACCGTCTTGCCCGTGGCGGCCACAGCCTGATACAAGATATCAGCCAGATAAGGACAGATAGGGTCCGCAACGGAGACATGCACCACCAAACCCGGCTCATCAAAGAAAGTCTGCGAGCGTAAGCGAGTCCGGTCGAAGAGTTGATCTGGGATCACCATATGCCCAGGCTCGATGGCCTCCCGCAACGAACCGCACGCGTTCATCGAGATGAGATATTCCACCCCCAGCGATTTGAAGCCCCAAATGTTGGCTCGGGCATTGAGCGCGGTGGGATGGATGACATGCCCACGGCCATGTCGGGCCAGGAACGCGACCCGCTGACCATCGATCTCGCCGATGATGTAGGCCTCGCTGGGATCCCCAAACGGAGTTCGGATATGAACCTCCTCCACCTGGGTCAGCCCGGGCAGATCATAAACACCGCTTCCGCCAATGACGCCGATGCGAATCGGTTGGGTCATAAATCACCTCCTCGGTAAGGTCAAAAAAGAAGCCATGGCGTTAAACACGCATGCTGCTTCCCCATGAACAAGGGATGCATAACATTTAGGAAGCCTGGAAACCGCCTTCGGTGCCATCTCCTTGCACGGTGAAGCTTATTGTACAACACAAAAGCTTTTTTGGAAAACCCACTCATGGAGGGGGAAGGCTGTTCCGTATTCGAGACAAAAAACAAACCTGAAAAAACTGTCATCCACCCCCTTCGCTTCCTTCATCCACTTTTCACCTGAATTCAGTATACTATACTGGCCATGGGTATTGCTTCTTGCCACCCATTGCCGCACATGTCATCTTTTCACCAAACTCAGAACTAAGCTATACTGATTTCCGTGCGTCTTTCCCCCTGGTTTCTTCTCCTGACCATCCCCTTGCTGGTCTTGGGATATGGGGTATCCTTGCGGGCCGCACCCCCTGCCCCCCAGCCCAACCACATCCTGGCCCCTTTGGGCCTGGGTGAATGGACCTTCCAGACCAGCCATACCGCCGCGCGCCTACGCGCGCTGCAATTCCTGGATGCCCGCCGCGGCCTGGCCGCGGGCCAGGCAGGCACCCTGCTCTATACCCAGGATGGCGGCGACCCGTGGCAAGCCTTGAACACCCAAACCACCGACGACATCTTCGCCATCCATTTCTTCGATGGCCAGGCAGGATGGATCGCAGGGGCCCATGGGCTGCTGCGATATACCCCCAACCGCGGGGCCAGTTGGATTGTGGAAAATCTACTCTATCCGGGCACCTTCCGGGCCATGAGCTTCCCTTCCCCCCAAGAAGGCTGGCTCGCGGGCGATGACGGGATTCTTTTCCACTATCACCAGGGCCAATGGCAGGCCCAATCCCTGCCCACCCGCCATACCATCCATGCCCTCGCCTTTGTGGATGCCCAAACCGGCTGGGCTGCCGGAGACGCGGGCATCCTTCTCCACACCCAGGATGGCGGGCAGCATTGGACCATCCAGACCTTAGGGGGCGCGGACGCGTTCTATGGCCTGGCTTTTGTGGATGCTCAACACGGCTGGGCCGTAGGCACCGAGGGCACCATCCTGGCTACAGAGGATGGAGGAGCGCATTGGACCCCTCAAACCAGTGGGGTCACCCAGGACCTGCGGGCTGTGACCATGGCCGACCGGTTCATCGGTTGGGCTGTGGGCGCGCAAGGAACTGCCCTCTACACAGGCGATGGAGGGGTCACCTGGTTGCGAGATGAACCAGGGGTGGGCTTCGACTTCTACGCCGCGGCCGCGCCCGTTCCTCGGCGGGCCTGGATCGCGGGGGATGCCGGCAGCATCCTCACCTGGCGAGACCCTCGGCCCACGCCCACACCCACCGCCACAGCCACGC
>JALWZT010000167.1 GCA_027002405.1 Anaerolineae bacterium | reverse complement strand
CAGCTTCCTGGTTGGGAGCCCGGGCATCGCGGCCAACATCGCCGGTCTCCCCCTACAGCAACGCCTCCTCCTGCCGATCATATGGTGACTGTGTAATCTGCGGATAAACCCATCATGTCGAGGGGCCAAAGTCATTTTCGCCAGACCCCAGATTCTGATATAATGAGGCGGTTTTTTAGAATTTCATGGGTGCCCCTCTCTTTATATGGCCTCACAACACCATTTGGTCGTGCGTCTGGACCCTGAATCGAGCTGAACCATGAACACCCAGCCCCGCCGTACTTCCCGACGCTTTTGGCTCACCTTTGCCGCGCGGATGGCCCTGGCCCTGGTGGGGGTGGCCCTGGCCTGGCTCCTCTTTGCTCGCGGTCAGGATCCATCCTGGCAGCGATTGCAGCGGGGGGAGCCCTTGCGTGTGGCCATGGACCCCAGCTTCCCTCCTTTCGAAAGCGTCAACAGCCAGGGCGAACTGGTGGGTTTTGATGTGGACCTGGCCCGGGAATTGGGACATCGCCTGGGAGTTCCGGTCACCTTTCTGGTGGTGGGGTTTGATGGCCTGGCCGATGCGGTCATGGCGGGCAAAGCGGACGCGGTGATCTCCGCCTTCCCTCAGGACCCGCGCTTAAGTGAAGATGTGCATGATAGCCCGCCCTATTTTGAAGCAGGATTGGTCATGGTGACTCGGGCGGGGCGCTCCCTGACCGCGGAGCACTTATCGGAGGTGCAGGTGGCTGTGGAATGGGGGGGCCTGGGCGATGCCTGGGCCCACAGTCATGGTCTTTCGCGGGTCCTTCGTGCCGAAACCGCGCAACAGGCCCTGGACGCGGTGCACACGGGCCGGGCCGACGTAGCCCTGGTGGATGCGGTCACCGCGGCTCTGGACCCCCAACCGGACCTCCACATCCTCACCCCGCCCCTGGTTTCGGACCCTTACGTCATCCTTCTGCCCAAACGCACCTTCAAACTCAACCAGGCCGTGGATGACGCGCTCCGGGCCATCATGACCGACGGCACCTGGGACACCCTGGCCCGGCGCTACTTCCCCCACCCACCCCCCAAGCCGTGAGATGAGGGCACGGAACAGTCGTCATGAGCGATGGCTCACCGCATAACGATGAAAATGGGGACGCGGTTTGCAGGTTTGCAGGTGGCACGTGGCAGGTGGCAGTGAGCATGAGACCTCGGAGGGTCTGCGCAGACCTCCGAGGTCTGGGGCCACCACGCCCGCCCGGCGATGAAGCGATGCTGTTGGCAAACCTCAAGCAGGTTGCATGGGCGCCTTGGCCCCGCCGACTCGAAGTCGGGACTGGGGGCCGGCCCCCACCTTGGGTTCCTCCCCCGGTGGGGGAGAACATGAGGAAGGCAGATTGCCTGGGCCGCCTGTCTGCCTGCGCAGACAGGCCCAACCGGGCGGAAACATGTCTCCGAAGGGGCAACGTCGGCCAGACCTTGAAGCGTCTCCCAGACCTTCAAGGTCTTTGACGCCCGCCCGGCGATGAAGTCGCCGGGCTATAAAACGGCGCCGGATGAATCCGGCTAGCCCCGCAACTGATTACTGATAACTGATCACTGATTACTCGTACTCGCGCCTAACCTCGGCCTAACAATCCTCAATCCTAATCCTGATCCTATTTACGGAACAG